>NZ_NPEX01000156.1 GCF_003258865.1 Rhodoplanes roseus | reverse complement strand
GGCCGGATGGCGGTCGCCGGCGGCGGCGGCGGCAACGGCATCGGCTCGCCCGGCACCGCGTCGTCCTCGGGCAGCGGCGTCACCTGCTGCAGCGAGCCGGGCGGCGGCAGCGGCTCGCGCCGCGTCGGCACCGAGGAGGGCGGCCGCGGCGGCGGATCGTTGCCGAAGATGCTGCCGAACTGCGCGGGCGCGGGCGCGGTCGTCAGCAGGAGACCGAGAAGCACCAGCGGCGCGCGCGACAATCGGGACATGGCGGGCTCGACATCCGAAGCGAAGGCGGAACGCACGGCCGCGACCGCGCAGGCCGCGCACTTAACACGCGGATTGCGGCATCGAAAGGGAAAGGAACACAGCGAAAGCGTCGTAGCGCCACGATTTTCCGCCCCCGCGCGGCCGTCCGCACGGAGATCGGCGGGGCGGCTCAGCGGCCCGGCGTCCAGGCCTTGTAGTCGCCCGTCGCGGCCGGCCGGCGATTCTGCGCGAGCGTCGATCCCGGCGGCCGATAGGCGCCGGGGGTGCCGGTGAGATTCGCCTTGTGCGGCTTCCACCACTCGCGCGGCGTCACCGTCACCTGGCTGGGCGGAACGTCGACGATGTGATGAATCCAGCCGTGCCACTCGGGCGGGATGCGGGAGGCCTCGGCCTCGCCGGCGTAGATCACCCAGCGGCGCTCGAAGCCGAGCGCCGGGCTGATCCGGCCGCCCTTCTCGCGGTAATACTGGTTGCCCTGGTCGTCCTGACCGACCAGCTCGCCGTGGCGCGCCGTCCACAGCTGCGTGCCGAAGGTCTGGCCGTTCCACCACGTGAAGAAGCGGATCAGGAAGGTCTTGGCGTCCATCGTCCACCTGCGCGCCGGAGGTTTCGGCGTTCATGCCACCCGGGCCGCGGGAAGTCCAGAAGGCCTGGTCCGCCGACGCCGATCGCCGGCCTGCCCTGCTGCCGCGACAGCCGCCGGAACCGACCTTGGACCGTCCGGTTGACCCCGAATGCTGCACTGCAGCGGACATGTCGGCCACCGGCCGCGGTGACAGGGAGGCCGAATTGGCATTCTTCGACAACATCTTGGCGCAGGGTCTCGAGCTTCTTTCGACGATTCCGGGCAGCGTCGTCGGCATCGCGGCGCTGGCCCTCGCGGTCGCCGTGGTCCTGGCGCTCCACGCCGTGGTGGCGGCGCTGCTGCGCCGCGCTCTCCGCCGCCGACCCTTCGTCCAGACCCTGCTCGCTCGCAGCTACGGCCCGAGCCGACTCGCCCTGGTGATCGTCGTGATCGCCGTGCTGCTGCCGGCGATGCCGTTCGACTCGCGGCTCGCCGACGTGGCGGTGCGGCTCCTCGGCGTCGTCTTCGTGATGCTGCTCGGCTGGATCGCCCTGATCGCGGTCGATCTCGGCGCCGCCTTCTACATGCGCGGCTACCGGGTCGAGATGCCGAACAACGTCCTGGCCCGCAAGCACCTGACCCAGGTCCGCATCCTCAAGCGCACCGCCGCCACCCTGGTGGTGGTGGTGACGGCCGCGGCGGCGCTGATGAACTTCGAGACGGTGCGGCAGTACGGCGTCAGCCTGTTCGCCTCGGCGGGCGCCGCCGGCCTCGTCGTCGGCCTCGCGGCGCGGCCGCTGTTCTCCAACCTGATCGCCGGCGTCCAGCTCGCCATGACCCAGCCGATCCGCCTCGGCGACGCCGTGATCGTCGAAAACGAATGGGGCGAAATCGAAGAGATCACATCCACTTACGTCGTCGTCCGGATCTGGGATCTGCGCCGCCTGATCGTCCCTTTGACCTACTTCATCGAGAAGCCGTTCCAGAATTGGACCCGCGAGAACCCGGACATCTTCGGCGCTGTGATGATCCATGCCGACTATGCCGTGCCGGTCGATCGGGTGCGGGCGAAGCTCCGCGAGATCGTCGAGGCGTCGCCGCTGTGGGACCGTCGGGTCGCCGGCCTGCAGGTGACCGATGCCACCGACCGCACCATCGAGCTGCGCGCCCTGGTGAGCGCCCGCACCGCCGGCGAGGCCTTCGACCTGCGCTGCGAGGTGCGCGAGAAGCTGATCGCCTTCCTGCGCGAGGTGCACCCCGAAGGCCTGCCGCATGTCCGCGCCGAGATCGCCGAAAAGACCCCGGAGGACGCGACCGCGGCCCGCCTGGCGGACGGAGTGGCGTAGTCGATCGCCCCTGCCCTCACTCCCCGCCGAGCCCGTACTTGCGCATCTTGTCGTGCAGGGTGGTCTTGGGGATGCGGAGCGTGGCGGCGGTCTGCGACAGGTTCATCCCGTGCTTGCGCAGCGCGTCGGAGATCATGGCACGCTCGAACGCCTCCACGGCCTCCGGCAGCGACGGCAGCGTCGCATCGGTCGTGGCGAAGGGCGGGAACGCCATCTCGATGCCGAGCACGAACCGGTCGGCGACGTTGCGCAGCTCGCGCACGTTGCCGGGCCAGGAATGGGCCATGAGCTGCTGGATCTTGGAGGGGTGGATCTCCGGGGTCGGCCGGCCGTGGGTGGCGCAGCTCGACTGGACGAAGTGCTCCAGCAGCAGCCGCACGTCGTTGAGCCGTTCGCGCAGCGGCGGCAGCTTCACCGTGACGACGTTGATCCGGTAATAGAGATCGGGGCGGAACCGGCCGGCCTCCCCCATCTTCACCAGATCCTCCTTGGTCGCGGCGACGATCCGGCAGTCGACCGGCACCGAGACGTTCGAGCCCAGGCGTTCCAGGGTTCGCTCCTGCAGCACCCGCAACAGCCTGATCTGGACGCTCACCGGCATGCTGTCGATCTCGTCGAGGAACAGCGTGCCGCCATTGGCGTACTCGATCTTTCCGATGCGGCGCTTGGTGGCCCCGGTGAACGAGCCGGGCTCGTGGCCGAACAGCTCGCTCTCCACCAGGCTCTCGGGCAGGCCGCCGCAGTTGATCGCGACGAACCGGCCGCGGCGTCCGCTCGCCTCGTGCAGGCAGTGGGCGACCAGCTCCTTGCCGGTGCCGGTCTCGCCGTGGATCATCACCGGGGCCTGGGTGTCGGCGATCTCCGAGATCAGGCGCCGCACCCGCTCGATCCCGACGGAGTGCCCGATGATCCGCTCCTCCAGCCGCTTCTGGTCGCGGAGTTGGTGGCGGAGCGCCCGCACCTCGAGCGTGAGGGCCCGCTTCTCCAGCCCGCGGCGGACGACGTCGACGAGGAACTCCGGCAGGAACGGCTTCTCGACGAAGTCGTAGGCGCCGGACTTCATGACCCGGACCGCCAGCGCCACGTCGCCGTGTCCCGTGATCAGGATCACGGGCAGGTCGGGATCGATGGTCTGGACCTCGGCGAGCAGCGAGAGACCGTCGCGGTCCGGCAGGCGGATGTCGCTGACGATCACGCCGGGCAGGTCGCTGCGGATCAGCTTCAGGGCCTTGTCGACCGAGGTCGCGCCCACGGTGAGGCGCCCGTCGAGCTGGAGCGCCTGCTCGCAGCCGAGCAGCATGTCCGGGTCGTCGTCGACCACCAGCACTTTCAGTCCGGTGTGGCTCATGCGGGGTCGGTCGCCAACGGGATGGTCAGGCCGAAGGCGGCGCCCCCCGATGCTCGCCCGGCGGCGGTGAGCTCGCCGCCGAAGTCGCGGACGATGCCGACCGAGATCGCCAGGCCGAGACCCAGGCCGGTGCCCGGCGCCTTGGTGGTGTAGAACGGCTCGAAGGCGTGCTGCGGCCAGTCCTCCGACAGGCCCGGGCCGTTGTCGCGGACGTCCAGCCGGGCGAAGCCGTCGGGCGTGGCGGCGGCGACGAGGTCGAGCCGGCTCCCCTCCCGTCCCTCCATCGCATCGAGCGCATTGCCGATGAGGTTGACCAGCACCTGGTCCAGCCGGTTCTGATCGCAGCGGACGACGAGGTCGGGGTCGATGTCCTCGACCACCTCGACGCGACCGTAGGCGACCCGGTGGTGGAGCAGGAACAGCGCGTTGTCGAACGACTTGCGGACCCGGACCGGCCCCGACCCACCCGACGACTTGCGGGCGAAACCCTTCAGCTCGCCGGTCAGCCTCGCCATGCGTTCGACCAGCGGGCGGATGCGCTCCAGATTGCCGCTGGCCGTGGCGACGTCGCCGCGCTCGATGAACTTGACGGCGTTGCCCGACAGCGCGGCGATCGCCGCCAGCGGCCGGTTCAGCTCGTGCACGATGCCGGTGGAGAACTGGCCGATCGCCGCCAGCTTGCCGGCCTGAACCATCGCGGTCTGGGCATCGCGCAGCGCCCGCTCGGCGCGGCGGCGCTCCTCGACCTCGCCGACGAGGCGAGCATTGGCGGCGGTCAGCTCGGAGGTGCGGTCGGCGATCTTGTGCTCCAGCTCGTCGTGGGCGCGCTGCAGCGCGGCCCGGGCGGCGACGATCTCCCGCAGGTGGCGCTGCCGCTGGACCAGCATCACCGACGCGCCTCCGAGCAGGAGCACGCCGAGGCCGGCCAGCACGGCGCGGGTGCGGGCCAGGTCGACCGCCTCCTCCAGATCCGAGAAGACGGTCAGTCGCCAGGGCACCCCGGTCAGCATCCGGGCCTGGGCGAGGAACAGGCCGCTGATCGAGAACACGCGGCCGTCCCGGCCCGCCCGACCGGGAAGGCTGACGATCCGGGCGGCGTGATCGAGGTCGCGCACCACCCGCATGCCGATCGGCGCGAGGGTGCGATCGTTGTACTGCTGCGCCTCGGCGATGTCCTGGCGAGCGGCCGCGTCGAGCGGCTGCAGCGTTCCGTATTTCCACCCCGGCACCGAGGACAGGCTGATGACCCCGTGCTCGTCGGTCAGGATCGCCGGCGACTCGGCCGACGACCACGACCGCTCGAGCTGCTCGAGGTCGATCTTGACCACGCCGGTGCCGACGATCACGCCGTTGTCGTGGAGCGCGGTGGCGAGGTAGTGGCCCGGCTTGTTGCCGCTGGTGCCGATGCCGTAGAAGCGCTCCACCCGGTCGATCGCGGTGTTGCGGAAATACGGCCGGTACGACAGGTCGAGACCGACGAAGCTGTCCGGCTCGTTCCAGTTGGATGAGGCGACGACCCGGCCCCTGCGGTCGAGGACATAGACGACCGACGTGCCGATCCGACGATTCAACGTCTCGAGATAGACGTTGACCCGGGGCACCAGCGCGGCATCGGACGGGTCGCGCAAGCGGGCGATCACGTCGGATTGCAGGCCCATGACATAAGGGAACGTCGCGTATTTCTCGATCTCGCGCTCGAGGCTGGCGGCGTAGAGATCGAGCCGGTGGTCGGCACTGCCGCGCAGCTTGCGGATCGAACCGTCGAGCTCCTGATCGTAGACGACGTAGGCCGTGGCCGCCGTGGCCAAGACGAGACTCAACGCCACGGCCAGCCAGCGCCGCAGGGTGCTCCGAGGCGCGGTGCGGAAGGCGCGCGCCGACAGGAGGGCGCCCCGCCTCGCCATCTCGACCCCAGCGAACGGCATGAAGGTCATGCATGTACCCGTGCGGGGAGGAGCGTCCATCCCCGCAGCCCGATGCGACCGCACTAAGCGACAGTCGACGCCGGCCGATCCGGCCTGCGTCCACGATCGGCCGCTGTGCTTCACCCTCCATTCTACAGGAGCCAAGACCGGCTAACACTGCGTGGTGATACGATCCCGTGAACGACGGACGCGACGACGCTGCGGGCGCGTCTCGCGACGCCCCCGCAGCCGCCCTTCCCTCTCCGCCCGCCGGCCGGCCTGGTGGCGCGGCCGACGGTCACGGGCCGATCACAGGCCGAGCAGCCCGAAGAACACGTAGCAGAGCGCCGCGCCGACCAGCGACATCGAGAAGCCCCAGATGAGCAGCTTGCGGAACAGCTTGCCCTTGTCCTCGTTGGCCGCGGCGCAGGCCAGGCAGACGGCACCGAACAGCGACAGCGGCGAGGTGTCGACCATGTGCGAGCCGACATTGATCGAGGCGATCATCGAGACGGGATCGCCGCCCACGGATTTGACCAGCCCGGGGACCAACGGCAGGAACATCGGCATGACGACGCCCGACGAGCTCGAATAGGCCGAGATGATGCCGGTGACGAAGCCGAGCACGCCGGTGACCGTGACCGGGCCCGAGACGGTCGCGATGATGTCGACCAGGGCGCCGAGACCGCCGGCCTTGTCCATGATCTCGATCAGGATGCCCATGCCGCCGACCATGATGATCACCGACCACGGCATCGACTTCACCACCGTCTTGCTGTCGCCGGCGTTGAGGATCAGCAGAGCGGTCGCCAGCATGAAGGCGAGCGCGCCGACGTTCGGAGCCTTGCCGTTGCCGAGCACGTTCATCACGGCCGGCGTGAAGATCGGCTTCATGATCGACAGCCCGGGCAGGATGACCAGGAGCACGAGTGCCACCACGGCGCCGACCGTCATCCACTGATGGCGGGTGAACGGCTCGGGCTTGGCCGCGACCTCGTCGATGCTCAGCGTGGAGTGCTTCTGCTGCAGCATCCAGGCGGCCCCGCCGAGCAGGAAGAAGCCGCCCATGTTGCCGATCATCTGGGCGATCTCACAGTCGAGATAGACGCGCCAGGCCATCACGTCGAGGTCGCCCAGCGGCTTGCCGATCGACGCCATCTCCGGGGCCATCTTGGTCACGAAGAACTGCGAGATGATGCCGGTCGGGGAGATCGGCGAGAACGCCGCGCCGTTGGCCGCGCCCACCACCAGGAGGGTCATCAGGAAGGCGGACAGCTTGATCCGCCCAGCGATCGCCATCGCGACCGGCGCCATCAGGGTGACGGTGGCGATGTTGCCGGGGCCGATCGTGGTGATGATGGTGATCAGCGCGAACACGATGAACGGGATCATCGCCGTGTTGCCGCCGGCCAGCCGTATGGCGTTCGCCGTCACCTTGTCCATGGTTCCGTTCGTCGTCGCGATCCCGAACAGGAAGGTGACGCCGCTGAGGATCATGAACAGGTCGATCGGCCACGATTGCATGACCTTGGTGGCCGGGATGCCGGCGAAGACCGCGCCGATCAGGATGGCGAAGGCGATCGCCACGATCCCGACATTGAGCTCCTCGTTGTACATCGAAATGCCGACCACGATGACGATGCCGAGCAGCGAGACGAAGGCTGGAACAGACATTCCGAGTATCAACTGACCCTCCTGCGTGTGGGGATGTCGTCGAGCCGAGCGGTGAGCCGTCCAGGCATCGTCGCGTCCGGGCCGGCGATGGACGCCGGCTGCGGACGGGCGAGGCACGGGCGGTCGAGCGGAGCGCATGGCGGCAGCGCGGACGCGCCGGCGACACGCGGTTCGACACGGTCGTCGGCGGCGCGGTGAGCGCCGGAGACGGCTCGGCAGAGGCGGATTCTGGAAACCGTGAAAGCGGGACGACGGCGGCGGACGGGCGAGCCGACGACGGCACCCGTTCGTCTGAGGAAGGTCGCCGGATGGCGATGCATTCTCGGCCCCGCGCTGTCGGGCATTCCTTGCGGAGAAAGAGACAGCCTTACGGGGGACTCTGGTTGGTCCTTCGACGCGACACTCGCCACGCATGTAACGTGCCGGACTCCGGCGGGCCGAGCCGACGGTGCCGCCTGGGTTTTTCGTCGCGGCTCACGGGGTCCATTCGGAAACCCGGATGGGCGCGGGATTCGGCGTTCGGAAACCCGAACGCGGCCCGGCTGCACCTGGGCGGCGGCCGGGTCGGCGACCGGGTCGGCGACCGAGTCGACGGCGCCGACTCGGTCCTGTCGCAAACGCCGCCGGCCGCCGCGGTCGCGTGGCACCGGCGCGGCCTGAACAGCTACTTGATTACCGTTTTCGGCCCGGATCCGAGGACGACGTCCACAGCGGATTCTGCTGCTCTGTGACGACCGCGTGACACCGTGCGCCGGTATGCTACGACCCGGGTGCATCCGGGTCCGTCCGGGCCTTTACAGAATCCGGACCGGATTCCAGAGGGTTGCCGAGGCGTTAAAAATATCCCCGCAATTCTTCCCCTCGCCCACCACATTTAGGGGATGATTCAGACTCTCACGCTATTGCTTGACTGCCTCGGCGGAGTCGGCCTAGCGTTTGGCCCCTGCGGCGCGGCTGGTACCACGTCCTCGCCGGACGGATCCCTGAGGCTTGCGACAGACCTCCCCAAGGGCCACGTGGCCTTTGTGGACACCCTCTGTCGTGCCTGTGCCTCACCCTGAAAAGGGGACCCGGCCGGCCGACGTGACCCACGAGACCGGACCGCGCGCGGATCACCGGCGAGTATCGGGCGTCAGAGCACGAAGCCGAGAGTAAGTCGCGGGCCATCAGGTCCGCGACGGTGGGATGATCGACGCGACGTCCGGGAGGGCGTCGGCCGGAAGCGAGGCAAGGGGACTGAGATGCGGATCGAGCGGCGCTACACCAAGGACGGACAGTCACCCTATGCGGACATTCCGTTCCGCCTGACGACGAGCGAGATCCGCAATCCGGACGGCTCGGTGGTGTTCCGCGCCGACGCCGTCGAGGTGCCGACCGCGTGGTCGCAGGTCGCCTCCGACGTGCTGGCCCAGAAGTACTTCCGCAAGGCCGGCGTCGCGGCGCGCCTGAAGAAGGTCGAGGAGGAGACGGTCCCGTCCTGGCTGTGGCGCTCGGCGCCCGACGAGGCGGCGCTCGCCACCCTGCCCGAGAAGGAGCGCTTTGTCGGCGAGAGCTCGGCCCGGCAGGTGTTCGACCGGCTGGCCGGCACCTGGACCTATTGGGGCTGGAAGGGCGGCTATTTCGACGCCGAGGCCGACGCGCAGGCGTTCTTCGACGAGCTGCGCTACATGCTGGCCATGCAGATGGTGGCGCCGAACTCGCCGCAGTGGTTCAACACCGGCCTGCACTGGGCCTACGGCATCGACGGCCCGAGCCAGGGCCACCACTACGTCGACTTCAAGACCGGCAAGCTGCACCGCTCCAAGTCGGCCTACGAGCACCCGCAGCCGCACGCCTGCTTCATCCAGTCGATCCAGGACGACCTCGTCAACGAGGGCGGCATCATGGATCTGTGGGTGCGCGAGGCGCGGCTGTTCAAGTACGGCTCCGGCACCGGCACCAATTTCTCGCGCCTGCGCGGCGCTGGTGAAAGGCTCTCCGGCGGCGGCAAGTCGTCGGGCCTGATGAGCTTCCTCAAGATCGGCGACCGCGCCGCCGGCGCCATCAAGTCGGGCGGCACCACGCGCCGCGCCGCCAAGATGGTGATCGTCGACGTCGACCACCCGGACATCGAGACCTATATCGACTGGAAGGTGCTGGAGGAGCAGAAGGTGGCCAGCATGGTCACCGGCTCGCGCATCGCCCAGCGGCACCTGCGCGCCGTGATGAAGGCCTGCGTCAACTGCCAGGGCTCCGGCGACGACTGCTTCACGCCCGAGAAGAACCCGGTGCTCAAGCGCGAGATCAAGGCGGCGCGGCGCAACCACGTGCCCGACAACGTGATCAAGCGGGTGATCCAGCTGGCGCGCCAGGGCTACAAGGACATCGAGTTCCCGATCTACGACACCGACTGGGACAGCGAGGCCTATCTCACCGTCTCGGGCCAGAACTCCAACAACACCGTGCGGGTGACGGACGAGTTCCTCAAGGCCGTCGAGTCCGACCGCGACTGGGACCTGACCTGGCGCACCAAGCCGGGCAAGATCGCCAAGACCGTCAAGGCCTCCGACCTGTGGGAGAAGATCGCGGCGGCGGCCTGGGCCTCGGCGGATCCCGGCCTGCAGTTCCACACCTCGATCAACGACTGGCACACCTGCCCGGCCTCCGGGCCGATCCGGGCCTCCAATCCGTGCTCGGAATACATGTTCCTGGACGACACGGCGTGCAATCTCGCCTCGCTGAACCTGCTGACCTTCCGGGAGAAGGGTGAGGTGGGCGACGCCTTCGCGTTCGACGTGGCCGGCTACGAGCACGTCGTGCGGCTGTGGACCGTGGTGCTCGAGATCTCCGTGCTGATGGCGCAGTTCCCCTCCAAGGAGATCGCCCAGCTCTCCTACGAGTACCGCACCCTCGGCCTCGGCTACGCCAATCTCGGCGGCCTCCTGATGTCGTCCGGCATCCCCTACGACTCCGACGCCGGCCGCGCCCTGTGCGGCGCCCTCTCGGCGATCATGACCGGCGTCTCCTACGCCACCTCGGCCGAGATGGCGGCGATCCTCGGCGCCTTCCCGGGCTACAAGAAGAACCGCGAGCACATGCTGCGGGTGGTGCGCAACCATCGCCGCGCCGCGCACGGCGAGAAGCACGCCTACGAGAAGCTCGCCACCCTGCCGATGCGGCTCGACCACCACGCCTGCCCGGACGCGCACCTCGTCGAGCGCGCCAAGGTCGCCTGGGACCGCGCTCTGTCGCTCGGCACCGAGCACGGCTTCCGCAACGCCCAGGCCACCGTGATCGCGCCGACCGGCACGATCGGCCTGGTGATGGATTGCGACACCACCGGCATCGAGCCCGACTTCGCCCTGGTGAAGTTCAAGAAGCTGGCCGGCGGCGGCTACTTCAAGATCATCAACCGCGCCGTGCCCGAGGCGCTGCGCGTGCTCGGCTACAACGATCAGCAGATCGCCGACATCGAGGCCTATGCGGTCGGCCGCGGCACGCTCGCCGAGGCGCCCGGCATCAACCACGTCAACCTCAAGACCAAGGGCTTCACGCCCGAGATCCTCGAGAAGATCGAGAAGGCGCTGCCGACCGCCTTCGACATCAAGTTCGCCTTCAACAAGTGGACGCTGGGCGAGGCCTTCTGCACCGAGACGCTCGGCCTGCCGGCCGAGGATCTCGCCAAGCCGAGCTTCGACATGCTGGCGGCGCTCGGCTTCACCCGCCGCGAGATCGACGCCGCCAACGTGTTCGTCTGCGGCGCCATGACGGTCGAGGGCGCGCCGCACCTCAAGCCCGAGCACTATCCGGTGTTCGACTGCGCCAATGCGTGCGGCCGCAACGGCAAGCGCTTCCTCTCGGTGGAGAGCCACATCCGCATGATGGCGGCGGCGCAGCCGTTCATCTCGGGCGCCATCTCCAAGACCATCAACATGCCGAACGAGGCGACGGTCGAGGACTGCAAGGCGGCCTACATGCTGTCCTGGAAGCTCGGCCTGAAGGCGAACGCGCTCTACCGCGACGGCTCCAAGCTGTCGCAGCCGCTGTCCGCCCAGCTCGTCGCCGACGAGGACGACGAGGAGGATCACGACATCGACGCCTTCCTGGAGAAGCCGATGGCGGCCCGCGCCACGGCGCTCTCCGAGAAGATCGTCGAGAAGGTGGTCGAGCGCATCGTGGTGATGCGCGAGCGCGACAAGATGCCGGACCGGCGCAAGGGCTACACCCAGAAGGCCGTGGTCGGCGGCCACAAGGTGTATCTGCGCACCGGCGAGTACGACGACGGCCGGCTCGGCGAGATCTTCATCGACATGCACAAGGAGGGCGCCGCGCTCCGCTCGCTCCTCAACAACTTCGCCATCGCGGTGTCGCTCGGCCTGCAATACGGCGTGCCGCTGGAGGAGTATGTCGACGCCTTCACGTTCACGCGCTTCGAGCCGTCCGGCCCGGTGCAGGGCAACGACTCGATCAAGTACGCGACCTCGATCCTCGACTACGTGTTCCGCGAGCTCGCCGTCTCCTACATGTCGCGCTTCGACCTCGCCCATGTCGACCCGTCGACCACGGGCGGCTTCGACGCGCTCGGCAAGGGCGTCGCCGAGGGCAAGATGCCGGAGGGCTCCTCGGCCGCCAAATACGTTTCGAAGGGCCTCACCCGCTCGCGCACCGACAAGCTGGTCGTGATGCAGGGCGGCGGCGCCCCGACCGGCGAGCACCGCACCGCGCATGGCGAGCCCCGCCCTGCCCCGGCCGGCACCCATCCGGACAGCCGCGCCGCGGCCGCGCCGCCCACCGCCCAGGCCGGCGCGCACGCGCCGTCGAACGTCGCGCCTTTCGCGCGCGGCGCCGGCGGCACGGCGGCGGCCCTGAAGGCCGACCCGGTGCTGCGCCCCGGCCAGGCCCTCGAGGACCTGCCCTGGCACGAGCCCGCCCCCGCGGCCCGCTCCGACGCAAAGGCCCACGCCGCCGAAAAGCGCGCCGAAGCCAAGGCCCAAGGCTACGAAGGCGAAGCCTGCGGCGAATGCGGCAACTTCACCCTCGTCCGCAACGGGACGTGCATGAAGTGCAACACGTGCGGCAGCACGACGGGGTGCTCGTGAGCTGACGAAAAGTTGTGGGCGGCGCATTGCGCCGCCCTTGACTTGAAGGGAACATATGATGAACTGCGCGCACCCATATCTCGGAGATCCCCATGACAAAGCGTTACCATGTGGTTCCGAACAGTGATCGCGGCGGGTGGGACGTCATGCGTGAAGGCGCTGAACGTTCAAGTGGGCATTTCGATCGTAAGAGCGAGGCGATGGACCGTGGTCGTGCACTCGCTCGGGCCAACGAGACCGAACTTGTCGAGCACGGACGCGACGGCAAGATCCAAGACAGCGATAGCTACGGGAACGATCCGCGCAAAACGAAAGGGTAGACACCGAGTGGCGCGCAGTCCATTGCAATACCTAGCGTAGCAGAACTCCTTGACCCTTATGCCGAAAATCTCACGACTCACGCGCACCCTAGAAAGAACGAAATTCGTCATACTCCGGCCAATCGCCTTGACCAATTTCTATTGGCAGCAATACCGCGATTGGCGGAAAATTGTCCCTATTAGATGGCTATCCCCGGGAGAAGTCCTCTCGTTGGATTTTGAGCTTTGCCAACCGGAAACAGCGAGCTTAATCGACATTAAGTTCATTGAGGATATGGCAAAAGCGCGAGACGAGACGAATGCAAAAATCAAAAAACAATTGATAGTGTCGGGCCTCATATACGCATTCATTATAACTAATTATTTTTCCATAAACATCGACCTGAACATCTCTGGACTTTCATTAAAATACACTCCCGGCCTCGCCGAACTTCTTCTTCTCACTACCAACCTCATTGCGTCATACACCATAATCCTTCAAGGAAACACGTATTTGCTAGATTCAGCCATCAAATCGGCACTCACCAAAGTTGAACCGCAAGAACTTCGCGAGGTTTGCAGATTCAGATTTTTCCCACACGAAATTCAAGGTCGCTATCAACCAGCGAACCTGCCTCACATCATCCAACCAGTTTTGACACGGCTGATTATGAAATCTTCAGCAATCACAATTCTGGCGATGTTATCCGTAACCTTGGTCGCAACTATATTCTTGAATATCAAGATACTTTATTATTATCTTGTATCAAATGCTCAATTTGGAATCTGGAGCACTGTCATTTTTGTCTATATAATATCACTTGGATTTGTATGCCTATTGTATTTTGTCATGACCAGACTCAAAGTTCCGTATCTCGACTATACAATAAACCACGAGCTTGAACTTTTAGAGCAAGTTGATCCACGACGGCACAGAGAAAGACTTCGAGAGGTGTTTGGGAGCCAAAACAAGCGTCGCAGCGAAATGGAGAGAAGAGGCTTCCTTCGACCTCAAAACTAGCAAGCAAGCGTAGCCCGGCTTCCTCGTAGCAAGCGTAGCCCGGCTTCCTCGTAGCCTGGATTGAGCAAGCGTAGCCCGGCCTCTTCGTAGCCTGGATTGAGCGAAGAGACTGGGCAAGAATCGGCGGCTGCAGCTGATGTAGGATTGGTGGCATGACGAATCGCCCGTTCAAGACCGGCGCGAGCCGGGCGCAGTCCTGTCTTCTGCCGCCGAGCGTGGAGGAC
>NZ_NPEX01000155.1:9721-13714 GCF_003258865.1 Rhodoplanes roseus | reverse complement strand
CGCCCGCCACCGGCACGGCCGGCCCGGAGGGCCGTACGCCGCCGCCGGACGCGACGCCCGCGACCGAGGATCTCGATCCGGACTGAACCGCAGCCACGGACTCCGGGCGCGGCCTAGGTGGCGTGGGGATCGTCGCCGCACCCACCGACTCCTCGTGGTGAGGAGCGCTCCTCGAGGAGCGTGTCTCGAACCATGCGGCGATCGACGCCGGCGTCAGCCGCCCTGGGCATGACGATAGGACGTCGGGATCGGCCGAGCTCGGCGGGCCACGTCCTTCGAGACGCCGCCTTCGGCGGCTCTTCAGGACGAGGGCGGAGGGAGAGCCGGCCGCTCTCGGCGGCTCTCAGCGGCTCACCCGGCCCGCGGCTCTCGGCGGCTCACCCGGCGCGGCTCTCGGCGGAGTACCCCGCACGCGGCTCTTGGTCGGATGACCGGCTCAGTACCGCCGCATCAGGCCGACCAGCTTGCCCTGGATGCGCACCCGGTTGGGGGGAAGGATGCGCACCTCGTAGGACGAGTTGGCGGGCTCCAGCGCGATCGAGGCGCCGCGGCGGCGGAAGCGCTTGAGCGTCGCCTCCTCCTCGTCGACCAGGGCCACCACGATGTCGCCCGTCTCGGCGTTCTCGGAGCGGCGGATCAGCGCGATGTCGCCGTCGAGAATCCCGGCCTCGATCATCGAGTCGCCACGCACCTCGAGGGCGAAATGGTCGCCGGCGCTGAGCATCTCGGGCGGCACGTTGACGATGGAGCTCTTGGTCTGGATCGCCTCGATGGGGGTGCCGGCGGCGATCCGGCCCATGACCGGCACGGCGACGGGCCGGGCCGAATCCTCCTCCTGCACCGGGGCGGGGCGGACGCGGCCCAGATTGCCCTCGATGACGCTCGGCGTGAAGCCGCGCGCGCGTTGCGCCGCGACGACCCCGTGACCGACCGATTCGGGCAGCTTGATCACCTCGATGGCGCGCGCCCGGTTGGGTAGGCGGCGGATGAAGCCGCGCTCCTCCAGCGCCGTGATCAGCCGGTGGATGCCGGACTTGGACCGCAGGTCGAGCGCGTCCTTCATCTCGTCGAAGGACGGCGGAACGCCGCTTTCCTTCAGGCGCTCGTGGATGAACCGCAACAGCTCGAACTGCTTCCGCGTCAGCATTCGTCGTCCCCCGGGGCTCGCTCGGGCAGTTCACCCGACGTGCCTAAACAAATCATGAACATACCGTATATGTTCGATATGTGTTCCGCAACCCTTTAATGTCCAGTGAAGAACTCGACGGACCGCCCAGAGAAACAGTTAGGCCTAAGAAATCGGCGAAACGCCGCGCCCATCGGAGGTCGATCCGGGCCTCCGGCGGGCGCCCCGCACGGCCCAGGGCGCCTCGGTCGCTCACGCCGGCAGGCGAATCACCCGGCACGGCCCGCCGGCCGTCACCGCCGGAGCGTGCGGGGGGCGCACCAGCAGCCCGCCGGCGAGGCCGAGCGGGGCGAGCAGCGAGGAATCCTGGTCGGTGACCGGGGTCGCCACCAGCCGCCCCTCGGGGTCGCTGGCGAGCGTCGCGCGCAGATAGTCGGTGCGCTCGTCGTTGGGCTTCAGGTCGGCGCCGGCAACCGCGACCTCGTCGGCGAGCGAGAGATCGTCGCGGCCCTGCAGGCGGCGCAGCAGCGGCACCAGGAACAGCACCGCGGTGACGAAGGACGACACCGGATTGCCGGGCAGGCCCAGCACGTGAATGTCGCCGAGGCGCCCGCTCATCAGCGGCCGGCCCGGCCGCATGGCGATCTTCCAGAACGCCAGCGCCATGCCCTCGGCGGCCAGCGCCTTCTGCACCAGGTCGTAGTCGCCGACCGAGGCGCCGCCCGTCGTCACCAGCACGTCGACCTTCTCGGCGCGGGCGCGTCGGATCGCCGCGACGGTCTCGTCCAGCCGGTCCGGCACGATGCCGAGATCGAGCGTCTCGGCCCCCTCGCTGCGGGCGAGCGCGCCGATGGCGAAGCCGTTGGAGTAGACGATGCGGCCGGGTCCGGGCTCGGTGCCGGGCGGCACCAGCTCGTCGCCGGTGGCGAGCAGGCCGACGCGCGGCCGCCGATGCACCGGCACGGCCGGGTGGTTCATGGCCGCCGCGAGCGCGAGATCCCGCATCGTCAACTTTCGGCCGCGATGCAGCAGCACCGAGCCGGCGGCGAAGTCGCGGCCTTTGCGGCGGACGTGGCGGCCCGGCAGGCTGGCGGCCCCGAACACCACGGTGTCGCCGTCGCGGGTCGCGTTCTCCTGCACCACGACGGTGTCGGCGCCGGCCGGCATCACGCCGCCCGTGAAGATGCGGGCCGCCTCGCCGGGCCCGACCGTGCCGTCGAACGGCCGGCCGGCCGGCACCTCGCCGATCACCGTCAGCCGCGCATTCGGCGCCGTCACGTCGGCGGCCCGCACCGCATAGCCGTCCATGGCCGAGAGGTCGTCAGGCGGCTGGGTGCGCAGCGCGGCGAGATCGGCGGCCAGCACGCGGCCGTGGGCCTGCGCCAGCGGCGCGCTCTCGCCCGGCAGCGGGGCGGCGTGCTCGACCACGCGAAACAGCGCGTCGGCGACCGACAGGGGCGCGGCCATCAGGCGTCTCCGGCGTCGGTTACGACTGGGTCGGCGCGGAAATGGCCGGACTTGCCGCCCTGCTTCTCCAAGAGCCGCACGCCCTCGATGCGCATGCCGCGCTCCACCGCCTTGACCATGTCGTAGATGGTCAGGCAGGCGACCGAGACGGCGGTCAGCGCCTCCATCTCGACGCCGGTCTGGCCGCCGACCTGCACGGTCGCGACGACGCGCAGGCCGGGCAGGGCGGTGTCGGGCGTGATCTCCACCTCGGCCTTGGTGATCATCAGCGGATGGCAGAGCGGGATCAGCTCGTGCGTCTTCTTGGCCGCCATGATGCCGGCGACCCGGGCGACGCCGAGCACGTCGCCCTTCTTGGCGTCGCCGCGCAGCACGAGGTCGAGCGTCTGCGCCGACATCACGACGCGGCCTTCGGCGACCGCGACGCGCTTGGTCACGGCCTTGTCGGAGACGTCGACCATGCGGGCCTCGCCGCGCGCGCCGATGTGGGTGAGCTGCGGCTCGTCCGTCATGGGGGTGTCCAGGAGCAAGGGTTATTCGGCCGCCGGGGCCGCCGCGTCGCCGCGGCCGAGCAGGGTGCGGGTCGCCGCCGCCACGTCGGCCTGGCGCATCAGGCTCTCGCCGATCAGATAGGTCGAGATGCCGACGCGGGCGAGACGGGCGAGGTCGGCGGGCGTGAAGATGCCGCTCTCGCCGACCAGCACGCGATCCTTCGGCACCAGCGGCGCGAGGCGCTCGGCGACCTCGAGCCGGGTCTCGAAGGTCTTGAGGTCGCGGTTGTTGATGCCGAGCAGGCGCGAGGACAGCTTCAGGGCGCGCTCCAGCTCGGCCTCGTCATGGACCTCCACCAGCACGTCCATGCCGTGCTCGGTCGCCGCCTCCTCGAGGTCGCGCGCCGTGGCGTCGTCGACGCCCGCCATGATGATCAGGATGCAGTCGGCGCCGAGCGCCCGCGCCTCGACCACCTGGTAGGTGTCGTAGAGGAAGTCCTTGCGCAGCACCGGCAGCGCCGCGGCGGCGCGCGCCGCGACCAGGTGGTCGCCACGGCCCTGGAAGCTCGGGCCGTCGGTCAGCACCGACAGGCAGGTCGCGCCACCGGTCTCGTAGGCGCGGGCCAGCGCCGGCGGATCGAACTCGGCCCGGATCAGGCCGCGCGACGGGCTCGCCTTCTTGATCTCGGCGATCAGCGCCGGCTGGTGGCGCGACAGCCGCCGCTCGATGGCGCGCAGGAAACCGCGCGGCGGAGAGGCCGCCTTGGCGATCTCGGCCACCGCCGCGAGCGGATGCGCCCGCTTCGCCGCGGCGATCTCGGTGCGCTTGTAGGCTTCGATCTTCTGCAGGATGTCGGCCATCGGGCTCACCCGTCCCCTTCAGTCATTCCGGGGCGCGGGCAAAGCCCG
>NZ_NPEX01000155.1:0-9711 GCF_003258865.1 Rhodoplanes roseus | reverse complement strand
GCGGCGCTGCCGCGCCGCCCCGGAACGACCAGTACCGCGCCCGGAACGACGGATGCGTCACCATCGGGCTCACGCGTTGGAGACGGCGATCAGCCGGCCGAGGCTGCCCTCGGCGGCACCGGTGTCGATCGACTGCGCCGCGAGTGCGACGCCGCTGGCGAGATCGGCCGCCTTGCCGGCGACCACCAGGGCCGCGGCGGCGTTGAACACCGCGACGTCCCGATACGGGCCCTTGCGGCCCTCCAGCACGCCTTTCAGGGCGATCGCATTGGCGGCCGCGTCGCCGCCGCGCAGCGCCTCGGGGACAGCGCGGGGCAAGCCGACCTCCTCGGGCGTGATCTCGAAGGTCGTCACGGTGCCGTTCTCCAGCGCGGCGACGGCGGTCGGGCCCGCCGTGGTGATCTCGTCGAGGCCGTCGGAGCCGTGCACCACCAGGGCCCGCTCGGAGCCGAGATTCTTCAGCACATGGGCGAGCGGCTCGACCCAGTGGCGCGAGAACACGCCGACCATCTGGCGCTTCACGCCGGCCGGGTTCGACAGCGGTCCGAGCAGGTTGAAGATCGTGCGGGTGCCGAGCTCCACCCGGGTCGGGCCGACATGCTTCATCGCCGGGTGATGCACCGGCGCGAACATGAAGCCGATGCCGGCCTCGCGGATGCAAGCGGCGATCTGCTCGGGGCCGAGCTCGATGCGCACGCCGAGGGCGGTCAGGACGTCGGCGGCGCCGGACCTCGACGACAGCGCCCGATTGCCGTGCTTGGCGACCGGCACGCCGGCGCCGGCGACGATGAACGCCGCGCAGGTCGAGATGTTGAACGAGCCGGACGCGTCGCCGCCGGTGCCGACCACGTCGACGGCGGTCGACGGAGCCTCGACCTTGAGCATCTTCGAGCGCATCGCCGCCACCGCGCCGGTGATCTCCTCGACGGTCTCGCCGCGCACCCGCAGCGCCATCAGGAGCGCACCCATCTGCGACGGCGTCGCCTCGCCCGACATCATGCGGGCGAAGGCCTCGGCGGCCTGCTCGCGGGTCAGCGGCGCACCGGTGGCGACCTGACCGATCAGCGTCTTCAACTCGACCATGGAAGCCTCACTGCGGCCGCGGCGCGCTGCGCCCGTCGGCCCGGCCCGCCGCCTCGTTCCAGGCGCGGGCGATATCGAGGAAATTCTTCAGGATCAGATGGCCGTGCTCGGACTTGATGCTCTCGGGATGAAACTGAACCCCGTGCACGGGCCGGGTCTTGTGCTGCATCGCCATGATCAGCCGGTCGGTCTCGGCCGTCACCGCGAGGTCGTCGGGCAGGCTCGCCCGGTCGACCACCAGCGAATGGTAGCGCGTCGCCCGGAACGGGCCGTTGATGCCGCGGAACAGGCCCTGGCCCTCGTGGCTCATCTCGGAGAGCTTGCCGTGCACCGGCACGGGCGCCCGCACGACGCTGCCGCCGAAGGCCTGGCCCATCGCCTGGTGGCCCAGGCAGACGCCGAGCATCGGGATCTCGGCCGAGGCCTTGTCGATCAGCTCCAGGCAGATGCCCGCCTCGTTGGGCGTGCAGGGGCCGGGCGACAGCACGATCGCCTCCGGGTCGGCCGCCAGCACCGCGTCGGCCGTCACCTTGTCGTTGCGGTGGACGACGACCTCCGCGCCCAGCCCGCCCAGGTAATGGACGAGGTTGAACGTGAAGCTGTCGTAGTTGTCGATCAGCACGATCATGGCGGCCCACCGCCTCCCTCGGGCGGTCTTAGACCGCGTGCCCGAAGGGGGTCAAGGCGCGCGCCCGCGACCGGGCCGGCCGCGCCCAGGCGCCGCCTCCTCGGGGACCGGCTCGCCGACCGGCGCCGGCAACGCGTCCCGCGCATCCCGGTCATTCCAAAGAGCGGAACGACGTTGAGGAGATCTTATGAAAACGGGGCCTAACCCGGACGGAGGTATTTTCGAGGTGGCTTGACATGCGAATTAGGACCTTTTTCCTTATCTGCCTGGCGGGAGCGTCGGTGCCGGGTCTCGTGACGGCCGGGATGCTGGTTCAGGACGGGGTCGACCGCGTCGGGCGTGCACGCGTCTCGGCGGACGCGGTCAGCATCGTGACGGCGGCGATGAAGATCCCGGAGAGCCTCGCCGCCGAACGCGGCCACTACAATCTCGGCCTGTCCGCCGACGCGGCCATGGACGCGGCGGGACGCGCCGTGATCGCCAAGCAGCGCGACGAGACGGACGCGCGCCTGTCGACCACCCTCGACCTTGTGCGCGGCTCCTCGCTCGACGCGGCCGGGCCGATGGCGACGCTGGGCCGGGTCGCCTCGGACCTGAAGAGCCTGCGGCAGGGAGTCGACGCGGCCATGTCCCGCTCGAAGACGGACCGTGATCCAAAGGCCTTCGCGGACTCGGTTGTGCTGTCCGACAAGTCCTACGCGACCCTCGACTCGCTGATCGATGCGGTCGACGCCGCGGCGGCCGGCCAGATCGCCGGGGTCGCGACCTATATCGACATCGCGCGCAAGAGTGCGGCGATGCGGCTCAACGGCGGCGACCGCGGCACGGTCCTGATCCAGGCGATGAACTCGGGCGCGCCGATGACCCGCGAGCAGCTCGACCGGATCGCCGAGATGCGCGGGCGCATGGAGCAGGACTGGATCAGCATCGTCGCGGCCTCGCGCCGGCTCGGCGATCCGCCGCAGGTGGCCGAGGCGATGGCGACGGTCAAGCAGCGGTTCTTCGGCGACATCGGCGTCCTGTACGGGCAGATCATGGCGGCCGGCCTCGGGGACGGGAAGTATCCGATCTCGATTCCCGACTATCGGAAGCGCCATCTTCCCGGGCTGCAGAGCATTCTGCTGCCGCGCGACGCGGCGCTGGCCACCGCGGCCGAGGTGGTGGCGGCCGAGCGGCAGCACGCCATCGTCCAGCTGGTCGCGGCGCTCGCCTTGATGGCGGTCGCAGTCGCGGCGGTGGCGGGCGCCGCCGTCGTCTTCGCCCGCCGCGTGCTGCGGCCGGTGGCCGGCCTGACCGGCGTGATCGGCCGGCTGGCCGACAAGCAGAACGACGTCGCGGTGCCGGGCCGCGACCGCTCCGACGAGCTCGGCCAGATGGCGCAGGCGCTCGAGGTCCTGCGCGAGAACGCGATCGTAGCCGAGCGGATGAGCCAGGCCCGCGACACCGAGCGCCGCGCCAAGGACGAGCGGGCGCACCGCGTCGATACGGTGACGAACCGCTTCCAGGTCGAGATCGGCGAGCTCGTGCGCAGCCTCTCGGCGGCGGCGTCCGGCATGGAGGCGACGGCCAAGTCGCTGAGCGCCACGGCCCGCGACAGCACCAGCAAGGCGACCGCCGTGGCGGCGGCGGCCGAGCAGACCTCGGTCAATGTCCAGACCGTCGCGACGGCCGCCGAGGAGCTGTCCGTGACCACCCAGGAGATCGGCCGCCAGGTGGCCCAGTCCTCGACCATCGCCGACCGGGCCGTGGAGGCGGCGCGGCACACCGACGGCACGGTGCAGAGGCTCGCCGACGGCGCCCACAAGATCGGCGAGGTGGTCGGGCTCATCCAGACCATCGCGTCGCAGACGAACCTGCTCGCCCTCAACGCCACCATCGAGGCGGCCCGGGCCGGCGAGGCCGGCAAGGGCTTCGCCGTGGTCGCCTCCGAGGTCAAGTCGCTCGCCAACCAGACCGCCACGGCGACCGAGGAGATCGCCACGCAGATCGCCGACATCCAGGGCGCCACCAGCGACGCCGTCGACGCGATCCGCGGCATCGCCGGGACGATCGACGAGGTGAGCCGCATCTCGACCATGATCGCCTCCGCCATCGAGGAGCAGGCGGCGGCGACCCGCGAGATCGCCCGCAACGTCCAGGAGGCGGCCCGCGGCACCCAGCAGGTGTCGGGCAACATCGTCGGCGTCACCCAGGCGGCGACGGCGGTCGGCGGTGTCGCCGGCGAGGTCCTCGACGCCGCCGGCGAGCTCGCCCGCCAGTCGGATCGATTGAAGCAGGGCGTCGATGGCTTCCTGGAGGAGGTGCGCGCCGCCTGAGCGGCGGGTCCGGGCCGGCCTAGAACAGGCGTCCCTGGCGGTCGTCCGGCGCCTCGGCGAAGGGGCCGGCGTCGGGGAGGTCGGCCCGCAGCCGCAGCGCCCGGGCGAGGATCTCCTCGATGGTCGGCGCACTGGCGATCTCGAAGATCGCCGGGCCGGCGACGCGCAGCTCGACGGTCGATCCTTCCTGCAGGCCCAGCACCTCGACGACCTCCTTGGGCAGCCGAACGGCCAGACTGTCACCCCACCTCGCGACCTGCACGACGGCCTCCGCTATGCTACGCCAGAACGGCCGCCGTCCTACCGATCCGCCGCGGCGCACGCAACCGGAAAGCCACGGATGGCGGCCATGTTCCGACAGCGAGAGGGCGGGCTAGTTCAGCGGGTTAGGTGGTCTTTGTGAAGCCGCCGCCCGCTGCGATGTCGTCTATGTCACGGGCGCCGTGAACGACGCGTATGATGACGACGGCATCTGCAGTTGCCACGTAGTAGATGGCATAGGGATTTCGGAACACCGCTCTCAGCCCGGGAGCAAGATGGTCCCGTGGCGCACCTGCATGCGGAAATCGCCGCACCGGCTCGCACGACGCGAAAATGCGACCTATCACGCGGGACGCCGTTCCCGCGGAAGACTCGGCAGCGATCGTCGCCCAGATGTCCGCGAGGTCGGCTTCGGCCGTGTCGGTCAGGCGGAGGGCGAGCGGCGCGTCGATGAGGTTCTCCCGCGTTCGACGATGCGGTCGAGATCGAATTCCCTGACACGCCCGGCCGCGAGGTCGGCCATCCCCTTGTCGATCTCGGCCTTGAGTGCGGTGAGGTCCGGCGCGCCGCCCAGATGGCGGAGGGCCCATTCGTGGAGCGCCTGACGAACGACCTCGCCGGTGGACCCGTAGTCGCCGCGTTCGACCGCATCCTCCAGCGCGGCCGCGATGTCTTGCGGCAGCGAGATGGTCATCTGGGCGGTGTCCGGCATGGCAGCCCCTGTTCGGTTCGGCCCGAGGCTAGCATGGTTCCGCTGGAGTTAGGACACGCAGGTCCCTCCGCCGCGGACAATGTCGCGCGCTACTGCCCGCGCTTCGCCGCGCTGGCGAACCGGCGGGCCTCCTCGGCGGCGCGGAACAGGGCCTTGGCCTTGTTGACGCATTCCTGCTGCTCGGCGGCCGGGTTCGAGTCGGCGACGATGCCGGCGCCGGCCTGGACGTACATGGTGCCGTCCTTGACCAGCGCGGTGCGCAGCACGATGCAGGAATCCAGCTCGCCGGCGGCCGAGAAGTAGCCGACGCAGCCCGCATAGAGGCCGCGCTTCTCGCTCTCCAGCTCGTCGATGATCTGCATGGCCCGGACCTTCGGCGCACCCGACACGGTGCCGGCCGGGAAGCCGGCGGCCAACGCATCGAGGGCGTCGTTCGCGGCGGCGAGCCGCCCCTCGACGTTGGAGACGATGTGCATCACCTGACTGTAGCGCTCGACGAAGAACTGGTCCGTCACCGTCACGGTGCCGATCGCCGCCACCCGGCCGACATCGTTGCGGCCCAGGTCGAGCAGCATCAGGTGCTCGGCGCATTCCTTCGGGTCGGCGAGCAGCTCCTCCTCCAGCGCCTTGTCCTCGTGCGGCGTGGCGCCGCGCGGCCGCGTCCCGGCGATCGGCCGGATCGTCACCGTGTTGTCCCGCACCCGCACCAGGATTTCCGGGCTGGAGCCGACCACGGCGTAGCCGCCGAAATCGAGGAAGAACAGGAACGGCGCCGGATTGACGCGCCGCAGCGCCCGGTAGAGCGCGAAGGGCGGCAGCGCGAACGGCGTCGAGAAGCGCTGCGCCAGCACGACCTGGAAGATGTCGCCCGCCGCGATGTACTCCTTGGCCCGCCGCACCATCTCGGCATAGGCGTCCGGCGTGGTGTTGGAGGCGGGCGGCGTGTCGAGCGCCTCGGCGAGGTCGGCCGCGGGCTCCTTGAGCAGCGGCCGATCGAGCGCGTCGACCACGCCGGTCAGCCGCTCGACGGCGCGCGCGTAGGCGACGCGGGCCGGCACGGCGGCGTCGGGCCGCACCGGCGTCACGACCGTTATGGTGTCCTTGACGGCGTCGAACACGATGACGACGGTCGGCCGCACCAGCACGGCGTCCGGAATGCCGATCGGGTCCGGATTGGCCGGTCCCAGATCCTCCATCTGCCGCACCATGTCGTAGCCGAGATAGCCGAACACGCCGGCCGCCATCGGCGGCAGGCTTTCGGGGAGCGCGATCCGGCTGTCGGCGACGAGGCCGCGCAGCGCGCTCAGCGGCGGCTCGGGGCAGGGGACCACGATGTCGGCCTGGCCGCGCACCAGGCGGACGATCTCGGCCTTGCCGTCGCGGACCCGGAAGACGAGATCGGGAGCGAGCCCGATGATCGAGTAGCGGCCGCGCACCGCGCCGCCCTCGACCGATTCGAGCAGGAAGCTCGCGGGCTTTCCCTCGGCCACCTTGATGAAGGCGGAGACCGGCGTCTCCAGGTCGGCGACCAGGGTCGTCGACACCACCTGGGCGATGCCGCGCCCATAGGCGTCGACGAAGGCTTCGGCCTGCGGTTCGATCTGCATGACACGCTACGCTCGCGCCGCGGCGCTACTGGTCGGCGGAGCCCCGTCCGACCGCCTGGGCCAGCGCCGCCTGGTTGATCTTGACCTTCATCTCGGCCTGGAGCTGGCCGACATACTGGGCCATCACGTCGTCCGAGTAGGCGTTGCGGAGCTGGTCGAGCAGCTTCTTGGTGTCGGCGCTGTCGGCGTCGAAGGGCGGCGGCCGGATGTCGGTGACGCGGAACACGATGCGGTCGGTGTCGCCGGACCCGACCGCGGTCCCGACGCCGTCCTTCGGCGTCTTGAACACGCGCTCGATCACGTCGGCGGGCAGCGGCCCGCGGCTGCGCCGCTTGAGCGCCGGCGCGGTCTCCAGCTTCAGCCCCTCGCTGCCGGCGATCTCGGCGAACCAGGTGCCGGACCTCAGCTTGCCGGCGAGCTCCTCGGCCTTGGCGGTCAGCCGCGTTCCGATCTCGTCGTTGCGCCAGCGCTCCTCGACCCGGTCCTTGACCTCGTCGAAGGTGCGCTCCCGCGACGGCGTCACGCCGGCGACCTCGTACCAGAGATAGCCGCCGCCCGGGATGGAGATCGGCTCGTTCTCCAGCCCGACCTGCGAGGCGAAGGCCGGGCCGAGCACGTCGACCTCCTTGGGCAGCGTCACGGCCTGGCCGTCCGGCGCCCGGCCGGAGCGGTCGACCGCCGCGATGGTCTGCACCGGGAGCTTCAGCTTCTGGCCGATCTCGTCGAGGCGGCTGCCGCCGGCGAGCTCGTCCTCCACCTTGTCGCGAAGATCGGCGAGCGACGCCCTGGCGCGATCGCGCGCCAAGTCATTCTTGATCTGCCCTTCGAGCTCGGCGAACGGGGTCGCATGGCCCGGCTCGATCTTGGTCACCCGCACGATGGCGGTGGTGAACCGGCCCGTGACCGGCGCGCTGACGCCGCCCTCGGGCAGGCCGAAGGCCGCCTCGGCGATCGCCGGGTCGAGCATCTCGGCCTTGGCGACGAGGCCGAGATCGAGGTCGGACGGCGCCACGTTGCGCTCGGCCGCGAGCGCCTCGAAGCTCAGCCCGCCGGCGAGCTTGTCCTGGGCGGCCTTGGCCTCCTCGGCGTTCGGGAAGGCGATCTGCTGCACCTGCCGCTTCTCGGGCGTGACGTAGCGGCTCGACCGCTCCTCGTAGGCCTTCTTGGCGTCGGCGTCGCTCACCTCGACGGTCGCGGCGAGCTGCTCCGGGGACAGGTCGAGGAACAGGAGCTTGCGGTACTCCGGCGCCCGGAACAGGAACTTGCGCTGGTCGTAATAGGCCTGGAGCTGCTCGGGCGTCGGCGCCGGGATGTCGCCGGCCCTGGCGGCGTCGAGCACCACGTAGTCGACGAAGCGCTCCTCGTTCTCGTAGCGGTTCATCGCCTCGGCCGTGGTGACGGGCGCCTTCACGTCGCTGCCGATCGAGCCGGCGAGCTGGCGCCGCAGCGAGATCCGGCGCTGCTCCGCGATGAAGCGCTGCTCGGTGTAGCCGGCCTGGCGGATCAGGTAGGCGAACCGGGTCTGGTCGAACTGGCCGTTGGCGCCGCGGAACGCCGGATCCTGCATGATCAGCCGCACCACCTCGGCGTCCGAGATGCCGAGGCCGAGCTGGCGGGCGCGCTCGTCGAGCACCGCCTCGGCGATCAGCGTGTTGAGGATCTGCCGGTCGAGGCCGGCGGCGCGGGCCTGGTCGGGCGTGATCGGCCGGCCGAGCTGGCGGCCGTATTGCTGCAGCCGGTCGTTGTAGAACTGGCGGAACTGCTCGATCGTGATCTCGCTGCTGCCGATCGTCGCCACCGTCGAGACGCCGAAGCCGCGGAAGATGTCGCCGATGCCCCAGACCGCGAAGCTGATGACCAGGAATCCGACGACGGCCGCCATGACGACCTTGCCGAGCCAGTTTGAAGAGGCTTTTCGCAATCCGCGGAGCATGGGTCCTGTTCGCGTTGGTTCTGGGCGCCTTCACGCGACATCCGTGATTCGGGTGGCGGAAGCGAGCCCCGTCGATCGGTCGCGCCGTCCACCGGGTCGTCCGGGGGCGCGCGAGGGGGAATAGCCTGTCCCGGGCCGAATGTCCCGGCCGGCCCGAAGGCGGCCGCATCATAGGGGGGGCGCCTCCCCCCCGCAACAGAGCCGGGCGCCTGTCGTGCCGTCGGAATTTGTCGCACCCGAGGTACGATCGTGGCATAACGCCGGGATCGCATTCACGACCGCGTCCGCGGCCTGCGCGGCGCGCCCGGCGCCCGGGCGCCGTAACGCAGGGGACTCCAATGGCGTCTGTGCGGCGCCCGCTCGTGGCGGGCAACTGGAAGATGAACGGGCTTTCGGCCTCGGTGGCCGAGCTGGACGCCATGCTGACGGCCGCGCCGGGCTATCCGGGCTGCGACCTGATGATCTGCCCCCCGGCCACCCTGGTGGCGCAATTCGCGGCGCGGGCGGCCGGCAAGCCGGTGGCGATCGGCGGCCAGGACTGCCATGCCGAGGTGTCGGGCGCCTTCACGGGCGACATTTCGGCCGAGATGCTGGCCGATGCCGGCGCCACCGCCGTGATCGTCGGCCATTCCGAGCGGCGCACCTACCACGAGGAGAGCGACGCCGAGATCCGGGCGAAGGCGCAGGCCGCCTGGCGGGCCGGGCTCACCGCCATCGTCTGCATCGGCGAGACCAAGGACGAGCGCGTCTCCGGCAAGACCCTGGAGGTGCTGGGCGTCCAGCTCGCCGGCTCGTTGCCGGACGGGTCCACGGCGAAGACCCTCGTGGTCGCCTACGAGCCGGTCTGGGCGATCGGCACCGGCCTGACCCCGACCGCCGCCGACGTCGCCGAGGCGCACGGCTTCATCCGCGACCGCCTGGTCGAGCGCTTCGGCGCCGAGGGGGAGGGCGTCCGCATCCTCTACGGTGGCTCGGTGAAGCCCTCCAACGCCTCCGAGCTGATGGCGGTCGCCAATGTCGACGGCGCCCTGGTCGGCGGCGCCAGCCTCAAGGCGACCGACTTCCTGGCCATCGCGGCGGCCTACAAGTAGGGGTCGGCGCTCGGCGTCGTCACCTTCTGGAGCCTCGAAGCGATGGAGAAGCGTGCGGTGTTTCAGCGCGAGGCCGCACGA
>NZ_NPEX01000154.1 GCF_003258865.1 Rhodoplanes roseus | reverse complement strand
CCGCAGGTCCGCGAGCCCGGACTCCATCCGCCCGGCGCCGGTGGCTCACGGGGGACAGGGGACAGGGGTCCCGGGCTCGGCCCTGCGGATCGCCGCGGGACGCCAGTGGGGCTGGGGCTCCGCGTTCGCCGGTGACGCACAGGATCCGCCGTCGTGATCAACGTGCGGTCGCTCGCGTCCGGCCAGGTGGTCGACGGCTTCAAGCTGGAGCAGCAGCTCGACCCCGGCGGCATGGCGGACTTCTGGCGGGTGTCGCGCGAGGGCGAGAGCGCGCCGCTGATCATGAAGATCCCGCTCCTGCGCCGGGGCGAGGATCCGCTGACCATCGTCGGCTTCGAGCAGGAGCAGATGATCCTGGCGCGGCTCACCGGACCGCATGTGCCGCGGTTCGTCGCGTCGGGCGATTTCGAGCGCCCCTACATCGTGATGGAGCTGGTCGCCGGGCGTCCGCTCAAGACGCTGATCGCCGACGCGCCGCTGCCGGCCGCCGAGGTGGCGCGGATCGGGGCCGCCGTCGCCGAGGCGCTGCACAGCATCCACCGCCAGCACGTCACCCATCTCGATCTCAAGCCCAGCAACATCATCCTGCGCGACGACGGCTCGGCCGTGTTGATCGATTTCGGCCTGTCGCGCCACGACCAGCTGCCCGACCTGATCGCGGAAGAGTTCGACGAGCCGGTCGGCACCGGCGCCTATGTGGCGCCCGAGCAGGTGCGGCGCTATCGCGGCGATCCGCGCAGCGACATCTTCTCGCTCGGCGTCACGCTCTATTTCCTCGTCACGGGAGAGCGGCCCTATGGCGAGCCGGAGCGCGAGGCGGAGTGGCGCCGCCGCCTGTGGCGCGATCCGTTCCCGCCGTCGCGCTGGAATCCGCTGGTGCCGCCGTGGCTGCAGGAGATCATTCTCCGCTGCCTGGAGATCGACCGCGAGGCCCGCTACTCGTCGGCGGCGCAACTCCGCTTCGACCTGCAGCATCCGGACGGCGTCGCGCTGACCGAGCGCGCGGCACGGCGCGATCGCGACGGTGCGCTGACCGTCTTCTCACGCTGGCTGAAGCTGAGAAAGGCGCCGCCGCTGCGCATGCGCAGCATCGCCGGGGTGCTCGACCGCTCGCCCATCGTGATGGCGGCCATCGACCTCGCGGCTCCCGACGATCTCGGTGACGCGATCGGCGTCGCGTTGCGCCGCGTGCTCGCCACCGTGCCGGACGCCCGTCTCGCCTGCGTCAATGTGCTCAAGGTGTCCCGCATCGCGCTCGATCCGCTGGAGGACGCGCACGGGCGAAATCCGCATCTCCAGCGGCTGGTCGAGCTGAAGCACTGGGCGCGGCCGCTGCCGGTCGAAACCGAGCGCATCACCTATCACGTCTTCGAATCGCCGGATCCGGCGTCGGCCATCGTCGAATACGCCCGCAACAACAACGTCGACCACATCGTGATGGGAGCCCGCGGGAGCTCGTCGCTGCGGCGCTATTTGGGCAGCGTGTCGGCCCAGGTGGTCGCGCAGGCGCCGTGCACCGTGACGGTGGTCCGCCGTTCGGCGGCGGCGTCCGACACGCCGGTTCCAGGTACCGCGGACGCGTCGCGGGGGTAGGTTTTTACAGCCACGGATCGCGGAACAGGTGTCGGAGGCGGGGGTTGTTCCGGCACAGGGCGAATGCGTGCCCTGACTCGTTCACCGATCATGGAGGCATTCGAATGATCCGTAACCTCGTGGCCGTCGCGGCCGTGGGTGGCCTGATGATGTCCACCGCTCTCGCCCAATCGCCGTCGCCGAGCACCGGCACGACGCCCGGCGCCATGGGCTCGAGCACCAGCGCGAGCTCCGCTGCCGCCAGCGTCATCACGCAGCAGAGCCCGAACCAGTGGCTCGCCTCGAAGTTCATGGGGACCGACGTGATCGGCACCGACGACGCCAAGATCGGCGACGTGAGCGACGTGCTGTTCGACAAGTCCGGCAAGGTCGATGCGCTGATCGTCGGCGTCGGCGGCTTCCTCGGCATCGGCCAGAAGGACATCGCGCTGCCGATCTCGTCCTTCCAGGTGATCGCGGCCAACAGCGGCAAGAACAACACCAGCTCCGATCAGCTTCGCCTGTCGATGACCAAGGACCAGCTCCAGCAGCAGGCCGAGTTCAAGACCATGAACAGCGCGTCGACGACGACGGGTGCCGGCACGGCCGGCGGCGCCGCCACCACGCCGCGCAACAACATGGGCGGCTCGGGCGCCGCGACCGGCACGCCGAACCGCTGATCCGCGTAGAAGAATGTCGGCGGGCTCTCGCCCGTCGGCTTCGAACGGCCCGGAGCTCGCTCCGGGCCGTTTTCGATTCGCGGTTTTCGATTTCGCCGTTTTCGATTCGAGGGATGATCCGGGGCTCGGGGACGCTCCGGAGCGGGATTGCGTCGGACGGCTCGCGGGCGCCAGAGTGCGCCATGTCCACGCTCCCCGCTTCGCTGCTGGTCCCCGATTCCCGCCTCGTGGCCGAGGTCCGGCCCTCACCCAACCACGAACCCCGGGTGGGAGGGATCCGCCCGGACATCCTGCTCCTCCACTACACCGGCATGGAGAGCACGGCCGAGGCGCTCGATCGTCTCTGCGATCCGGCCGCCAAGGTCTCGTGCCACTACCTGGTCCGGGAGGACGGCACGGTGGTGCAGATGGTCGCGGAGGATCGGCGCGCCTGGCATGCGGGCCTGTCGTGCTGGGCCGGCGACGCCGACGTCAACTCCCGCTCGATCGGTATCGAGATCGCCAATCCGGGGCATGATTTCGGCTCGCCGCCGTTCCCGCCCGTCCAGATCGAGAGCGTGATCGCGCTCTGCCTCGATATCATCGCCCGGCACGCGATCCGGGCGGATCGGGTGCTGGCGCATTCCGATGTCGCACCGGCCCGAAAGCGCGACCCGGGCGAGGTGTTCCCGTGGGACGTCCTGGCCCGCGCCGGCGTCGGGACATGGGTCGCGCCGCCCGCGCCAGCCCCCGATCCGACACGACTGGAGCCGGGCGACACGGGCGACCGGGTCGCTATGCTTCAATCGATGCTCGCCGACTACGGTTACGCAGTGCCGCGCCAGGGGGTCTACGACGACGCGACGACCCTGGTGGTCACCGCCTTTCAGCGGCATTTCCGGGCGTCGCGGGTGGACGGCCGGGCCGATGCCGCGACCGTAGCGATCCTCAGGCGCATGCTGGGGATTCGACATTCAATTGTTGAGAAGCCTATTGGTTGAATGAATAGTTCGAACCCATATTCAGTCATTGCTGCCGGTAATTCACGAGTTTATGTGCGCTGCAGCATATTTACGGAGTCGGATCCGCTGAGTACATTCACCTATGTCGGCTCGACCGCGACCCGGAAAAGGAATGAATCGATGTCTGAGAAGTCCAACCGTACCGCTGTGAAGTCCCCCGAGCACGCCACCCACGCCGGTGGCAAGAAGCAGGGCCTGCTGTCCCGCATGGTCCAGTCCTACCTGAACTCGGCGTACAACAACTACTTCATGCCGCATATGTGACGACCAAGCCGCCGCTCCGGTGGTCCCGGACGCGGCGGCTCGAAACGGTGACGGCGTCGGCGTTTTAATCGTCCTGGTCACTCGGCGCGTCGCCGCTCGGCGCAAGAGCGCCGCTGCGGCCTGGCCGCTCCACGCGGGTACGCCAGGGCGCCTCGGTGAAGCGCTCGACCAGGAAGTCGATGAAGACCCGGACCTTCAGCATCCGGTGCCGTCCCTGCGGGTAGACGGCCGAGATCGGGATCGGCTCCACCATGTGGTGCTCGGTGAGAAGCGGGACCAGCTCGCCCCGCCGCACCGCGTTTCCCACCAGAAGATCGCTGAGATGGACCAGTCCGGCGCCGCTGACGGCGAGCCGGAGCGCGGCCTCGGCGTCGTCAACCACCAGCCGGCCGCGCGCCTCGAAGCTTCGGATCTCGTTGCCGGCCCGGAAAGGCCACTGGTTGATCGACGGCACCGAGCTCAGGACGATGCAATCGTGGCCGTCGAGATCGTCCGGGCTCTGCGGCACGCCGCGGCGTTCGAGATAGCGCGGCGCTGCGAAGATGCCGCGCTCTGTGTGGGCGAACCGGCGGGCGACCAGCGAGCGGTCGGCGATCGGCCCGATGCAGATGGCGACGTCGGCGTTCTCCACCAGATTGTCGACCCGGTCCGTGACCGTGATCTCGATCTCGATTTCCGGATGGCGATTCAGAAAGTCGGGCAGGGTGGCCGCGAGCTCATGCAGCATGAAGGCGCTGCCGGTGTTCAGGCGCAGGCGCCCGCGCGGCGTCGTGCTGGCGCGCGCCACCTCGGTCTCGGCGTCGTCGATGGCGCTGAGGATGTCGCGGGCCCGGACCAGATAGGTCTCGCCCTCGGGTGTCAGGGCCAGGCGGCGCGTTGTGCGATGCAGCAGCCGAACGCCCAGGCGGTCCTCCAGACGCGACACGAGCTTGGAGACGGCGGATGGCGTCAGGCCGAGATCCTCGGCGGCGGCCGAGAAGCTGCCGCGCTGGATGACCTGCACGAAGGCCCGCATGTCGGTGACCTGATCCATCACTCGGTCCTAGAATTCCAAGGTCGTTTTCTCGCGGAAGTGATTATGTTTGGCCGGTTTTCGGATACAACCACGCCAACGTCACTCCGAAAGTCCGATCCCATGACCCTCTTCGAGCTCACCGGCAGCGCCTCCATGGTGGAGCGCAGCAGCCGTCCGTCCGAAACCCTCGTCAGCGTTCTGCTGCGCCTGATCGATCGCCTGGGCGGTGCACACTACGACACTGTTGCGGCGCGAAAAAACCCCCGTCCGCTGGACACCTGGACCCCCAACGGCTGGTGCTGACCGAGGCCGGTTCGCCTGGTTCGGCCGAAGCCGTTCCGGCGACTGCCCCGTCCGGATCCGGTCGGCCGGTCGACAAAAGGCCCGACGGCTCGTCCGTCGGGCCTTTTTGCATCTCGAAGAAGTGGCCACCGATTCATATTGCGACGCAACATTGCGTCCACGGCTCCCGCTCTGGATTTTCGTTGCCCGGAGAGGCAGTCAGGCGAAATTCGTTCCCCGATGTCCAAGAAGCCGTTCCAGGTTCGCTGATTATCCCTGCCTCGCTCCCGAATATCATACCAACTGTGGTCATTCGATAGGGAGAACCACCATGCACCCCCGGCATCCACTGTCACATGCGGCGGCTCAGGGCCTCATCGGTCGGACGCGGTTCGACCGGCCCAACGGCCTGGCGACTCTCGCCAAGGCTGGCTACTGCGCCGCCGGTGAGTTTTTCCGCGATTCCTTTCGTGCCGCCCAGTTCGCGCCTTCGCCCGTCCGGGTCCGCCAGAAGCTGGCCACGCCTCGCATTCTCGGCCGGTCCATCTAGGACCGACCGAACCGGCGTGGGGAGACGGGGCCTTGACGTCGCCGCCTCGTCTCCCCCATTCCTGGTCGGTCAGTCGGCTGGACGGCCGTCCCGGCAATCGTCGAAAGGCGGCCGGGGAGGAAAGTCCGGGCTCCATGGACATACGGTGCCGGATAACGTCCGGCGGGGGCGACCCCAGGGAAAGTGCCACAGAGAACAGACCGCCGGCGGCCGCGTTGCGTATCGTCGTCGGCAAGGGTGAAAAGGTGCGGTAAGAGCGCACCGCGTCTCCGGCAACGGAGGCGGCACGGTAAACCCCACCGGGAGCAAAACCGAATAGGGACGGCGCGGAGGCCGGCCTCGCGAGAGGCCGCCTTCGGATCGATGTCTGGATCCAGCCGTCCGGGTAGGTCGCTAGAGGCGCCGGGAGACCGGCGTCCCAGAGGAATGGCCGTCGCGCGGGGGCACCTTCACGGGTCGCCTCCGCCCTACAGAACCCGGCTTACAGGCCGGCTGATCGTTTGGGGCCCGGGCGGGAAACCGTTCCGGGCCCCGCCCGTTTCGGGAACTCGATTCGGCGGGCGGCCGGCAGGATGGGGTCAGGCGACGATGAGGGGGCGAGGCGTCGCCACGGCGGGCAGGTGGGCCAGCCGGGCCGGCAGCTCGGCCATGATCCGGGCCCGTTCTTCGCCCGACAGATCGGCCCATTCTGCGATTTCGGCGAGCGTTCGGCCGCATCCCAGGCACAGGTTGCTGGCCCGATCGACGGTGCACACCTTGTTGCAAGGGGATTCGATCATCGGCTGCTCTCCCTGCATTGCACACTAGCCGATTGTGCGGGCCGAGTCTTCGCGCCCGAGGCCCTTTTCCCGTGGCCCGGTCCGGAACGACCCGGGGCTCCCCACGTTCACCCCGCAGTCGAAACGACAGAGGAGGCATTACGATGCGGAAGCAGATTCTCGCTGGTGCGCTCGCGCTGGTGGTGGCCGGCCCGACCGCGGCGCTGGCGCAGAACGATCCGGTGAGCGGTGCCGCGAGGGGCGTGGAGCAGGGCGGCACGACGGGCGGTCCGGTGGGCGCGATCATCGGCGGCGCGGCCGGTGCGGTCGGTGGTGCCGCCAACATGGTTCTGGGGCCGCCGCCGGCCGAGGTCCGCACCTATGTGATGCGCGAGCGGGTTCCGTCCGTGGCGGTCGAGGAGCGTGTGGTGGTCGGCCAGCCGCTGCCGCCGCGCGTGCGGCTGCACACCGTGCGCGGCCACGACGCCTACTCCTACGCGGTGGTCAACGAGCGCCACGTGGTGGTCGATCCGCGCACCCGCCAGGTGATCGAGATCTACGAATAAGCCCACGGCGCTCTGCGTCCGGGGCCTGAACGCAAACGCCCGCCGGGGGATGTCCCGGCGGGCGTTTCTCGTCGGCGGAACGTCGGCGAGGATCCGCTCACATCTTCCTGTAGGCGTCGATCACGGATTGGCCGTCGGTACCGGCCTTCTTGAGCCAATCGGCGGTGAGCTGATCGCCGATCTTGCCGAGCCCGGTCTTGAGAGCGTCGCTGGGCGGCAACACCTTCATCTTGTTGGCCTTGAGCTGCTCCAGGTACCAGCCGGCCTTCTCCTCGGCGAGCTTCCAGCCGCGCTCCTCGGCGACCGCGGCGGCCTTCAGCAGGGCCTCCTGGGTCGGCTTGTCGAGGGCGTCGAAGGCGGCCTTGTTGACGAAGGTGATGTTCTTCGGGATCCAGGCCTGGGTGTCGTAGTAGTGCGTCATGGTCTCCCACGCCTTGCTGTCGTAGCCGGTCGAGCCCGAGGTCATGAAGGCGTTGACCACGCCGGTGGCGAGCGCCTGCGGCAGCTCGGCCGCCTGGATGGTGACGGGCTGGGCGCCGACCAGCTCGGCGATCCGGTTGGTCCCGACATTGTAGCCTCGCCACTTGAGGCCCTTCATGTCCTCGACCTTGTCGATGTCCTTCTTGGCGTAGATGCCCTGCGGGCCCCACGGCACGGCGAACAGCACCATCAGGCCCTGCGCGGCGAGGCGCTTCTCGACCAGCGGACGGCTCGCCTTCCACAGCTTCTGCGATTGCGGATAGCTGGTCGCCAGGAACGGGATCACGTCGATGCCGAACATCGGATCGTCGTTCTCGTGGATCGAGATCAGCACCTCGCCGGCCTGCGCCTGGCCGGTCTGCACGGCGCGCTTGATCTCCGGTGCCTTGAACAGCGACGCATTGGCGTGGACCGTGATCTGCAGCTTGCCGCCGGTCGCCTCGGTCACGTCCTTGGCGAAGGCCATCAGGTTCACGGTGTGCGGATTGTCGGTCGGGTAGGCGGCCGGCAGGTTCCACTTGGTCTGCGCCGCGGCCGGGCCGGCCAGGGCCAGGACGGCGGCGCCGGCGGCGAACGCGAACGTCGCGAACGATCGGATCATCGGGTGTCCTCCGTTGAAAATCTCAGTTCGGAAAAGCCAAGTCGGGCAGCACCATCACGATCTGCGGGAACACCGTGATCAGCGCCACTGCGACGACCAGCAGGAAGAAGAACGGGATCGAGGCACGGGCGACCGTGTAGGAGTCCTTGCCGCTCATCGTCTGCAGCACGAACAGATTGAAGCCGACCGGCGGCGAGACCTCCGCCATCTCGACCACCAGCACGACGAAGATGCCGAACCAGACGAGGTCGAAACCGGCCTGCTTGATCATCGGGATCACCACGGCCGTGGTGAGCACGATCATCGAGATGCCGTCGAGCGCGGTGCCGAGCACGATATACATCACGGTCAGCGCCGCGATCAGGGCGAAGGGGCTGAGCTGAAGGGCCCCGACCCATTCGGCGAGCGCCACCGGAATGCCCGTGTAGGCCATCGCGGTAGAGAGATAGGAGGCGCCGGCCAGGATCAGCATGATCATGCAGGTGACGCGCGTCGCCCCCATCACGCTGGTCCAGAACGACTCCCAGGTGAGCGCGTCGTGCCACCAGGCGATGGCGAGCGAGCCGAGCACGCCCCAGGCGGCGCATTCGGTGGCGGTCGCCCAGCCGAGCATCAGCGACAGGAAGACCAGCAGGATCAGCAGCGCCAGCGGAATGAGCTTGGCCGACTCCTCGAGCTTCTGCTTCAGCGGCATCGGCGGATCGGCCGGCGGCGTCTTGTCCGGATTGAGCAACGACCAGACGATCAGGTAGCCGCTGTAGAGCGCCATCACCAGGAATCCCGGCAGGAAGCCCGCCAGGAAGACCTGGATGATCGAGACGTTCGCCGCCACCGCATAGACGACCATGGTGATCGAGGGCGGGATCAGAATCCCGAGCGTGCCGGCGCCGGCGAGCGAGCCCAGGCTGACCATCTCGTCGTAGCCGCGCCGCTTGAGCTCGGGCAGCGCGATCTTGGCGACGGTGGCGCAGGTCGCCGCCGACGACCCCGACACCGAGCCGAAGATGCCGCAGGCCAGCACGTTGACGTGCATCAGCCGGCCCGGCAGCCAGTTGAGCCAGGGGGCGAGGCCGCGGAACATCTCGTCCGACAGCTTGGTGCGGAACAGGATCTCGCCCATCCAGATGAACAGCGGCAGGGCGGCCAGCGACCACGACGCCGAGTTGCCCCAGATGGTGGTGGCGAGAACGCTGCCGGCCGGGATGTTGCCGCCGACGAACTGCATGCCGACCCAGCCTGAGGCCATCAGGGCGACGGCGATCCACACGCCGCCGGCGAGCAGCGCCGCGAGCAGGAGCAGCAGCAGGGCTGCGATCTCGAGGAGTTCCATCGGGACCGCCTACACGCCGCTCTGGATCGCCTGCTCGACGACCTCTTCGGCGGTCTGCGGCTTCGGCTTCTCGTAACGCGGCTCGCGTCCGCTCGCGACATGGACGAGCTCGTCCACGAAGGCGATCGCGAGGATCACGAGCCCCGACGTGAACCCCATCTGCGGGATCCACAGCGGGATGGCGATCACGCCCTGGGTCATGTCGGCGAAGCGCCAGGAGTACCAGGTCATCACCACGGCGTTCCAGGCGAAGAAGCCGACGAAGCCGCAGCCGACCACCAGGGAGCCGACCTCGAAGACGTGCTTGGTCCTGCCCGACAGCGTGTCGATCAACAGGCCGACCCGGATCATCTCGCCTTGGCGGAACGTGTGGGCGAGACCGAGGAACGCCATCGCGGCCATGCACCAGGAGACGATGTCGTCACCCGCCGGGATGTTGATGCCGAGCGGACGTCCGGCCGACAGGATCATCATAAGGACGAAGATGAGGACCAGGAAGGCGCCGGCGAGCCAGCCGGCGGCGAGGTAGAGGGCGTCGAGTGCTGTTCGAATCATGACGGCGTACGGATCCCCGCGGGGTTGTGGCGGCGCGGGTGCTCATCCTGGGCCGCGCCGGGCCGTCTGTGCAAGGGCCGGCAGCGGTGCACGATCGTGCGCCTGCGCGTGAGTTTCGCAGTGGCGAAATCAAGCAAGGATCGCGCCATGAGATGCGGCGATCCGGTCCGCATGCCTGTCGCTGTTCGGCCCCCGTGCCCGGCTCCGCGGTGCATCGGGCTGACGGCTCGATGCACCTCGTCCGGGGCACGCGGCCTATCGCTGCGCCGCCTTGCCCTTCGGCGCGAACAGGCCGAGATCGATCGCCTGGCCCATGGCGTGATAGCCGCTGCGGTTGGGGTGCAGTCGGTCGCCCTTGCCGCCCGTGGTGCTCTCGGGGACGAACTCCTCCTTGAGGCCGCCGCTCGACGGGTCGAGGGTCGCGGCGTCGAAGTCGACCACGGCGTCGAACACGCCGGGCGCCCGGATGTGGTCGTTGAGGTCGCGGCGCTTCTCGTCCTGCTCGACGAAGCCGTGCGCCGGGCTGCTGCTGCCCAGCGCCGACGTCACGGTCGCGCCGATCAGCCGGATGTCCGGCCGCTCCTTGCGGAGGCGGGCCAACACCTCGTCCATAGCCGCCTTCACGGTGTCGAAGCCGGCATTGCCGTTGCGGCTGAAGTCGTTGATGCCCTCCAGCCAGATCAGGGCCGAGACGCCGGAGAGCGCCGACACGTCGCGGTCGATGCGCGATTTCGCGCTCGGCCCGCCCGGGAAGGGCTTTTGCGGGCCGTACTCGGCCGGGCCGGCGATCTGGTTGCCGCCGATCCCGGCGTTCACCACCGCGACGCGGTTGCCGTAGATCGCCTTGAGGCGGCGCGACAGCACGTCCGGCCAGCGGTCGTCGCCGTTCATGGTCGAGGCCGTGCCGTCGGTGATCGAGTCGCCGAACGCGACGATCGCGAAGGCGTCCGCCGGGGCCCGCATCTCCACGGCGTCGAGGAAGAACCAGGACGCGGTCGCGTAGGGGAAGGCGGCCTCGGCCTCCTCGTGGCCGTGCGCGCCGCTGCCGGGCGGCGAGACATAGGACGTCTGCAGCGCCTTGGCGTGCCAGGTCATCGGCCCGCTCTCGCCGGCGACGTGGAAGCTCACCGCCAGCTTGCGGCCGGCGAGCAGCGGGTCGGCCGGGTCGCGCACGAAGGCGAGCCGGACCGGATCGCTCCACACCGACTGGCCGGGCGCGACCGTGACGCTCGCCTTGCCGCCGAACGTCACGGGGCGGTTGCTGCTCTTCAACAGCGCCGGACCGCCGAGCTGCAGCCCCGCATGGACGCCGTCGAACGTGACCGGCCGGGTGCCGAAGGCATTGGAGAAGCGCAGCCGCGCCTCGCGGCCCCAGAGGTCCGGCCGCACCACCATCCGCAGGGTCTGGTCGCGCGCCCCGGCCGCCTCCGACGGGAAGGCGAAGCGCTGGTCCGGCTGGGCGGAGGGATTTCCGACCGGGTACGGCCCCTGGACGGAGCCGACCCAGCTCACCACCCATTTGGCGCCCGCCGAGGCGCCGTCACGGCGGGCGGCGGCGGCCGGATCGGAGGGCAGGAGGGCGAGGGCCGACAGGACGAGGCAGGACAGGATCAGGCCGGCGAGCCTGCGCATGGCGTTTTCCCCGAGAATGGTTTTGGCGACGCGCCGGGACGGCGCGGGTGGGCGATGGCTCGGCCCGGACGCCGGGGAGGGGGCCCTCCGGCAGCGGCCGGACCGACCGCGACTATAGGAGCCTCCGCGCCGGACGATATCGGGGCGGCGGGGCGCAATTCGAAATTTTTCCTTAACGGTCCGCAAACCATAGTCGGCCCGAACGACCCCCGGGCAGGAGCATCGCCATGGTTTCGCGCGCCGAACGGACCTGGTTCGCCGACTGGTGGTGGACGGTCGACCGGCTGCTGCTGTTCGCGCTCGCCGCCCTGATGCTGGCCGGGATCATCTTCTCGCTCGCCGCGAGCCCGCCCGTGGCGGCGCGGCTCGGCCTCGACGCGTTCCACTTCGTCAACCGGCACATCATGTATCTGCTGCCGGCCATCGTGGTGCTGCTCGGCGTGTCCTTCCTGTCGCCCCGGGCGATCCGCCGGCTGGCCCTGGTGGTGTTCATCGTCAGCCTGGCCATGACGGCCGCGACTCTGTTCTTCGGCGCCGAGGTGAAGGGGGCCCGCCGCTGGATCGTGCTGGCCGGGGTCAACATCCAGCCGTCCGAGTTCGTCAAGCCGGCCTTCGTGATTCTGGTCTCCTGGCTGTTCGCCGAATCCTCGCGGAAAACCGACGTGCCGGCCAACACGATGGCGGTCGCCCTGCTGGTCTCGGTCGTCGGTGTGCTGGTGCTGCAGCCGGATTTCGGCCAGACCCTGCTGGTCACGCTGGTCTTCTCCGCGCTGTTCTTCATGACCGGCATGCGCTTCGTCTGGGTGATCGTGCTGGCCGGCGTCGGCGCGGTCGGCGGCTTCATTGCCTACTCGACCATTCCGCACGTCGCCCGCCGCATCAAACGCTTCCTCGATCCGTCCTCCGGCGATACCTTCCAGGTCGACGCCGCCGTCGAGTCGTTCATCAGCGGCGGCTGGTTCGGCCGTGGGCCGGGCGAGGGGACCGTGAAGCGCATCCTGCCGGACAGCCACGCCGACTTCGTCTTCGCGGTCGCGGCCGAGGAGTTCGGCATCGTGGTCTGCCTCGCCGTGGTGGCGTTGTTCGCCTTCATCGTGCTCCGCTCGATGCGTCGCGCGCAGCGCAGCGAGGACCCGTTCGCCCGCTTTGCCGTCACCGGCCTGGCGCTCCTGTTCGGCACCCAGGCGGCGATCAACATGGCGGTCAATCTCGCGCTGATTCCGGCCAAGGGCATGACACTGCCCTTCATCTCCTATGGCGGCTCCTCGATGATCTCGCTGGCTTACGGAATCGGCATGCTGCTGGCGCTGTCCCGCGAGCAGCCGCGCGCCGACATGATCGCGGTGCCGTCCGACATCGGGCTGGCGGAGCGGACCGCATGAGCGATCCCGGCGCGGCCGGCACGGCCTTCACCCGGGTCGAGGGCGAGCCGCTGATCATCGTCGCGGCGGGCGGCACGGGCGGGCACCTGTTTCCGGCCGAGGCGCTCGCCGTGGCCCTGAAGGCGCGCGGTGCCGTGGTCGATCTCGCCACCGACGAGCGGGCGTTCCGCTATGGCGGCAGCTTTCCGGCCCGCGCCACCCACATGATCCCGAGCGCGACCTTGCGGGGGCGCGATCCCAAGGCGCTGGTCTCGGCCGTCAGCGTTCTCGGCCGCGGCATCTTCCAGGCCTACCGGCTGTTCGGCCGGGAGCGCCCCAGGGCCGTGGTCGGCTTCGGCGGCTACCCGACGCTTCCTCCGGTGCTGGGGGCGACGCTGCGCGGCATCCCGACCATCATTCACGAGCAGAACGGCGTCGCCGGGCGGGCCAACCGGCTGCTCGCCTCCCGGGTCACCGCCATCGCGACCGGGTTTCCGTCCATCTTCGGCCACGACCCACGGCTCGCCGCCAAGAGCACCCACACCGGCAATCCGATCCGCCCGGCCGTGGTCGAGGCCGCCGCCACACCCTATCCGGGGCCGACCGAGCCGTTCCGGATTCTGGTGTTCGGCGGCAGCCAGGGCGCCCGCATCATGGCCGACATCGTGCCGCCCGCCCTGGATCTCGTGCCCGTGGTGGTGCGGTCGCGCCTGCAGGTGGTGCAGCAGGCCCGCGAGGAGGACCTGTTCTCGGTCCAGGAGGCCTATGGGCGGATGAACATTCCGGCCGAGGTGAAGCCGTTCTTCCGCGACCTGCCGGCCCGCATCGCGGCGGCGAACCTGGTGATCGGCCGGGCCGGGGCGTCCACGGTCGCCGAGCTCGCGGCGATCGGCCGGCCGGCCATCCTGGTGCCGCTGCCGCACGCCCTCGACCAGGACCAGATGGCGAACGCCGGCATGCTGGAGAAAGCCGGCGGCGCGATCCGAATCAAGCAGGCGGCATTCTCGCCGGAGCGGCTCGCCGCCGAGATCGCCCGGCTGGCGACCGACCCGGCGACCCTGCCCGCAATGGCCACCGCGGCCCGCGGAATCGGCGTCCTCGACGCCGCCG
>NZ_NPEX01000153.1 GCF_003258865.1 Rhodoplanes roseus | reverse complement strand
CCGCGGCCTCGCGCTGCCGAACGACGGCATCGGCTCTGATTTCTTCGCCCATTGCACGCCCGACCAGGCGAGCGGCGTCGCCGCCGTGATCGGCGGGCGCTGCGACGTGTTCACCGCGGTCGCGTCCTGCGGCGCGCCCGACACGAGCGCGCCGATGCTGACGCTGGCGCTGCCGTTGTCCACGGCGCGTCCGCGCCGCGTCGCGGTTCTGCGCATCGAGCTCGCTGCGCTGCTGCCGGCCGAGCTGGCCGGCCGACCGCTGCGGGCCAGCCACGATCCGACGGCGCTGCCGTCCGACACGCGCGCCGCCATCGTCGAGGCGGTGGAGCAGGCGATCGCCCGCATGCTGCAGGGCGGCCCGCTGGGCCGGCCCGACGCCGTCGACGAGACCGCGGCTCATGCGGTCGGCGAGGCGCCCGACGTGACGGCCGGCCTTCCCAGGCGGCAGCGCCAGGTGCTCGCCCTGCTCGGCGAAGGCATGAGCAACGCCCAGATCGCCGGGGCGCTCGGCATCTCGATGAATACGGCCAAGCTGCACGTCTCCGCCGTGCTGCGCCGGCTCGGTCTCGGCAATCGCATGCAGGCCGTGGCGCTCGGCGCCCGGCTGTCGCACGACCGCGGCGAGCTGGTCCCGGCCTTCGGAGCAGAATGATGTACGCCTCTGCGTTAGTTCATTGACAATGCGCTTCGTCAATCTCAGTTTACAGTACGACGACACTGCGGAAGTGTGACGCTGCCCCGGAAGTGTGACGCTGCCCCGGACACTGGTTCGCGGGGGACCGGCAATGCAGACCGCCCTGGCACGCTTCGAGACGTTGCGCTCGCTCGCGACCAACGTCACCGTGCTCGATCCGGACGGCACCATCGTCCAGACCAATGCGACCTGGCGCGATCCCAGCCCGGCCAACGGCGCGACGCTGCCGGACGGCGGCCGCGGTCTCAATTATCTCTCGCTCTGCCCGCCGGACCGCGCCCGCCAGCTCGAGGCGCTGATCGAGGGGCATTGCGACCTCGTCACCAGCGTCTATCCGTGCCAGTCGTCACGCGACACCCGGTGGATGCTCCTGGTGGCGACGCCGCTCGCCGAGGCGCGGCCGTGCGGCGTCACGCTGCTGCATTTCAACCTGTCGGGGCTGCTGCCGCTCGACCCCGGGCGCGACGGCCTGCGGGCCCTGCACTCGCCCGACGCGGTGCCGGCGCCGACCCTCGCCGCCATCGTCCACACCATCGAGGAGACGATCGCCCGGTCGATGGGCGCGGCGGCGGCCGTGCCGGCCGGAGCGGCGATCGGCAACGGGAACGGTAACGGGAACGGCCGCGGCCATGGGAATGGCGACGCTCACGGCGAGCGGCGGTCCGACGAGCCGGGTGGCTCCGAGCCGGTGTCGATCGTCGATCAGCTTCCCAAGCGCCAGCGGCAGGTCTTCGGGCTGTTGGGGGAGGGCCGCAGCAACGGCGAGATCGCCCAGGCGCTGGGCATCTCGGCCAACACCGCGAAGCTCCACGTCGCCGCCGTGCTGCGCCGGCTCGGTCTCGACAACCGCATGCAGGCCGTGGCGCTGGCGGCGCGCGTCACCGGGCACCTGAACTGAGCCGGGCCGCGGAACGGCCGGTCAGACGATCTCGCCGCGCGCCGCCGCCGCGGCGTGCCGGATCGCCGCGATGTTGGCCGCGTAGGCCTCCGGCGTGCGGCCCTTGAACACGGCCGAGCCGGCCACCAGCACATCGGCGCCCGCCGTCGCGATGCGGCCGGCATTGTCGGGCGTCACGCCGCCGTCGATCTCGATGTCGATCGGCCGGTCGCCCGCCAGGGCGCGCAGCCGCCGGATTTTCTCCAATGCGGACGGGATGAAGGCCTGTCCCGCGAACCCGGGATTGACCGACATCACCAGGATCAGGTCGACGTCGTCGATCAGGTGCTCGATCGTGCTCTCCGGGGTGCCGGGATTGAGCGTCACGCCGGCCTTCTTGCCGAGCCGCCGGATCTCCTGCAGCGAGCGATGCACGTGCGGGCCCGCCTCGACATGCACCGTGATCAGGTCGGCGCCGGCCTTGGCGAAGGCCTCCAGATAGGGGTCGCAGGGCGAGATCATCAGATGCACGTCGAACGGCTTTTCGGTGTGCGGCCGCAGCGCCTTCACGATGTCGGGCCCGATCGTGATGTTGGGCACGAAATGGCCGTCCATGACGTCGACATGGATCCAGTCGGCGCCGGCGGCGTCGATGGCGCGCACCTCCTCGCCGAGACGGGCGAAGTCGGCCGACAGGATGGACGGGGAGATTTTCAGGGGACGGAGCATGGGACACGCCGAGTGAAGGGACCGGCCGGTTTGTGGCCCAGATCGGCCCGGTGCTCAAGGCATCGGCGCCCGATCGGCGGCGTTGCGCACCGGTCGCCGCAGCGGCGCGAGCCCGGCCGGGGCGCCGCGAGCCGACCCGGCAGATCGTGCCGGGGAGCGGCCGGACGGGCACGTCTTGCCGGTTTGGTAACTCTTTTGGCCTTTGAAAAATCAGAGAAAATCGTTCGGCACGGCTCTTGCTGATCAACCGTCAGCACGACACCAACGAACGAGCCACGCCATGATGTTTCTCGCGGGTTCGGCCACCTCGGCCCTCGATCTTCTGAACTCCCTGAAGGATCTGGCCTTCCCGGGATCGAAATCGAACTCCGGCTCCTCGGCCAAGTTCGGCGTCGACGACACGGCCGGCAAGTCGACGTCGTCCTCCTCCTCGTCCGACAAGAGCTCCGGCTCGGTCACGGCCGACACCATGAGGGCGCTGCTCGCGTTGCAGGCCAAGAACGGCGGCGCCGGCGAGCTGAACTCCCAGATCTTCTCGCGCCTCGACCGCGACGGCAGCGGACGCATCAGCAAGACCGAGTTCGACGACGTGATCGCCGGGCTGGGCGGCAACACGTCCGACCACAGCCGCAGCACGTCGCTGTTCGATGCGCTGGACGGCGACGACGACGGCGAGGTGAGCGAGTCCGAGTTCAGCGCCGCCTTCAAGCGGGAGGAGGGCACGTCCATGGCCGGCATCCGGCCGGACGCCAGCGCCCAGGATCTGTTCCAGCGGCTGCTGCAGCAGCAGACGCAGATGATCACCAACTCGCCGACCGGCCAGGCGTTTGCGCGCTATTTCTAATTCGCGACGCGAACACGGGACCGGTCCGGACGGACCTCGGCGGTCACGCCCCTAAAACGAAGAAGCCCCGCCGTGGCGGGGCTTCTTGCGTATCGAGAGGTCCGAAGAGCTCACTCGACGGTGCGCACCACGCTCGAGGTCGGGCGGCCGGAACCGGCGGTGGGGAGCTTCTCGTTCTTGGCGATCATGGCGTCGTATTGCGGCATCGACTGCAGCCCGCGCGCCGCCACCATGTGGACGACCTTGTAGCCGCCCTTCTTGAGCTCGGCGAGCAGCATCGGCGTCGCCAGCGAGGTGCCGTGCTGGAAGTCGTGCATCAGGATGATGCCCTTGCCGTGCTTCTTCAGCTTGTCCATCACGCGCGCGACGATCTGGTCGGGCTTGCGGATCTTGAAGTCGAACGAGTCGAGGTCGGTCGAGAAGATCGCGATGTTGCGGTCGCCCAGATAGGCGACGGCCTCGGCCGGGTGCTTGAGCTGCGGGAAGCGGAAGAACGGCGCGATCGGCTGGCCGATGGCCGCCTTCACGGCGCTGATGCCCTTCTCGATCTCTTCCTTCTGCTCGTCCGGCGACTTCTTCGACAGATCGACATGCGACCAGGTGTGCGAGCCGACCGAATGGCCGCCGTCGAAGACCTGCTTGAGGATGTCCGGATAGTAGGTCGCGTGCTTGCCGATGGAGAAGAACACGGCCTTCACGCATTCCTGCTCGAGGGCGCGCAGCACCGCCGGCGTGTTGCCGAGCCAGGGGCCGTCGTCGAAGGTCAGCACCACCTCGCCGGGCTTGAGGAAGTCGTGCTGCTTGAAGTGCTCGAAGCCGAAGCCCGGGCCGCCCGAGGTGTCGATCTCGACGACGCGGGCGACTCCCAGCGCGTCCGGATTGTTGCAGGCCGGGCCCTTCACATAGGCCGGCCCGGAGAGCGGCGGCCCGACCGGGGTCGAGGCTGCGGGCGGCGCGGCGGCCGGGGTCGCGGCGGGCGCGGCCTGCGGCGCCGCGGTGCGCGGCATTCCGCCCGCCTGGGCGACCACGATGGGCGCGTCGCCGCCTTGTGCGACGGCCCGCACGACCGGGCGAGGCTCGGCCGAGGCGGTCGTCACAGGGGCGGGTGCGGCCGCCTGGGGCGCTGCGGCAGGCTGAGAGGCGGCTGGAGCCGGCCACTGCAAGCCCTTCTGAGCGAAGACGATTCCGATCGATCCGGCGACCGCCACAACGACGAGACCGGCAGCCACTGTACGTGCGCGCATGGCCTGTTCCCTCTAGCTCGCTCGCCGATTGCGGGATCGGAATAGACGCGTTCCGTCGCAGCGCGACTCAGTCGGTCGAGAGCCACCTCTGGTTCAATTTATCCGAACTTGTTTACCGAAATCACTCCATACGGGCCAAAACGGGGCGTCCCGCGCGAGTTTTCGCGGTGTTGCGCGGGATCTGCAACACTCCGGTCCAGCGACAACCGTCGGAAGAGGTGAGCATGGCGGAGTATCACGACATCAGCCTGGACGTCCGGGACGGCGTCGCCCGGATCACCATCGCCCGGCCCGACAAGTACAACGCCTTCCGGGCCGCGACCTGCGAGGAGCTGATCGACGCGTTCACGACGGCCGGCTGGGACCGGACGGTCGGCGTGATCGTGCTCACCGGGGCGGGCGACAAGGCCTTCTGCACCGGCGGGGACCAGTCGTCCCACGAGGGCGGCTACGGCGGCCGCGGCACCATCGGGCTGCCGCTCGAGGAGCTGCACACCGTCATCCGCGACGTGCCCAAGCCGGTGATCGCCCGCGTCAACGGCTTCGCGATCGGCGGCGGCAACGTGCTGGTGACCTGCTGCGATCTGGCGATCGCCTCGGACCGCGCCGTGTTCGGCCAGGTCGGCCCGAAGGTCGGCTCGGTCGACCCGGGCTTCGGCACCGCCTATCTGGCCCGCGTGGTGGGAGAGAAGAAGGCCCGCGAGATCTGGTTCCTGTGCCGGCGCTACACGGCCGAGCAGGCGCTCGCCATGGGCCTGGTCAATGCGGTGGTGCCGCACCAGGAGCTCGACGCCGAGGTGGCGCGCTGGTGCGCCGAGATCCTCGACCTGAGCCCGACCGCGCTCGCGCTGGCCAAGCGCGCCTTCAACGCCGACTCCGACTCGATCCGCGGCATCTCGGCGCTCGGCATGCAGGCCGTGAGCCTGTTCTACGAGACCGACGAGGCCAAGGAGGGCGTCGCCGCCTTCCGCGCGAAGCGCAAGCCGCGGTTCCGCCCGCCGCCTTCGGACCGGGGTCAGGACGGGTAGCGGTCCTTGTAGGCGGGCAGCGCGCCGGAGAAGGGCAGGGCCGTCGCCTCGTAGACGCCGCGGGCGATGGCGCGGGCGACCACGTTGGCGGCGGCGGTGCCGAGCCGCGCGAGGCCCGTCACGGCATCGCCGAGGATGCGCCGGCCGGTCGCGGCGGCGAACACGATGTCGCCGTCGAGCGGCGTGTGGATCGGATAGAGCGACCGCGCCATGCCGTCCTGCGCCATGGTGGCGAGCCGCATCGCATGGGTCCGGCCGAGCGCCGCGTCGGTGACGACCAGGACCAGCGTCGTGCTGGTGCGCTGGACGCCCTTCATCATGGTCTTCAGCCCGTCGGCCGGCATCTTCGAGGGGAAGCCCATGCCGCCGAACTCGCCGTCCTGCTCGTAGGGACCGGCCCAGAAGAACGGCCCGTCGCCGACCGTGGCGCTGCCGACCGCGTTGACGGCGGCGATCGCCGCCACCGTGATGCCGTCCTCGGTGACGGCCGAGGCGGAGCCGAGCCCGCCCTTCAGGTTCACCGTGGTGGCGCCGAGCCCGGCGCCGACGCTGCCGAGCGCGAAGTCCTCGGTGCCGGAGGCCGCGGCCTGGGCGGCGGCCCAGCCGAGATCCCGATAGGGCGGGTACTGGCCCCACGCCTTGTCGCCGCCGTTGAGCAGGTCGAACAGGGCTGCGCCCGGCACGATCGGCACCCGGATGTCGCGGATCGCGAAGCCGCGGCCCTGGTCGCGCAGATAGGCCTGGGCGCCGGCGCAGGCGTCGAGGCCGAAGGCGGAGCCGCCCGACAGCACGATGGCGTCGATCTTCTCGACGGTGCGGCCGGCGTCCAGCAGGTCGGTCTCGCGGGTGCCCGGTCCGCCGCCGCGCACGTCGCAGGCGGCGATCACGGGCTCGTCGAACAGGATGCAGGTGGTGCCGGAGGCGAGGCGGGGATCCTCGGCGTGGCCGACCTTAAGGCCGGGCACGTCGGTGAGCAGGTTGCGGCGAGGCGTCGTGGTCATGGTCTCGAATCCGGACTGGAAGAGCCGTCGCGGCGCGGAGAGCGGGCCAGCGCGGCACGCTCGGGCGAGATCGGCAGGCCGCAGCCGGGAACAAAGACGACGGATCGGTTCCGGGGCATGGCACGACCGTGTTCGAACACCTCGAAACGATACGGATTCGGCTGCACGGTCAACCGCGCTGCAAAACTCGTGCGGCGTGGCGCCGGGCCGCGTCGCATGGCGGATCGTCCGGGCGGCGCCTCGCGGGTGCGCCCGCTTGCCAGGGCGGCCCGCCCGGCGCATCTAGGCGCCATGACGGACGTCTCCTTTCTGTGGGCCCTGGTCGCCGGCGTGGTCAGCTTCCTGTCGCCCTGCGTTCTGCCGCTGGTGCCGCCGTATCTGGTCTATCTGGCCGGCGCGTCGATCGAACGGGTCGCCGGGGCCGGCGTGCCGGGGGCCGCACCCCCGCGCGACCGGCGCGGCACCGTGCTGGCCGCGCTGCTGTTCGTCGCCGGCTTCTCCACCGTGTTCGTCGCCCTCGGCGCCAGCGCCAGCGTGATCGGGGCGCTGCTGCGGGCCTATTCGGCCGAGCTGTCGATCGTCGCCGGCCTGGTGATCATCGCCATGGGCCTGCATTTCCTCGGCCTCACCCGGGTCTCGGCGCTGATGCGCGAGAAGCGGATGGAGATGCCGCGGCCGGTGGGCCTGTGGGGGGCCTACGTGATGGGGCTCGCCTTCGCGTTCGGCTGGACCCCGTGCATCGGGCCGATCCTGGCGACCATCCTGGCGGTGGCCGGCACCAAGGAGACGGTGCTCAAGGGCGCCGCCCTGCTGGCCGTGTACTCGGCCGGCCTCGGCCTGCCGTTCCTGGCCGCCGCCTTCGCGGTGGAGCCCTTCGCGGCCTTCCTGGCGCGGTTCAAGCGGCACCTGGGCTGGGTCGAGAAGGGGATGGGCGCGCTCCTGGTCCTCACCGGGCTCGCCTTCCTGTTCGGCCTCGTCAACCAAGTGAGCTTCCTGCTGCTCGAGTGGTTTCCGGTGCTCGGCACGATCGGCTGATCTCCAGCGGCCGGCCCGAGATCCGGCCCGAGTCCGAGGCCCGAGTCCCCGGCCCGCAAAGTCCCCGGCGCGCAGAGTCGTTGTGCATCGCCGCACGACGCTGTCTCGCCGGCGCGACATGCCGGACGCCGCCCGACTCGTCCCGCCGCCCTCTCCGTTAGCCGTTCCGGATAGGTGAGGTGCCGTCTCCCGCACGACCGCTGCGGGCGATCTCCCTGCGTCTGCAAGGCCTCCTGCGGCGCATTACTCCGATGCGGCACGTCTCTCCGTCGATAATGCGAAGGGGCATGCGCAGTAGTCGTGGAAAATTACGTATTGGTCCTCGTTGACACCCCTAGATGTAAAGGTAGCATTACACTTGATTGTTAAGAGAAAAAGACGAGGCGGCCAGACGGCAGGACTGAAGCGACCGACGTCCGAGGGTTCGACCGATATCTCCTCCAGTGCGGAAGACATCGCTACGCGGGTCGACCGGCTGCATTCATATCTCACGGTTGTTTTCTCGGCCATCGAGCGTGCCGGCACAGCGCCGGCGACAGCCTGACAAGGGCTACGGACCTGCGCCAGCGCGGGTTCGGATCGCGCGCCGATGTTGGGGTCGCGCGACGGGCGCGGATCGTGACTGCGGACCGGTCCCATGACCGGGGCATTCGCGGACACGGGGCGCGACGGGTCCGTCGCCGGCCGGCCGAACGCGGCTGGTGTCATGGCGTGTGTCCGGGAGCGGCGCGCGCAGCGTACGGCAGGCCGGGAGACCGGTCGTCGATAGCGGGATTTCGATGAAGGACAACAAGTTCAACGAGGACGTCGTCGGTTGGGCAAAGCCGTTCGCGCGCTGGCTCAACGATGTCGACTGGCGCGCCACCTGGCGCACGTTCTCGATCCAGTATTCCCCCGATGCCATCGGGCGGAATGTCGGTCGTGGCGATCACCGTCACGACAAAACCCGGCATGCGGGGCGTTTGCAGCGACGACCCGCGGCTACCTCAATGGAGGGTATACAGATGGCTGAACCAAATCGGAGCCTGTCCGGCCTGACCGAGGAGGAGGCGCTCGAGTTCCACGCCCAGTTCAAGACCACCTTCACGGCCTTCATGGTGATCTGCGTCCTCGCCCACGTTCTCGTGTGGGCCTGGAAGCCCTGGTACTGAGCGAGAGGGGATTAGGCTATGTCGAACCCGCAAGACGACTACAAGATCTGGCTGGTCCTCAATCCGTCGACCTGGCTGCCGGTGATCTGGATCGCCGCGCTCGTCGTCGCGATCGCGATCCACGCTTTCGTGCTGAACAACCCGCGGTACAACTACATGGACATCAAGACCGCGGCCGAGAAGGTGCAGACGAAGTAAGTCTGCACGACTTCGGCGCTTCTCCTCTTTTCGAGGAGCGTGCGCAGGCGGGTGGCAAAGGTTCTCGGATCTTTTCCGCTCGTATCGTCGGGAGGGCTTTTTGCCGTCGCGACGAGGTGGCGCGTGGCATCCGTGCCCACGCGTCAGCCCTGCGCCGCCGATCCGGCTCCGGCCGGGTCACGCGGAGGCGTCGGCTGATTGGTGGGGATGCGAGTACTGCGTTTTGAACACGGGTGCCGAAGTTCGCTTCGGCACCCGTTTTTATTCGGGCATCGGGTCGCCCGGCTCCTTCGCTGCGGCCGTCACCGGCCGGCGAACGGCGGGTCCGGTGACGCGTCGCGGCGAGCCGCCGGGGCGGACAGCCCGGCGAAGCTCGGGGCGAACCAGGGCCGCCGTCGCGGGTTGGTGAACGGGGGGCCACGCCGCCTCGCGGCACAGACTCCGGAGCCCGTCCAATGCTCGCCAGCGACATGATCCGAAGCCATCCCGACATCCGCGGCAACGCCAACGATGCGCTGATCCGCTGCATCGAGGCCTGCTACGCTTGCGCCCAGGCCTGCACGTCCTGCGCCGACGCGTGCCTGGGCGAGCAGATGGTGGACCAGCTCCGCCAATGCATCCGGCTCGACCTCGACTGTGCCGACGTCTGCCTGGCGACCGGCGCGCTGGCGAGCCGTCGCACCGGCGGCAACGAGGTCGTGCTGTCCGCCATGCTGGGCGCCTGCGCGCTCGCCTGCAGCCAGTGCGCCGCCGAGTGCGAGCGCCACGCCGGCCATCACGAGCACTGCCGCGTCTGCGCCGAGGCCTGCCGCGCCTGCGAGCAGGCCTGCAACGACGCGGTCCGCACCGTGGCGCATTGATCCTGGCGCCGAGCGGCGGGCCGCACGCATCGACGCGCCCTCCGAACGGCACGCGGCAAGAAAAAACCCGCCGGGGACGGCCCCGGCGGGTCGAATTCGTGTCCGGCCTCGGTGGTCGCGGCTACTCGGCCTCGAAATAGGACAGCTTGCCGTCCGGGCCCTTCTTCCAGACATAGAGCACGTAGCGGTCCTTCTTCTTGCCGTCGACCAGGTAGCCGTCGTTGGAGACGTCGCCCTTCTTGTCGAGCGACAGGGTGCCCAGCACGGTGTCGAACGGCTTGCCGCTGCTGATCACGGCGGCGACCTTCTTGGGGTCGGTCGACTTGGCTTCCTCGATCGCCGCCTTGATGATCTGCACGCCGGCGTAGCTGTACAGCGTGTAGGCCTGCGGCTCGAACCCGCGCTTGCGGAAGACTTCGACGATCTCCTTGTTCTTCGGGTTGGTGCGCGGATCGGGCGAGAAGGTCATCAGGGTGCCTTCGGCGCCGGGACCGGCGATCGAGGCGAACTCGTCGTCGGCCATGCCGTCGCCGCCCATCATCGGCGCCTTGACGCCCTGGTCGCGCATCTGGCGCAGGATGATGCCGCCGGTGTCGTGCAGGCCGCCCCAGTAGACGAGGTCCGGGTTGGCCGCCTTGAGCTTGGAGACCAGCGCCGTGAAGTCCTTGTCGTCCTTGTTGACGCCCTCGTAGAGGACCTCCTTGACGCCCTTGGCGTTCATCGCCTTGCGGGTCTCGTCGGCGAGTCCCTGCCCGTAGGTGGTCTTGTCGTGCACCACGGCGACGCGCTTGCCCTTGAACCTCTCGGCGATGATGGCGCCGGCCATGCCGCCCTGCTGGTCGTCGCGGCCGCACACCCGGAACATGTTCCACATGCCGCGCTCGGTGATGCGCGGATTGGTGGCGGCCGGCGTGATCGCCAGCATGCCGTTGTCCTGGTAGACCTCGGACGCCGGCATGGTGACGCCGGAGTTGAAGTGGCCGACCACGAACTTCACCCCGTCGGCCGAGAACTTGTTGGCCACCGAGACGCCTTCCTTGGGGTCGCCGCGGTCGTCGCCGGCCGAGAGCTCGATCTTCTGCCCCATGATGCCGCCGGCCGCGTTGATGTCCTGGACGGCCTGCTCGACGCCCTGCTTGAGCTGCGCCCCGAAGGCCGCGCTGCCGCCCGTCATCGGGCCGCCGACGCCCATGCGGATCTGCGCCTGCGCGCTGCCCGCCGCCATCGCGAGACCGAGCGCGAGCCCGTATGCAAGGACCCGGGTCCTGCCGTGGATCATCGATCATCCTCCTGCAACGTCGTGGCGCGAGCGCGCCGTTCGGACCGGCACGATCCAGCATTTGAAGCGGAATCGACCCGGAATGTCATCCTCGATCCCGGCCGGGGCGGGGGCCGGCCCCGCGGCGCGGTGCCGCGCCGGCGGGCGCGACGCGGCGAAGCCGGGGTGCTCACGGACGGGGCGAGGGCCCGAGCAGAGCGCCGTACTGGCGCGCCATCTGGCGCTGCCGCGTGGTGCGGAATCCGGCGAGCGCGATGGCGATCAGGATCGCGGTGTCCACGGCATAGAAATAGGGCGACAGCAGCGTCCCCTCGAACAGCGCGAAATGCACGAAGCGCACGGCGAAGCCGAGGATCAGCATGTAGAGGACCACGGTCCACCACGGCCGCCAGGTCCGCGCGATGGCGCGGCCCGACAGCCAGGCGCCGGAGCCGCCGAGCAGCACCGTGACGAGAAGGAAGATCCCGAACGAGTCCTCCTGATAGAGCAGCCCCTGCATCTCCGTGCCTCGATCTCAGGGTTGGTCATTCGGGGGCGCGCGGAACGCGCGAACCCGGAATCCAGCCGAATATTCGGCGATCGTGGTTGGATTCCGGGTTCGCCGCTGCGCGGCGCCCCGGAATGACTGTGCGACGATCGCGACCACGTCTCAGGGCCCGGCGGCCGCGGCCTCGCGACGGCCGCCTTCGAGATAGGCGGCCCGCACCTCCGGCCGCTCCAGGAGCTCGCGGCCGCTGCCGCTCATGGTGACGGCGCCGTTGACCATCACATAGGCACGGTGGGCGAGCTTGAGGGCGTGGAAGGCGTTCTGCTCGACCAGGAACACGGTGAGGCCGCGCGAGCGGTTCAGCGCCCGGACGATGTCGAAGATCTGCTGCGCGATGAGGGGCGCGAGACCGAGCGAGGGCTCGTCGAGCAGAAGGAGCCGCGGCTTGCTCATCAGCGCGCGGGCGATCGCCAGCATCTGCTGCTCGCCGCCCGACAGCGTGCCGCCGCGCTGGCTCAGGCGCTCGGCGAGGCGCGGGAAGAAGGCGAGCACGCGGTCGAGCTCGGCCGGGTCGGCGTCGCGGCCGGCCGCCACCATGCCCATCTGTAGGTTCTCCAGCACGGTCATGCGGCCGAAGATGCGGCGGCCCTCCGGCGACTGGGCGATGCGCAGGCGGGCGATCTCGTGGGTCGGCAACTGGGTGATGTCGCGCCCGTCGAACACGACGCGGCCTTCGCGGGCGCGGGGATTGCCGCAGATCGTCATCATCAGGGTCGACTTGCCGGCCCCGTTGGCGCCGATCAGCGTGACGATCTCGCCCTCCTGCACGTCGAGATCGACGCCGCGCAGCGCCATGATGCTCCCGTAATACGTCTTCACGCGCCCCGACCCTCCCCCTCCAGGGGAGGGTGAACGACGGCGCTTCGTCACGTGTCGAAAGCCCCTCATAGCCCCACCTCCGCCTCGACCGCCTCGACCTCGTCGTCGGCGACGCCCAGATAGGCGGCGATGACCTTCGGGTCGTTGCGGATCTCCTCGGGCGTGCCGTCGGCGATCTTGACGCCGTAGTCGAGCACGATCACGTGGTCGGAGATCTCCATCACCACCGACATGTCGTGCTCGATCAGCAGCACCGAGGTGGCGTGGCGGTCGCGGATCGCCAGGATCAGCTCGTTGAGGGCGGCGCTCTCGCGCGGATTGAGGCCGGCGGCCGGCTCGTCGAGGCACAGCAGCACCGGGTCCGTGCACATCGAGCGGGCGATCTCGAGCCGCCGCTGCGCGCCGTAGGGCAGGGCGCCGGCCGGCTCGTCGGCGCGGTCGATCAGCCCGGTCAGCTCGAGCCAGTGCTTGGCCTTGTCGACCGCGGCCCGCTCGGCGCGCCGGTAGCTGGCGATGCCGAGCACGCCGAGCAGCGAGAAGCCGGAGGCGAGCATCAGCGGCGCGTGCTGGGCGACCAGCAGATTCTCCAGGACCGTCATGCCGGAGAACAGGCGGATGTTCTGGAACGTGCGCGCCACCTTGGCGTGGCGGGCGACCAGGTGGTCCGGCATGCGCTCCAGCAGGAAGAGGGCGCCGTTGTTCAGGATCAGGTGGCGGTCGCCGCGGCGGGTGAGGGCGTCGCGCTCCTCCCACAGGGCGGGCTCGCCGTGCACCACGCCGATGCGGCCCTCGGTCGGCTTGTAGAAGCCGGTGATGCAGTTGAACACGGTGGTCTTGCCGGCGCCGTTGGGGCCGATCAGCGCGGTGATGTCGCCGCGCCGCGCCGTGAAGCCGAGATCGTTGACGGCGACGAGCCCGCCGAACCGCATCGTCAGGTGCTCGACCTCGAGCAGAGCGGGAGCGCTCGGCATCAGCCGTGGCCCTCCTTGACGAGCGCGCCGGAGACGGCCTTGCGCTCCTTGAGGAACACGGACGGCGAGCGGGACGAGATCAGGCCGCGCGGCTTCCAGATCATGATCAGCACCATGGCGAAGCCGAACAGCAGCATGCGGTACTGGGTCGGGTCGAACTCGCGCCCGAACACGTTCTTGAGGAAGTCCAATTCGCGCAAGAGCTCGGTGCCGCCGATCATGGCGACGGCCGCGACGGCGACGCCGATCTGGCTGCCCATGCCGCCCAGCACGACGATCGCCAGGATGGTCGCCGACTCCATGAAGGTGAAGGATTCGGGGGAGATGAAGCCCTGCCGGGCGGCGAAGAAGGAGCCGGCGAAGCCGCCGAACATGGCGCCGATCGCGAAGGCGGTGAGCTTGGTGGTGGTCGTGTCGATGCCGAGCGAGCGACAGGCGATCTCGTCCTCGCGCAGCGCCTCCCAGGCGCGGCCGATCGGCAGGCGGCGCAACCGCACCGTCACGAAGGCGGTCAGCAG
>NZ_NPEX01000152.1:1294-13814 GCF_003258865.1 Rhodoplanes roseus | reverse complement strand
CCCGGACCGCTTCGCGGTCCGACCTCCCCCCTCCAGGGGGAGGTGAAGACGAGACCTACACCCGCTCCGGCATGGCGACGCGGCGGCCGGCCGCTTCGGGGCGGGGCAGCATCGCGTGGGAGGCCTTCATGTCGGCCAGGCGGGCCGAGATCATCGGCGGCGTCGGGGCAGCGCGGGCCGCGTCCATGTCCACATGCAGCGCCATCACCTCGATGGTGGCGGCCATCTCGCCGTCTTCCGCCCGGAAGAGCTGCTCGAAATAGTGGAGCCGCTTGGCGTCGTGGTCGAGCAGCTGGAAGGTTGCGCGCACCGCGTCCCCGGCCTTCAGCTCCCGCAGGTAGCGCACATGGGTCTCGGCCGTGTAATACGAATGCCGCTTTAGCGCGACGTAGTCGAGGCCGGCCCCGATCAGGGCCAGCACCTCGTCGGCGGCGCGATCGAACAGCACGTTGTAATAGGCCATGTTGAGATGGCCGTTGTAATCGATCCAGTCCGGCTCCACCCGCATGACGGAGGAGACGAACGGAGCGAAGAACACCGGCCTCAGATCGGCATGGTCGAGCATGATGTTCATGAATCCAGTATGGCAGCGAATCGTGACGAAGTCGCGGGCGAGCACCCGTTGATCGACGCTGCGACGCACACCGGAACAGGCCGTCCAACCGCATGACCAAGCTCGCCACACCGGCCGCCGCGCCGTCTCCCGCGCCCCCGTCGCGTCCCGCCGTCGAGTCCGTGATCGCGACGCTGACGCAGGAATTCGGCAACCTCGTCGTCACCGCCGCGGCGACGCGCGAGCAGCACGGCAACACCGCGAGCTGGCTGGAGAGCGAGCCACCCGACGCGGTCGTCTTTCCGCAATGCACGGCGGACGTTCAAAAGATCGTGCTCACCTGCGCGGCCGCCGGCGTGCCGATCGTGCCGTTCGGCACCGGCACGTCGCTCGAGGGGCAGGTGAACGCCCCGCTCGGCGGCATCTGCGTCGACACCCGCGACATGAACAAGGTTTTGGCCGTGCACGCCGAGGATCTCGACGTGGTCGTCGAGCCGGGCGTCACCCGCAAGCAGCTCAACGAATATCTGCGCGACCAGGGGCTGTTCTTCCCGCTCGATCCCGGCGCCGACGCGGCGCTCGGCGGCATGGCGGCGACGCGCTGCTCCGGCACCAATGCAGTGCGCTACGGCACCATGAAGGACGTCACCCTTGCCCTGAAGGTCGTGCTGGCCAACGGCGAGGTGCTGACCACGGCGCGCCGCGCCAAGAAGTCGGCGGCCGGCTACGACCTCACCCGCCTGTTCGTCGGCTCGGAGGGGACGCTGGGGATCATCACCGAGCTGACCCTCAAGCTGCACGGCATCCCCGAGGCGATCGCCGGCGGCGTCTGCCCCTTCCCGAGCGTCGAGGCGGCCTGCAACGCCGTCATCTCGACCATCCAGATCGGCATTCCGGTGGCCCGGATCGAGCTTCTGGACGCCCTCCAGGTGAAGGCCGTGAACGCCTATTCGCGCCTGAGCCTGCCGGAGGTGCCGCTGCTGTTCGTCGAGTTCCACGGCAGCGAGGCGAGCGTCGCCGAGCAGTCGGCCCATTTCGGCGAGATCGCCCGAGAGTTCGGCGGCGGCCCGTTCGACTGGGCGACCCGGGCCGAGGACCGCACCCGCCTGTGGCAGGCGCGTCACGACGCCTACTGGGCGGCCGGCGCGCTCCGGCGTGGCACCAAGTCGGTGGCGAGCGACGTCTGCGTGCCGATCTCGCGCCTCGCCGAATGCGTGGTCGCCACCCAGGAGGACATCGCCGCCAGCAACCTGGTCGCGCCGATCGTCGGCCATGTCGGCGACGGCAACTTCCATCTCGGGCTGCTGGTCGACATGAACGACCACGACGAGGTGGTGCGCGCCAAGGCGCTGCTGGAGCGGCTGGTCGAGCGCGCCCTGGCCATGGACGGCACCTGCACGGGCGAGCACGGCGTCGGGCAGGGCAAGATGAAGTATCTGGAGGCCGAGCTCGGCGCCCCGGCGCTCGCCGCGATGGCGGCCGTGAAGGCGGCGCTCGATCCGGCCGGTATCATGAACCCCGGCAAGATCATCGCTTGCCGGTAAAGCGCCGTAACGACATATAATCGCCGTCGATTCCCGCGAGAGTTCGAGTTTCGGGGGGCCTCGACTCTGCGGCGCGACCGACGCGGCGGCTGCGGCGGTCGATCACATCGGGGCATCTCGCGGAGGTCCGTCAGGAGCGCGCAGGTGCAGACGACCCTACTCGGCCTGGCTGTGGCGATGATTCTGGCGCTGGTCGCAGCGCTGGTGGGTCCGTATTTCGTCGACTGGGACGGCTGGCGCGAGACCTTCGAGGCCGAGGCGAGCCGCGCCGCCGGCACCCCCGTGACGATCTCCGGCCCCATCGCGGTCCGGCTCCTCCCGACACCCTCACTGGATCTCGGCAGCGTCGCGCTGTCGGCCGGCGGCACCCGGCTCAGCACCCGCGCCATGCGGGTCGAGCTCGCCCTCGGCCCCCTGATGCGCGGCCAGTGGCGGGTGGCGGAGCTCACGCTCGATGCGCCTCAGCTCGACCTGACCCTGGACGGAGCCGGCCGCATCGGCGCTCCGGCGCTGCCGGCGGGGTTCGATCCCGACATGCTGTCGGTCGAGCGCCTCGTCGTCGAGAACGGCCGCGCCGTGCTGGCCGACGCGTCGAGCGGCGGCAACGTCACGCTCGACAACGTCGTCTTCAAGGGCGACCTGCGCTCGCTGGCCGGGCCGCTGCGGGGCGAGGGCGCTTTCGTCACCGGCGGGACGCTGTACGGCGTGCGGCTGTCGGCCGGCCGGGCCGGCGCCGACGGCGGCGTGCGGCTTCGCCTCAACGTCGATCCGCTCGACCGGCCGCTGCTGGTCGAGACCGACGGCACGCTGTGGCTCGGCGGACCGACGCCGCGGTTCGACGGTGCGCTGACCCTGTCGCGGCCGGCCGGCACCGGCCTCGGCCCCGGCCGCGCTGTCGCGCACGAGCCCTGGAGAGGCACGGGGCGGCGCGACGCGACGGCGTCGCGAGCGAAGCTCGCGCAGGCCGAGCTGCAATACGGGCCGGAGGACCGCGCCGTGCGGCTCACCGGCTCCGCCGACCTGGTGCTCGGCCGTTTCCCGCGGCTCGACCTCGCCGTGCAGGGCCGCCACGTCGATCTCGACCGTGCCGCCGCCGTGGCGCCGTCGGACCAACGGTCGCCCCCCGAGGCCCTGCAGGGCGTCCTGCGCAACTTGGTCGCGGGGCTCCGGGCGCCCGTCCCGGTGAAGGCGGCGCTGGAGATCGACTCGCTCGTCGCCGGCGGGACGACACTGCAGAACCTGAAGGGCACGGTCGCGAGCGCCGCCGACGGCGTGGCGCTCGACGGCGTCGAGCTGCGCGCGCCCGGCCTGACCCAGCTCCGCCTCTCCGGCGCGCTCAGGACCACCGGCCAAGGGCTCGCCTTCGCCGGGCCGGTCAGCCTGGAGTCGGGCGATCCGCGCGCCCTCTCGGCCTGGATCGAGGGGCGTGCCGATGCCCCGAAGGACGCCGCCAAGTCGCTCGGCCCGTTGCGGGCCAAGGGCGACGTCGTGCTCGACCACGACCGCGTGGCCGTCGAGGCGCTCTCGTTCGAGATCGACCGCAAGGCCGTCGAGGGCCGCTTCGCCTATGCGTGGCCGGCGGCCGGCCGGTCCGCCTGGCTCGACGCCGCGCTGAAGGCGGGCGAGATCGACCTCGACAGCACCGTGGCGCTGGTCAGTGGGGCACTCGCCGGCGCCAAGGCGGAATGGCCCGCCGAGGCGACGCTCGCCCTCACGGTCGGCAAGGCGGTCTGGGGCCGTCTCGCCGCCGACCGGGTGGAGGCCCGGGTCGGCTACGGGGCCGGCGGCGTCACCATCGAGCGGCTGGCGATCGGCGACCTGCGCGGTGCCACCCTCGAAGGGGCGGGCCGCATCGACACCTCGATCACGGCGCCGCAGGGCAGCGTGACGCTCGCCCTCAAGGCGCCCCGCACCGATGCGCTGGTCGCGCTGCTGGAGGAATTCGCGCCGGAGCAGGCGCGTGAGCTTCGCCGCTACGCATCGGCGCTCGGCTCGGCCGAGCTGCGGGCCAAGCTCGACGTGGTGCCGGCGTCGCCCGACCCGGCGGGTGGACGGCAACGGTCCGCGGCGACGCTCTCGGTCGACGGTCGGCTCGGCACGGTGCGGCTCGCCGTGGCGGCGAGCGGCACGGGCGATCCGTCGATGCCGGCGGCGGCGCAGGTCCGGATCGACGGGACGCTCGAGGGCAAGGAGAGCGCCGCGCTGGCCGCGCTGCTCGGGATCGACCGCGTCGTGGCGCTCGACGGGCGACCCGCGACCGTGACATTGGCCGGCGGCGGGCGCCTCGACGGCGACATCGAGGCCAAGCTGGACGTCGCCTCGGGCGGCCTGTGGATCACGGCATCCGGCACGGGGCGGCGCGAGATCGACGGCCTGTCCGGCCGGGCGGACGTCTCGGTGACGGCGTCGGATGCGCGGCTTCTCGCCTCGGCCGGAACCGGACCGCTGCCGGTCTCGCTCAAGTCCCGGGTCACGCTGTCGGGGCCGGACCTGCGGCTGGACGACCTCGCCGGCCGGATCGCCGGCGCCGGCGTGAAAGGGCATCTCGCCCTGCGGCTCGCCGAGCCGCGGGCCGTCGACGGTCGCATCGAGACCACCGACCTCGCCCTTCCGCCCGTGCTGGCCGCCGTCACCGGCGCGACCCGCCGACCGGCCGGCCGCGACAGCGGCACGTCCGACTTCTGGCCGACCGAGCCGTTCGGCCGTCCCGGCTTCGCCGACCTGTTCGGTCGGATCGAGATCGAGGCGGCCCGGGCCGTGCTGCTGCCCGGCATGGTCGCCCAGAACCTGACCGCGGTGGTGCGGCTCGACGGCTTCTCGTTCGCGGTCGAGGACGCGAAGGCGCGCCTCGCCGACGGCGCGCTGTCGGTCGACGCCGAGCTGCGGCAGGTGCCGACTGGTCTGTCCGCCCGGACGCGCCTCGCGCTGTCCGGCGCCGACATCGCCCGGCTGGTGCCGGGCAGCGGCAAGGCACCGCCCGCCCAGGGACGGCTGTCGATCTCGGCCGAGCTCGACGGGGCCGGCCTCAGTCCCGCCGCGCTCGTCGGGGCGCTGCGCGGCACCGGCGCCGTCACGGTGGACGACGTGCAACTGTCGGGCCTCGACCCCAAGGCCGTGGATGCCGGAATCCGGGCGGTGGAGCGCGGGCTGCCGCTGGAGCGGCTCGCCGGCTATCTGGTCCCGGTGCTGGAGACCGGCCGCCTCTCCGTCCCCAAGACGGGCGGAGCGCTGTCCGTCGTCGACGGGCGGGTTCGGCTCGGACCCATGGACGCGACCGTCGACGGCACCGACGTGTCGCTGTCGGCCGGGCTCGATCTCGGCTCGGACGCTCTCGATGCCCGGTTCACGTTGCTCGGGCCGGGGCGCGAGGACGCGCCCGGCGGGCGGCGGCCGGAGGTCGGCGTCACGCTGCGCGGACCCTGGGCGGCGCCGAAGCGCACCGTGGACACCACGGCGCTGGTGACCTGGGTGACGCTGCGCAGCGTCGAGCAGGAGGCGAAGCGCGTCGAGGCGGCGGAACGCGAGGCGAAGCGCCGCGATGCGCTGGCGGCGGCGGAGCGGGCGCGATTGGAGAAGGAGCGGCTGGAGCGCGAACGGGTCGCCCGGGAGGCTGCGGCACGGGAGGTCGCGGCCCGCGAGGCGGCGGCGCGCGCGACGCTCGAGGTGGAGCGCCCGGCGCCGTCCGAGCCGGATCCGGCCGCCACCGCGAGCACGCCGGCGGCCGGCCGTCCGGCCAATGCGGCACCGGCCCTGCCGGCACCGATCGAGATCAAGCCGCAGCCGGTCCGGCCCGCCACCGGCGTGACGCCCGGCTCGCCGCAGTCGGCTCAGGCGGGAGCTGGAGCGCAGGCGCAGGGGCAGGGCACCGGGGGGCAGCAGCCGGCCGCGCGTCCGGCACGGCCGGCGAGCGCGCAGGCACAACCGCAACCGGAGACGCGGTCACCGGTGCGATCGCTGATGCAGCTTTTCAACATTCAATGAGCCGGCGCCGAACGGCGGGTGCGACACTATGACCGCTGCTTCCGACGTTGGGCCGGAAGCAGCGGTCACGTGACGGAAGTAATATAAGACCAGAGGAGTCTGTCAGCTCGCGCGCATGGCCGAATGGGGCGACCGCTCAGCCGTCTCGTGACCCGAGGAGCTCGACGTGCCGCTGGTGCCGCCGTTCCGGTAGTGATCGAGCACGAACAGGCGGATCGCCGACGAGAGATTGCCGTGGCGCCGCTCGGAATCGATCGTGGACACGAGGTCCGACAGCGTGACGTGGCGCGCTCCCGCGATCTCCTTCAGTGCCTTCCAGAAGGCATCTTCGAGGCTGACGCTCGTCTTGTGGCCTGCGATCACGATCGAGCGCTTCACGACTGGGGACTTCATTCACCCTCTCCCGTCTCCAGGCGATGCTGGTCGAGCGTGCGGTCCATCTTGGTCTGTTGAACCGCCTGCAACGTCCGTTCCGCCTTCGGCATCCCATGAAGAACACGGTTCCGCCCCGCACGTTCCGCTGCTTTTTCACGATCGATGCGTTTTCGCACCCTGCGCAGATTGACGATCTCGGCCATGGCGGTCTCCTTCGGGGGGGAAGTCTTCGGTCGGTGGGGTCCGGGCCGGCGTTGGCGGGGACGGGAGGTCGACCGAAAGGAGAGTGTGCCGCACGCGGGACTCGCGTCGGACCGGACGAGTATACGGCATTCTGGATGAAATGTTTCTAGTCAGTCCGGGCGGGTCATAGCCCGAGGTTCGACCAGCCGGTCGAACTCGTCCGCTGTCACGTGCCCGAGTCGCACGGCTTCCTCGCGCAGCGTGGTGCCGTTCTTGTGGGCGGTCTTGGCGATCGTCGCCGCCTTCTCGTAGCCGATCGACGGAGCGAGCGCCGTCACCAGCATCAGCGAGCGACTCATCAGATCGGCGATCCGCGACTCGTTCGGCCGGATCCCGACGACGCAGTTGTCCGCGAAGGAGCGCGCCACATCGGTGAGCAGCCGCACCGACTGGAGCAGGGCCAGGGCGATCACGGGCTTGAAGACGTTGAGCTCGAAATGGCCCTGGCTCGCCGCCGTCGTGATGGTCGTCTGGTTTCCGAACACCTGGCAGCAGACCATCGTGAGCGCTTCGCTCTGCGTCGGGTTGACCTTGCCGGGCATGATCGAGGAGCCCGGCTCGTTCTCCGGCAGCACGATCTCGCCGAAGCCGGATCGCGGCCCACTTCCCAGGAGACGGATGTCGTTGGCGATCTTGAACAGTCCGGTCGCCGCCGCCGCGACCGCGCCGTGCACGAAGACCACGGCGTCGTGTGCCGCCAGCGCCTCGAACTTGTTCGGGGCGCTGGTGAACGGCCGCCCGGTCAGCGCCGCCATGCGGCGGGCGAAGGCCTCGGGAAACGCCGCCGGGGCGTTGAGGCCGGTGCCCACCGCGGTTCCGCCCTGGGCGAGCGGATAAAGCTCGCGCAGCGCCGTCTCGATCCGCGCCACCGCCGACCCGACCTGCGCCGAATAGCCGGAGAACTCCTGGCCGAGCGTGAGCGGCACGGCGTCCTGCAGATGCGTGCGGCCGATCTTGACGATGTCGTCGAAGGCCGTCGCCTTCTCCTCCAGCGCCGACTCCAGATAGGCGAGCGCCGGCAGCAGCCGGTCGGCGATCTCCTCGACGGCCGCGACGTGAATCGCGGTCGGCACGCTGTCGTTGGACGACTGGCTCATGTTCACGTGGTCGTTCGGATGCACCGGCGCCTTGGCGCCCAGCCCGGCGCCGAGGATCTCGTTCGCCCGGTTGGCGATCACCTCGTTGACGTTCATGTTGGTCTGGGTGCCGGACCCGGTCTGCCAGACGACCAGCGGGAAATGGTCGTCGAACCGGCCGGCCACGATCTCGTCGGCCGCCGTCACGATCGCCTGCACGGTGGTCGGCGGCAGCAGGCCGAGCTCGCCGTTGACCTCGGCGGCGACGCGCTTCACCCGCGCCAAGGCGCGGATCAGGGGCAGGGGAATTCGCTCGTCGCCGATCCGGAAATTCCGCCGGGACCGCTCGGTCTGCGCGCCCCAGTAACGGTCGGCCGGAACCTCGATCGGACCGAACGTGTCGGTCTCCGTGCGCGTGGTGGTCATGATGCTCTCCTGCACGCTGTGCCGCCGAGAAGGCTCCTGGACCGGACGGACGTTCCCCGGCACGGACGATCGCGCATGCGAGGCGTTCCGGCCGCGCCGAAGCGCGTCCGGCCGCCGCGATCGACGATCGGCTATTTCTTCCGGAACCGGTCCAGCCGCACCACCTCGCCGCCGCCGCCGGGCTTGTCGGGGGGCGGATCGCCGGCATCGGCGCTCGGATTGGCCGCCATGGGCAGCGGCTCGGGCGCCGCCGGCGGCGTGGTCTTGTGCACGGCGGCCGGACGGGGCGTCGCGACCGGCTTGAGGGCGGTCGGCGCGGCCGGGGCCTGCTCGCCGTCCGGCTCGTCCGCCTCGAGATCCGACTGGACCGCGAATTCGAGGCCGAACTGCACCGACGGATCGAAGAAGCCCTTGAGCGCCGTGAGGGGGACGACCAGCCGTTCCGGGATGCCGTTGAACGAGAGGCCGACCTCGAAGCCGTCTTCGGTGACGGTCAGGTCCCAGAACTGATGCTGGAGAACGATCGTCATCTCGGTCGGATACTGGGCGAGCAGGCGCGGCGACAGCTTCACGCCGGGCGCGCGCGTGTCGAAGCTCACGTAGAAGTGGTGCTCTCCTGGAAGCCCCTTGGTGGCGGCGTCCGACAGCACGGTACGCACGACGCCGCGCAACGCGTTCTGGGTGAGGATGTCGTAACGGATGTAGTCGGTCGGCATGACGGACCTTCGGGGCGGCGCTCGATTCGCCTTGGATCGTAGGCGCCGGGTGGGATGAATGCCACCCCGTGATCGGCGGCCGGTACCCTCGGCCTGGATGGGACGACCCCGCGACACCGGACCTCGCCGTGAGCCGCGGGAGCTCGTGTCCGGGCGTCTCGCCGTGGAAGCACGATGCTTTCACGCGAGCCCGGCACCACGGACCAGCCGAGCGCCAGGGGGCCTGTAAGAGGAAGTGGAGGCTTCTGTTGCCAGGTGCCTCCGAACCCCGCCTGCCGGTGCTACCCGTCAGGGCTTGAAGATCGGTCTATCAAACCGCTTACGCGGCCTGAGCAACCGGAGCATAGTTGTCGTTGGCAACTATTGCAGTGGCCCGATAACGGCGGAACCATGCCGGGCAAAAGTACGTCCTTTACGCCCTCGTCGATCCTGTTTCGCCCCCGCCGGAACCCAGCCGCGACGCGCTCTCGCGCGACGTCTGGGCTCTGGTGGAGGCGCCGGGTACTGCCCCCGGGTCCGAAAGGTTTATTACGACGCCCATTTATCGCCATAGCCGGCAAGCCGGCTCCCCCAATATAGGGGCAACCGGGGCCGGACGGAAGAGCGGTGACGGAGGGCCTCTGCGGGGGAGGTCTCCCGCAACCGACACGGCCGGCACCGACGGTCGTCCTGCCGCGGGCCCGTGCTGCTGTCCACGTCCTGCGCGACGACCGGGCCCGTGACCCAGCCGTGTGTCACGCCGCGTGGACGGTGCCCCGTGTCCGGACACGACGTGTCGACGTCACGGATCCAGGCTCCGGTGTGTACACCTTATATGTAAACGGCCTCTGGGGCGTCGACCCGTCCCGAGTCGGGCGCTCGCTCGTCGAAGGCACGACGACGATTCGCGGCGCGCGGCGTCCTTCTCACGAGATCGAGGACGGGGGCGCCGAGAAAAATCTGGTTCACCGAACGGCGGGGATGGATCGGGCAGCAACTCTGCAATCGCGTATAGCGGGCAACTCCCTGCCTTCGATGATCAAATGTTCGGCGGCGCTCTTCCTGCTGCACTGCGGCATTGCCGGTGTCGGAATGCTGCGAGCGCTTTACGGGCATGCAGAAACGCCGGCACCGCCGCTGCTTTCACCGTGTATGCGCTGCGATTCTACTCGCGTCGAGCTTCCGCACCGGCGATACAACCAAGGGTGATTTCGCTGTCCCGCAGTCGTTCGCGTTTTTCATGTGGCGGGCATTCACAAATGAGCCATCGTGTGCTTCCTGCCCGAGGCGACCTTATGGTAGGAGACATCCAAAATTCGGCTCGTGAGGTCGCTGCAGGGACCATGGAGGGGTTGATGTCCGAGGGCGTACAAGCGTCGTCTCAAGGAGCGGAATACAAACGCACGATAATGTCCGTGCTGTCGCCGCTGGTGATCGGTCTTCTGGCGATCGTCGGCTGGTACAAGACCGGGAGCAGCTCGGTCACCGGCGACGCTCTTCTGGGGTGCGGCGTTCTCCTCGTCGCCTTCGCGGTGGCGCTCGTTGTGTTGCGCTGGCCGATCCGCGATCCGCGCGACTATTACGGCGGCCTCTTCCTCTTCGGCGTGGCGCTGTTCATGCTGTGGGCGTCGAGCGATCTGCCCGGCATGCGGGGCTTCGCCTTCGGTCCCGGCACCGGCCCGCGAATGTTCGCGTCCGTTCTTGCCGGCCTGAGCCTGATCGTGATGGTGATCGGAATGCTCACCCAGGGGCCCGGGCTCGAGCGCTATGCTTGGCGGGGGCCGTTCTTCATCACGCTGGGCACGCTGGTCTTCGCCGTCATGATCCGCCAGTTCGGTCTCGTGATCGCGACGTTCATGAGCATCGTCACGGTGTCGGCCGGCAGCTCCGAATCGCGTTGGATCGAGACCCTGATCTGGGCGGCCGTGCTCACCGGCTTCGCCGTGCTCGTCTTCCCCATCGCGCTGAACCTGCCGCTACAGCTCTGGCCGCAGCAGACCCTCTCGTTCTCGACCATCCTGAATTTCCGCTGAGCGCCCTCGCGCTCCGATCGAGAGTATCCATGTCATGACGGATCTGCTCGCCAACCTCGCTTTGGGATTCGGTGTGGCCTTCTCGCCAGCCAATCTCGCCTTCTGCACGCTCGGTGCCCTGGTCGGCACCCTGATCGGCGTGCTGCCCGGTGTCGGCCCGCTCGCGACCATCGCGATGCTGCTGCCGATCACCTTCGGCCTGCCGCCGGTCGGCGCCCTGATCATGCTGGCCGGCATCTACTACGGCGCCCAGTACGGCGGCTCCACCACCTCCATCCTGGTGAACATCCCGGGTGAGGCGGCCTCGGTGGTGACGACGCTCGACGGCCACCAGATGGCCCGCCAGGGACGCGCCGGTCCGGCGCTCGCGATCTCGGCCATCGGCTCGTTCTTCGCCGGCACGGTCGCGACCGTGCTGGTGGCGGCGCTCGGCGCGCCGCTGACCTCGATCGCCCTTCTGTTCGGCCCCGCCGAGTACTTCTCGCTGATGGTGCTCGGCCTGATCTTCGCCGTCGTGCTGGCCAAGGGCTCGGTGGTCAAGGCGCTCGCCATGATCCTGCTGGGCCTGATGCTCTCGATGGTCGGGTCCGACATCGAGACCGGGCAGTCGCGCATGTCGTTCGACATCCCCGAGATGGCGGACGGCATCGGCTTCGTGACGGTCGCCATGGGCGTGTTCGGCTTCGCCGAGATCATGCGCAACCTCGAGCACACCTCGTCGCGCGACGTCGTCAACGCGAAGCTCACCGGCCTGATGCCGACCTGGCCGGACCTCAAGGCCTGCGCCCCGGCGATCGGCCGCGGCACCCTGCTGGGCTCGATCCTCGGCATCCTGCCGGGCGGCGGTGCCGTCATCGCGGCCTTCGCGGCCTACACGTTCGAGAAGAAGGTGGCCAAGGACCCGTCGCGCTTCGGCCGCGGTGCCATCGAGGGCGTCGCGGCGCCGGAAAGCGCCAACAACGCCGCCGCGCAGACCTCGTTCATCCCGCTGCTCACCCTCGGCATCCCGCCGAATGCCGTGATGGCCCTGATGGTCGGCGCCATGACGATCCACGGCATCGTCCCGGGCCCGCAGGTGATGACCAAGCAGCCCGAGCTGTTCTGGGGCATGATCGCCTCGATGTGGCTCGGCAACGCCATGCTGGTCGTCATCAACCTGCCGCTGGTCGGCGTGTGGGTGCGGCTCCTGCGCGTCCCCTACCGGCTGCTCTATCCGGCCATCATGATGTTCTGCGCGATCGGCGTGTACTCGATCAACAACTCGCCCTTCGACGTGATCATGACGGCGGCGTTCGGCCTGGTCGGCTACTGGCTCGCCAAGCACGACTTCGAGCCGGCGCCGATGCTGCTGGGCTTCGTGCTCGGCCCGCTGATGGAGGAGAACCTCCGCCGCGCCATGCTGATCGCCCGTGGCGATCCGAGCACCTTCCTGACCCGCCCGATCTCGGCCGGCCTGCTGGCGGTCGCGACCCTGCTGCTGATCGTGGCGCTGCTGCCGATGATCCGCCAGAAGCGCGACGAGGTGTTCGTCGAGGATTGATGCCGGGCATCGTCCTGGACCTGCCGAAGGACAGCGCCGCGACCCCCGTCGCGG
>NZ_NPEX01000152.1:0-1284 GCF_003258865.1 Rhodoplanes roseus | reverse complement strand
CGCTGTTCGTTTGTGGACCTGCTTGGCGAGGCGTGGGCCGCGGCGCGAGTGGGCGAGTTCGCCCCCGTGTGCGACAGCCTGCCGCATGGGCTGCGGGGCGCCGCATTCTCTACCAATCGTAGGTAAGCGGCGGAACGCCGCACATTTCACCGACCTAAGCAGAATTGCGCACCCGTTTTCGCGGTGGCATGGCGTTTTTGACTGCCGAAAGGTCGACCGTTGGAAGTCGTCCAGAGGAACGCAACAAGGAGTACACAATGTCGGTTCGCAGGTTCACGGCTCTGTTCGCGGCCGGTTGCCTCATTGCAAGCGCCGGCGTCGCGGTCGCCCAGGGCACCAACGGCGGTGGCTATCCGGCGCGGCCCATCACCATGATCGTCCCGTTCGCGGCCGGCGGCCCGACCGACGTGGTCGCCCGCATCGTCTCCGACCACATGGGCAAGACGCTCGGCCAGCAGATCGTCATCGAGAACGTGGTGGGGGCCGGCGGCACCACCGGGGCGACCCGGGCCAAGCGCGCCAACAACGACGGCTACACCCTCATCATGGGCCACATGGGCACCCACGCGGCGGCCGTGCCGCTCTATCCGAACCTCGCCTACGATCCGGCCGCCGATTTCGAGCCGGTCGGCGTCGCGGCCGGCACGCCGATCCTGATCCTGGCCAAGAAGGACTATCCGGCCAAGGATCTGTCCGAGTTCGTGAAGCACGTGAAGGCGAACTCCGGCACCCTCAACATGGCGCATGCCGGCGTCGGCTCGGTGTCCTACACGACCTGCCTGCTGCTCAACTCGATCCTCGACGTGAAGCCGACCGCCGTTCCCTACAACGGCACGGGCCCGGCCATGAACGCCCTCGTCGGCGGCCAGGTCGACTACATGTGCGACCAGATCGTCAACGTCGTGTCGCAGGTGCAGGGCGGCTCGATCCGCGCCTACGGCGTCGCCACCGAGGCCCGCAACCCGGCCCTGCCGGAGGTCCCGACTACCAAGGAAGCCGGCCTGCCGGAGTACAAGGTGTCGGCCTGGAACGCGGTCTTCGCGCCCAAGGGCACGCCGCAGCCGATCGTCGACAAGCTCGCCGCCGCGCTGGACAAGGCGCTGGACGACCCGACCACCCGCAAGCGCCTGCTCGATCTCGGTAGCGACCTGCCGGAGGGCGACGCCCGCGGCCAGAAGGCCCTCGCCTCGCTGGTGAAGAGCGAGGTCGACCGCTGGAGCAAGGTGATCAAGGCCGCCGGCCCGGGGAACTGAGCGTCTCTCTTCACCTCCCCCTGGAGGGGGG
>NZ_NPEX01000151.1 GCF_003258865.1 Rhodoplanes roseus | reverse complement strand
GTGCGGCAGGCCGCGCTCCGGCCCGATCGCCGGCAAGGCGATCTGCACGATCCATTTCGCCGACGGCACCGCGGTCGCGGCCGGTTCCGGCATCGTGGCCCGCGGCGTGTGGGAGCTCGACGGCGACCGGGTGTGCCGCCGCGACGCGGCCGAGACGCCGGACCTGCGCCGCTGCGTCCGCTACGAGCGCCTCGCCGGCCGCCGCTACCGCAACAGCGACGACGTCGAGTTCTGCATCGGCCCCTGCCCCTGATCGCGGCGCGCGCACGACGCCGATCGTGGACCACTCCGATCCGTAGCCGCCGCAGCTTGTGGCGCCGCGTGCTTTGATGGACGATCAGGACGTCCTGTCCGACGCCCAGCGAGGCAAGGGGACCACGATGCGTAACCAAGTGATGGCGTATGGCGCGGCGACGGTGTCGCTGCTCGCCGCCTGCCTCTTCGCCACCGGCCCGTTCTCGGCCTCCGCGGCGGCGGCCGACCCGATGGCGCCCAAAGACATCCAGGCCACCTTCTTCGATGGCCGCAGCTTCACGGCGACCACGCCGTCGGGAGTCAGCTTCCGAATCGTGTTCGAGGCCGACGGAACAGTGCGGCGCGAGCCGACCACGGCCAAGGCCGGCGCCAAGGGCGAAGGCACCTGGACGCTCGGCCCCGACGGCTTCTGCACGACCTGGAAAGGCGCCAAGGCCAACTGCTTCACGGTCACCAAGGCGGGCCCGAACGCCTGGTCGGTGATGAAGGGGCCCGAGCTCAAGGCGACCTGGACGAAGTGAGGCGAGCGCCCGTCCCGCGCAATGAACGCAGCGACGTGCGCCACGCGGCCTTATTCGGCGCAATTCGCTGCGCTGATTGCGCCCTACGGCGCTACGCGGCCTCGTATCCCGACAGATCCGTGATGGTGGGGTGCTCGCCGGTCAGCGGGTTGTCCGGATCCCAGGCATAGCGCAGCGTCTCGAAGCGCAGGCTGCGGCCGTCGACCATCAGGAGCCGGCCGACCAGGCCCTCGCCGAAGCCGACGATCTCGCGCACCACCTCGACCGCCATCAGCGAGCCGATCACGCCCGTGAACGCTCCGAGGATTCCGGCCTCGGCGCAGGCCGGCACGGTGCCGGGCGGCGGCGGCTCCGGGAACAGGCAGCGATAGGTCGGATTCCTGGCGCCGTCCGGCCCGCGCTCGTGCGGCCGCAGCGTCGTGAGGGTGCCGTCGAAGACGCCGACCGCCGCCGTGACGAGCGGCCGCTTCACCAGGCAGCAGGCATCCGAGACCAGATAGCGGGTGGAGAAGTTGTCGGAGCCGTCGGCGACGAGGTCGTAGCGCGAGATCAGGTCTATCGCATTGGCCGCGGTGATGCGGGTGGGATGCGGCTCGACCGTCACCAGCGGATTGATCCGGCCGATCGCCTCGGCGGCGCTCTCGACCTTGGGGCGACCGAGATCCGGGGTCGCGTGGATCACCTGGCGCTGCAGGTTGGAGAGCGACACCACGTCGTCGTCGACGATGCCGAGCGTGCCGACGCCGGCGGCGGCCAGATAGAGCAGCAGCGGCGCGCCGAGCCCGCCGGCCCCCACCACCAGCACGCGGGCGTTCTTCAGGGCGTTCTGGCCCGGGCCGCCGACCTCGTGCAGGACGATGTGGCGGGCATAGCGCTCGAGCTCGTCGGGGGTCAGCATGGGCAGCTTCCTCGCCTCGTCCGATTTGGCTAGGGTCGCCCGCGCTCTACCACGTTCGGGAGGCTGGGATGAACCGTCGTGTCGCGTCGTTCGTGCTCGTCGCGCTGATGGCCGGGGCGGCTCCGGCAGGCGCCCAGACCCCGGGCCCGCAGACGGCGCCCGCCGTCCGGCCGAGGCCCGCCGCGCCGGCGCCCGCGCAGGCTCAAAAGCCGCCGGCGCCGAAGCCCGGCACGGTTCCGGCCTGGGCCGGGGTGCCCGAGGCGGAGCGGATCGCCGTGCAGAGCGACCTGATCTGGACCGGCGACTACAACGGGACCCTCGGCCCGGAGTTCGGCGAGCGCGCCTTCGCGGCCGTGAAGACGTTCCAGAAGCGCTACGGCTACAAGGAGACGGGCCTTCTGGAGCCGGCCGAGCGCAACCGCCTCGCCGAGGCCGCGCAGGCGGCGCAGCAGCGGGTCGGCTGGACGATCCGGAACGATCGCGCCAGCGGCGTCCGGCTCGGCCTGCCCGAGGCGATGGCCCCCAAGGCGTCACCGGCGCCGGGCGGCAACGGCACCCACTGGCAGTCCGGCAAGGGCGAGGTGCAGGTCGACACCTTCCGCATCAGCGGTCCGGACGTCACGCTCGCCCAGATCTTCGAGCAGCAGAAGAAGGAGCCGAAAAACCGGCGCGCCGACTACGCCGTCATGCGCGGCGACTTCTTCGTCGTCTCCGGGCTGCAGGGGCTGAAGAAGTTCTACGTGCGGGCGCACGGGAAGGACCGCGAGGTCCGCGGAATGGCGGTGTTCTACGACCAGAGCCTGGAGGTCACCATGGACCCGGTCGCGGTCGCCATGTCGAGCGCCCTGGTGCCGTTTCCCGAAACGGTCGCCGGCCTCGCGCCGCGTCGCCGCGTCGAATATGCGAGCGCCGTCGTCGTCGGCCCGGGCGGCGACCTGGTCACCGATGCGCGCGCCGTCGACCAATGCCGCAGCGTACAGGTCGCGGGTCACGGCTATGCCGAGCTGCGCGCGACCGAAGGCGGCGTCGCGCTGCTGCATCTCTATGGCGCGCACGGGCTGGTGCCGGTGCCGCTCGCGGCGAGCGGCGGTGGGCCGACCGACGTGACGCTGTTCGGCGTCGCCGATCCGGAGCGGCAGGCCGGCGCCGGCGCCGTCTCCACGATGTCGGCCCGGGTCGGCCCGGGCGGCACGCTCGCGACCGTCCCGCCGCCGGGTTTTCCGGGTGCCGCCGTCGTCGAGGGGAGCGGAAAGCTGGTCGGGATCGTGGCGTCGGCGCCGGTTCAGGTCGCCGGGCCCGGAGCCGCCGGCGCCGCCATGGTGCCGGCCGAGACGATCCGGCGGGTCCTGGCCGCCCACGGGGTGGAGGCCGGCGCATCGGCGCGCCCGGCGGCCGAGCCGAACGCATCCGTCCTGCGCGTCATCTGCGTGCGGGATTGAGCCGCCGTCGTCGCAGGGCGCGCGGCGGCGCGACGCCCCGCAACGACAGCGCCCGAACCGAACCCGCTACTCGGCCGCCTCGGAGAGATCCGGGCGCGGCTGCTTGTGGTGCGGCTGGTTGAACTCCGGCTTGCGCTTCTCCAGGAAGGCCTGCATGCCCTCGCGCTGGCCATCCGTTCCGAACAGCGCGTGAAACGCGCGGCGCTCGAAGCGCAGGCCTTCGGCGAGCGGCAGCTCGTGGGCGCGCTGCACGAGTTCCTTCGCGGTCATCACGGCCGGCAGCGACATCGACGCGATCGTCTCGGCCGCCTTCATCGCGACATCCATCAGCTCGGCGAGCGGCACGACGCGCGAGACGAGACCGCAGCGTTCCGCCTCGACCGCGTCCATCATGCGGCCGGTCAGCACGAGATCCATCGCCTTGGCCTTGCCGACGGCGCGGGTGAGCCGCTGGGTGCCGCCGAGCCCGGGCACGATGCCGAGCGTGATCTCCGGCTGGCCGAACTTCGCATTGTCGGCCGCGATGATCAGGTCGCACTGCATGGCCAATTCACAACCGCCGCCGAGCGCGAAGCCCGCCACTGCCGCGATGGTCGGCTTGCGCGAGCGCGCCGGGCTGTCCCAGTTGGCCATGTAGTTGTTGGTGAAGGTGTCGATGAACGACTTCGGCGCCATCTCCTTGATGTCGGCGCCGGCCGCGAAGGCCCGCTCCGTGCCGGTGATGACGACGCAGCCGATCTCCTCGTTGCGGTCGAAATCCGCGAACGCCGCCCTGAGTTCTTCCGCCAGGGTCGAGTTCAGCGCGTTCAGCGCCTTCGGCCGGTTCAGCCGGATGACGCCCACGCGCCCTACGGTCTCGATGAGCAGGGTCTCGTAGGTCATGGATCAAATCCTTCTTGGACCGAGCCGGGGGAACTCGGGCGCCGTGTCGAAGCGCGTCGCGGGGGAACTGCAGCCGCGCGAAGGGCGGATCGGAAGGAGACTAGCCCAACGTGCTGCATTGCAGCAGGGGTAACGCACGCCACCGTCACAGGCAATCATGATTCGCTTAAGATCGAGTGATCGTGAGGGTTCCGCGAGCAATCGCAAAGCACAAAAATAATGCTGCGTCGCATCCGCGGACGCGAATTTTGCGGGCCTGAGGGTCCGGCGCCGACGAATACTTCGGAACCTTCCTTATGTCGGGTTCGCTGCCGCAAAGCGAATCCTCAACCCGGACGGGCATGACCCTGCTTCTGGCAACCCGTCCGTCCCACCGGGCCGCCTGGCATGGCAGGCCCGAGCCGAAGTCGTCGAAACGCCGAAACAGACGTGCTACAGGCGGCCCCATCAAAGGTGCCGGGGAACTCATGTCCGCCGTAACAGCCTCCATCGTCGGCAAGGACGGGCGCGCCGACGCGCTCGTCGCGTCCTATGCGCGCGCCGGCTACGACCGCGTCGAGCCCGCCGTGCTGCAGCCGGCCGAGCCGTTCCTGGCGCTGTCCGGCGAGGACATCCGCCGCCGCATGTATCTGGTCGCCGACGCCGGCGGCGACGACCTCTGCCTGCGGCCCGACCTCACCATCCCGGTGGCTCTCGATTACCTCGCCTCGCCGCAGGCCGGCCGGCCGGCCCGCTACAGCTATCTGGGACCGGTGTTCCGGCAGCGCCCCGGGGCCTCGGGCGAGTTCTGGCAGGCCGGCATCGAATCCTTCGGCCGCACCGACAAGACCGCGGCCGACGCCGAGGCGGTCGCGCTCGCCTTGGAGGCGACCGACCTCTACGGCCTGGCGGCCCCCGACATCCGCATGGGCGATGTCGGCCTGTTCGCGGCGCTGATCGAGGCGCTCGACCTCGCGCCGGTGTGGCGTCGGCGCCTCGCCAAGGACTTCAACCGCAAGACCGTGCTGGCCGAGGACCTGCATCGCCTCGCGGTCAACGGCGGCAACGGTCCGCCCGAGTACCAGGGCGTGCTCGCCGCGCTCGCCAATTCCGACCCCAAGGGCGCCCGCGCCCTGGTCGCCGACCTCTTGTCGATCGCCGGGATCTCGACGGTGGGCGGACGCTCGGTGGCCGAGATCGCGGCGCGCTTCCTCGAGCAGGCCGAGCTCGGCGCCGGCGCCGCGCTGCCGGCCGAGACCGGCGCGCTGATCGAGCGCTTCTTCGCCGTGTCGGGCGCGCCGGCCACCGCGGCCGCGGCGCTGCGCGCCTTCGCGGCGGACGCCGGGCTCGACCTCGCGGCGGCGCTCGACCTGTTCGAGGCCCGCAACGCGCTGCTCGCCGAGAAGGGGATCGACACCGGACGCATCCGCTTCGCCACCGCCTTCGGCCGCGGCCTCGACTACTACACCGGCGTCGTCTTCGAGCTGCACGACCCGCAGAACCGCATCGACGGCCAGCTCGTCGCCGGCGGCCGCTACGACGGCCTGTTCGCCCGGCTCGGCCGCGCCGAGCAGGCCGGCCAGCCGGAGCCGATCCCGGCGGTCGGGTTCGCGGTGTGGATCGAGCGCCTGGTCGGGCTCGGCGAGCGGACGGGAGCGGCCCAATGAGCACCTTCGTGATCGCAGTCCCGGCCAAGGGCCGCCTGCAGGAGAACGCCGAGACCTATTTCGCGCGCTCCGGCCTGAAGCTCGCCAAGCCGCGCGGCGCCCGCGAGTATCGCGGCACGGTGGTCGGCCTGCCCGAGATCGAGGTGGCGTTCCTGTCGGCCTCTGAGATCGCCCAGCAGCTCGCCTCCGGCGCCGTGCATTTCGGCATCACGGGCGAGGATCTGATCCGCGAGAGCATTCCGCACGCCGACGAGAAGGTGGTGCTGCTGCACGGACTGGGCTTCGGCTTCGCGACCGTCGTGGTCGCCGTGCCGCAGGCCTGGATCGACGTGCGCAGCATGGCCGATCTCGACGACGTCGCCACCGCGTTCCGCATCGAGAACGACCGCCGCATGCGGGTCGCGACCAAGTACGTGAACCTCACCCGCGCCTTCTTCGCCCGCCACGGCATCATCGACTACCGCATCGTCGAGAGCGCCGGCGCCACCGAAGGCGCGCCGGCCGCCGGCACGGCCGAGCTGATCGTCGACATCACCACGACGGGCACGACGCTGGCCGCCAACGCGCTGAAGATCGTCGACGACGGCGTCATGCTGCGCTCGCAGGCGAACCTCGTCGCGTCGCGCGGCGCCACCTGGGACGCCGGCGCGCGCGAGACCGCCCGCGTCGTGCTCGACCGCATCGCCGCCTACGGCCGCGCCAGCAATTTCCGCGAGATGCGCACCCGCTTCCCGGCCTGCAACGAGGCGCTGCTCACCCAAGCGCGCGAGACATACGGTGTCGAGACGCCGTTCGGCGGACCGACCTCGTCCGGCATGCTGACGCTGCACTGCCCGCCCGACCACGTCCACGCCCTCGCGACCTTCCTGCGCGCCCACGGCGCCGCGAGCGTCGTGGTCGGCCCGCTCGACTACGTCTTCGCCAACGAGAACCCGCTGTTCGACCGGCTGGAGGCGGCGCTGTAGGGGGGCTCTTGGTGTCGTGACGACGCGCGGCGTGCGGCGTGGGGCGTGCGGCTCAAGTCCTCGCCCGCTTTCCCAGCATGTCCCGAAGGGTCACTTCGAGTTCGACCGCGGAGTCCGCAATGATGCCCCAGAGAATCGCTTCGCTTACCCGCTGATACTCGTGCCGCAGCTTGTTCCCTATGCTCCTGATGGCGTGCCAGGGTGTCGCCGGATATTCGGCGAGCCAATCCTCCGGAATCCTGCGCACCGCCTCCGAGATCACCATGACTGAATAGGCCGCTGCCCGGAGGTCCGACGAGCTGGCCTTGAATTGCTCGAAGGTCGAACGGTCGCGAATCGAATGCAGGAATTCAATTTCCGAAAGGATGTCGTGGAGGGGAATGAGAACGTCTTTCATCGCCTTCACAGGACCCGGATGGCCTCGCGCTCGATTCGCGACTTCATCAGCGGGTGCAGCGCATCATGGGTTCCCAGCTGAACCTTGAGCTCCAGCTCACGCGACAGCATGTCTTCCAGCCCGACAAGCTCGACGTAACTGAACCTGGACGGGTCGAAGTCCACGAACACATCCAAATCGCTGTCCGTCCTGCCGTCGCCTCGGGCTCTGGACCCGTAAATGTACAGCGCCGTCGCGCCGAACGCCTTCACGGCCTCGGCGCGCGCCCTGATGCGCTGAATGATGTCGTCCCGGCTCATGACCCGCTCGATCTTCGGCTCCTGAAACATAATCCTGCACGCTCGCGCGTTCCAGTGCCCCCGCACGACGGGAGTATCCGACCTCGGCCCGCCGGGCCCCGTCGACCCGCGGCATCGTTCCATGCTGGTGAAGGATCGTGCCGCCTCCCTGGGAGCCGGCCGGCGATGCCGCTGCTACTGTGATGCGTTGCCGGGCTCGGCGTCCGGCCGCCCCCGTCGTGGCCGGAACACCACGAAGTGCGACATCGTGAAATTGACCACGAAGCTCACCAGGATGGCGCAGGCCTTGGCGAACCACACCGGCATCACCTGCGCCACCATCACCAGGGTCGTCGTGTTGGCGACGGCACCGAGCACGCCGGAGGCGGCGAAGGCGCCGTAGTCGCGCAGCCGCAGCGTGCGGCCGGACTCCTCGGCGAACGTGAAGGTGGAGTTGAGCACATAGGAGCCGGTGACGCCGACCACCCAGCCCATCAGGTTGGCGGCGATCAGCATCAGGTCGTCGGCGCCGCCGCAGCCGCACAGGCCGGAGGCCGCCTCGAAGGCCCGCACGCTCGGACCCGCCGACTTCAGCGCCGCGAGGGCGACGAAGAAGACGCTGGCGTCCACTGCCGTGTTGACCACGCCGACCAGCGCGAAGCTCAGCGCCTTGCGCATCATGCCGACGCGGGCCCGCCCGGCGGGGGCACGCGAGAACGCCGTGTCGGTCCGGGTCGGGTCCATCGTCACTCCGCGTTGCGCGCCACAGCGTCGGGCGTCGCCTTAGCACAGCGGCACGTCGAAGCCGAAGCCGAACCGCACCGCCGGCCCCCGAGCCGGCGCGACAGCCCCGGCCGCTTGGGCTATAAGGCGCCCCGACCGGAACCACAGGGACGACGACGGGCGAATGACCTCGGGTGAGCCAGCATTGCGGCAGGACGCGGGCGCGACGGAGGCGGCCGCGACCGCGGCGACGCGCGCGGCGGCCGGCCTCTCGATCGTGATGCCGGTCTACAACGAGGCCGGCGGGCTCGCCGCCCTGCACGCCCGCATCGTCTCGGTCGCCCGCGCGCTGAAGCAGCGCTGGGGCCTCGCCTGCGAGGTCGTCTATGTCGACGACGGCAGCCGCGACCGCTCGCTCGCCGTCGCCGCGACGCTGCCGCCCGACGGGCTCGACGTCCAGGTGATCGCCCTGTCGCGGAATTTCGGCAAGGAGGCGGCGCTGCTCGCCGGGCTGGAGCATTCCCGCCTCGGGGCCGTGCTGTTCATGGATTCCGACGGCCAGCATCCGCCCGCCATGGTGGAGCGACTCGCCGGCCACTGGATCGACGACGGCTACGACGTCGTCTTCACGGCGAAGGCCAGCCGCAAGGCGGAGTCGTTTTTGCGGCGGCTGTTCGGCCGCACCTTCTACACGCTGATCAACTGGGGATCGCGCCACAAGATTCCCGAGGACGCCGGCGACTTCCGCCTGCTCTCGCCGCGCGCCGCGGCGGCGCTGCGGCAATTGCCCGAGCGCAACCGTTTCTTCAAGGGCCTGGCGAGCTGGATCGGCTTCCGCCAGCTGCGCATCGACTACGAGCCGGCGGCCCGCGAGCACGGCACGTCGAGCTGGAACTTCGGTGCGCTGCTCGGCCTGTCGATCGAGGGCCTCACGGCCTTCTCGGTGGCGCCGCTGCGCATCGCCAGCCTGCTCGGCATCGCACTCGCCGCGACCGCCTTCCTGTTCGGCCTGCAGATCCTGATCGAGGCGCTGTTCTTCGGCACCGCGGTGCCGGGCTATCCGTCGCTGCTGGTCGGCGTGATGGTGCTGGGCGGCGTGCAACTGATCATGATCGGCGTGATGGGCGAGTACATCGCCAAGATCCTGTCGGAGACCAAGGGCCGCCCGGTCTATTTCGTCGCCGAGCGCAGCCTCAAGCAGGCCGGGCCGGCCGCCCCCCCTGAACCGACGACCGAACCTCCGGAGCGAACGGCGTGACCACCGACACCCCGCTCCGCCGCCTGATCCTGTGCGCCGACGATTTCGGTCTCGCGCCCGGCGTCGACGACGCCATCATCGACCTGATCGGCAAGGGGCGCCTGAGCGCCACCAGCGTCATGGTGCTGCCGCCGACCTTCTCGGCCGCCGAAGCGGCCCGGCTCGCCGCCGTCGCCGAGGGACGCGCGTCGGTCGGCCTGCACGTCACCCTCACGGCGCCGTTCCAGCCGCTCACCTCGGGCTTCGGCCCGCTCGCCGGGGACGGCTCGTTCCTGCCGATCGGCAAGCTGCTCGCCGCCTCCTTCGTCACGCCGTTCGACCGCGACGCGATCGCACGCGAGGTCGCGGCCCAGATGGCGGCCTTCGTGACGGCGTTCGGCCGGCCGCCCGCCTATGTCGACGGCCACCAGCACGTCCATCTGCTGCCCGGCATGCGCGAGGCGGTGCTCGACGTGGTGACCCGCGCCGCGCCGCAGGCCTGGGTGCGCCAGTGCGGCCAGGTCACCGCGACCCTGAAGCGGCTCGGCGACCCCAAGAGCCTGCTGCTCGACCGCATGAGCCACGCCTTCCGACGTCTGGCGGCGGAGCGTGGCGTCCCCACCAACCCGGCCTTCGCCGGCACCTACACGTTCAAGCCGGGCGTCGACTACGCCACCTTGTTCCCGGCTTTCCTCAAGGACCTGCCGGACGGCAGTGTGGTGATGTGCCATCCGGGCCGGGTGGACACCGAGCTGAAGCGCCTCGATCCGCTCACCGATCTGCGCGAGGCGGAATACGCCTATCTCGGCGGCGAGGCCTTTCCGGCCGTCCTGGCCCGCGCCGGATTCACCCTCGCCTGAGGGGTGGGTGCGGCAGGCTGCCACGCCCCCTCCCTCATCACCATTCCGCCGCACCGGAAGCCCCCCATATAGGGGGCGCGCGAGCCGCGCGGATCATCTCCGACCGCAGCCGCTCCGCGCATGCGCCGGCGCGCACGCGCCGGACGGCCCACCAGGAGACCACGATGACTCCGCAAGAACATCAGCTCGTCGCCGATCTGTTCGAGCGCCTCGCCACCCTCGAGAAGGAGCCGCGCGACCCGGAGGCCGAGCGCGCCATCCGCGAGGGTCTCGCGCGCGCCCCCAACGCGCTGTACGCCCTGGTCCAGACCTCGCTCCTCCAGGACGAGGCGCTGCGGCAGGCGCAGGCCCATATCGACGAGCTCGAGGCGGCGCTGGCCCCGCCCCAGCAGACGCAGCAGCAGGGCGGCGGCTTCCTCGACAACCTGCGCAGCGCGATGTTCGGCGGCGGCCAGGGACAGCAGCAAGGCCAGGGCCAGCCGCAAGGCGGCCGCGGCTCGGTCCCCTCGGTCCGGCCGGGCGACAGTCCGGGCGGCGATCCCCGCTGGGGAGCGCCTCCGACGGGCGCCGGCTCCGGTCCGATGGGCGCGCCGGGCGGCTTCGGCCAGCCGCAATACGGTGGTCCCGGCTACGGCAATCAGGGCTACGGCGGCCCGGGCTACGGGGCACCGCCGCAGGCCGGACCATTCGGCGGCGGCGGACGCGGCGGCTCGTTCCTCGGCACGGCGGCGGCGGCCGCGGCCGGCATGATCGGCGGCTCGCTGCTGCTCGACAGCCTGCGCGGCATGGGTCACGCGGCCGGCGGCGGCGGCAGCCATGCGGCCCTCGACACGGGCAGCGGCGGCGGCGACCGCTCGGCCTGGGGCAACGCCTCCAGCGGCGACATGGCCCGTGACGCCGGCCTGAACGACATCGGCGGCCGGGGCGGCAGCGGCGACGGCTCGACCCGCACCGCGTCGGCCTTCGACGATCCGGCCGCCTACGACCAGGACGACGGCGACGACGCCGACGATGGTGACGACTCGGCCGATTACGGCGACGATTCCGACTACGCGTGATCGAGACGCGGCGCGTGCCGGGGCACCGACCGGTCCTCGGCGGCGTGTCGCTCTAGCGCCCCTGCGTCTTGGCCAGCTCCCGCTCGGCGAGCGGGAGCCATTTGGCCTGCTCGGCGGAGAGCTTCCGCTTGGCGGCGAGGTCGCGCAGCGTCGTCACCACGGCGCGGAAGCGTTCGGCCGGGTCGTCGCCGGCGCTGGCGAGCCGCCACTGCAGCACGGTCTGCTCCCACTGCCACTTGGCATTGTCCGGCTCCAGCCCGGCGAGCCGCTGGCTGATCGCGAGCGCGGCCCGATAGCTCGCCAACGCATCGGCGCGCTGGCCCTTGGCGGCGAGCGCGTCGCCGATCTTGCTCTGCGCGACCGAGACGTCGCGCAGCGCCGTCGGGCTCGGCGCGGCGGCGGCCAGCCGCTCGCGTGAGGCCAGCGTCGTGCGGTAGGCGGCGAGCGCGTCGTCGAACGCGCCCTTGGCCATCAGCACGTCGCCGATCCGCTCGTGCGAGACCGGCAGGTCGCGCTGCCAGCGCACCGCGCCGGGGTCACCGCCGGCCAGGCGCTCGCGGATCGATAGGCTGGCCCGGTAGGCGGCGAGCGCTTCGTCGTAGGCGCGCTTCGCCTTGAGCACGTCGCCGATGCGCTCGTAGGACACCGACATGGCGCGCCGCGCCGCGGCATCGGCGCGGTCGGCCACCGCGAGCTGCAGCGCCAGCCCGGTCCGGTAGGCGGCGATGGAATCCTCGCTCGCGCCCTGGGCGAGCTGCACGTCGCCGACCTTGTTGTAAAGGATCGACAGGCCGCGCTGCCAGCCGGCGCCGGCCCCCGGGTCGACCGCGGCGAGCCGGAGCGACAGCGCCGTGCGGTAGCCCTTCAGCGCCTCGTCCAGGGAGCCGCGGGACGCCAGCACGTCGCCGAACCGTTCGTAGGCGACCGACAGGTCGCGGCGGGCCGGCGCGCCCGCCGGATCGAGCGCGGCGAGCGTCTCGCGGATCCCTAGCGCGGCACGGAACTGCTTGAGCGCATCCTCGGACGCCCCCTGGGCCAGCAGCGCATCGCCGACCGCCGTGGCGGCCCGGGACAGATCGCGCTGGCGCTCGACGCTGGCCGGATCGGCGTCGGCGAGCCGCTCCGCCGCCGCCAGCGCGCCGCGCGCGCTTTTCAAGGCGCGGTCCGCGTCGCCCTGGGCGAGCCGCAAGGCGGCGGCGTCGAGATGCGTCGCGACGATCTCGCGCTGAACCTCGACGTCCATGCCGCCCGGAAAGACCAGGCCGTCGAGCAGGGCCTCGGCGGCCGCGGTGCGGCTGCGCGCCGCATCGGCGAGGCCGAGCGCCTCGTAGCGCTGCTCGAAGGCGAGCAGCATCGCGGCGCGGCGCAACCGCAGGCCCGGGTCGTCGCCGCCGGCCGCGCCGAGATCGCGCAGCAATGCCTCGGCCGGCTCCGCGATGGAGGCGATCACGGGCCGGGGAGCGCCGAGCCGGTCGGCGGCATCGACGACCCCGACCGTGGTGCCGGTTCCGACGGCGAGCATCCGGCCGAGCAGCGGCGCGTTGTGCGGCAGCACGAAGCGGGCGGCGGCGACGGCACCGCCGGCGAGCAGCAGCAGCACGGCCGCAGCCGAGAGCCAGCCGCGCAGCCGGCGCCGGCGACGCACCGCGCGGGCGGCCGGGCCGCTGTAGTCCTCGAAGGAGAGCGCGAGCAGCGCGGCGGCGAGCCGGCCGACCACCTCGGACCGCGGCGTCCGGCCGGCCCTGGCGTCGATCACCAGCGGCGCGATCGTGTCCTCGCGCTCGTCACCCACGGTTCCGTCGACCTTGATGCGGAACCGCAGCGACGGCGGACAGAGATCGGCCTCCGGCGCCTCGGGCGCACCGCCGGCCAGCACGGCGATGACGCGATCGCCACGGCCGAGTCCCTTGAAGCGACGGACCGCGTCGCCGACCGCCTCGTCGGCGGCGGCCGCGGGCGAGCACAAGACGACGAGAAAGCGCGAATCGACCAGCGCCGCGACCGTCTGGTCGGGCAGCGTCGGCTGCGCCGGCGCGAGCAGCGCGGGCGGCTCCGGCGGAACCACGGGCGCGGGCGCGACGGGCGGCGTCGCCGCAGTCGCATCCTCGGCCGGCGGCACTACCAGGGTCAGCGTCGGCGCGGTGGCGGGCGTGGCGGCGGCAGGCTCGGCGGCAGGCGGCGAATCGGGGGCCGCATCGGCCGGCTTCGGCCCGGCGGGCGGGTCGGACGGGATCACCGGCGAGACTTCGCCGGGCGCCACGGGGGTCGGCTCGGCGGCGAAGCGGTAGATCGGCTTCAGCGACTTCGGCACCGCGCCGTGCGCGGTCTCGCGCCCGACCAGCGCCCACGGCACGCGGATGTCATCGAGCCCCCGCTCGATCGTCCGCGCCAACACCTCGTCGGCCTGCGCGTGGACCAGAAAGGCTCGGTATTTCGGGTGAACAGCCTGCGCCACGATCCCCTCCCCCGGTCGCCCCCGCGACGAGGTCCGTTATCGCACCGACCACGACCCTATGGGCAAGAATTTGGCCCTCGCGTGTCGACGCCGTGCCGGCCGCGGCGGTCCAAACGCAGGAACGCGCCCGATTCGATGAGGAATCGGACGCGCCCCGCGCCAGTAATCAACAAGATGGACGTGCGGTCTTGCGTGCGGCGGGCAGGCCCTCCGGTGGAGCGCCGTCCGGTGGACGG
>NZ_NPEX01000150.1 GCF_003258865.1 Rhodoplanes roseus | reverse complement strand
ACCAGCCGCAAGCAGCCGATCCCCTACGATCGCATCGCCTATCGACGGCGCAATCGCATCGAGCGGATGTTCTCGCGCCTCAAGAACTTCCGCCGCGTCGCGACCCGATACGACAAGCTCGCCAGAAACTTCCTCGCCGGCGCCATCATCGCCGCCACTGTGGCCTGGTGGCTCAATTGAGTCCCGACCCTAGGGCGGCATCAGATCAGGCTAGGTCTTAACCTACGTTGGGTAATAGTTTGAGCGTTCTGCGGGAGTGATGGTGCGGAAAAACCGCCCAATCGCCTCCCCAGGCGTCGTCGATTGTTCTCTCCGCGGCTTTGCGGAGTTGGGCCTTCAGCTTGGAGAAGGCGCCGCCTGTGTCTGTCCAACAATGCCGCCGAACCCCGTTGCGCCGCATCGCCTTTGCGCCACAACTGAACGTTCGCAGGCTCCGACGAGGGCGGCCGCCGCGCCGCCCCCGTCTATACCCTGATCGAGAGCGCCAAGCTCAACCACATCGACCTGCAGGCTTGACTCGCCGACGTCCCTTGCCGTCTGCCCGACGATCCCGCCGAACGCATCCACACCGACGGCCGAAGGACCGGAAGTTACCACCCGCTGTAGCCGCAGCCTAACTACCCGGAACCTCCACCCGAACTGACTTCCCTGCGGTCTTCACCCGATGGGTACGTCGGACTGCAGAGCGGCAGGTTTAGAATGCGCGCGCCGACCCGCAGGCGCTCGCCGCGCTAACACCGAACCACTCGCTGCTGCCGGTACGTCATTTGGCCACCGCCTTCAGAAACCGCGTCCGCGCGATCGAAAGTCAAGAGAATGCGCGCACGACCTGCTTGCCGGCCCCCGTGTTCGACAGACAGCTTGAATCCCCGCTGCGCCATAAGGGATACCTCTCGATTCACTCAGGTCGAGAACCGGTCAAGGGCTCTTCGACATTGTCGTGGGCCAGAGGAAGTCGACAGAAGAGCCGGGGTCAGGTCCGTGCGCAGAGGAAAACGCTATAACTCATGCGCAAATTCTGACCTACCAAGCAATTTACCTTTGATTGACTTTCTGATTTTCTGACAGGTCGTCGACAGATTTACTGCCATCAATGGTGTTTTGCCAATACCAGTTATCACCGAGCAATAATTTGAGCAAGCTTTCCGCGCTTTCACGCCAACTCAGGCATGGCATTCCGGCAGATGAGATGACAACCGACTTCTCGTACTGCGCCCACCAATCCCGTATTGCGCTTGCTACTCGGGCGGGGTCGTCAATCGCAACGTAACTCGCGTGTGCCCCAGCAACCTCGTGGAATATCGGAATATCTGAGCACAATATCGGAATTCCGTAGCGTGATGCCTCAACTAGCGGAAGCCCAAACCCCTCGTCTTTGCTAAGCGCGAGCAGCGCAGTGGCATTCATATACAGGAACGCTATATCAGCATCCGAGCATTGCTCAATAAAAAATAACCGCTTATTTAACAGAGGATGCTCGAAAATTCGGGTAAGAACCTCGTTCGCCATCCACCCTCGTTTTCCGGCGATTACGAGGTTCGGACCGAATCCCTCTCCCCAAAGACAATCTAGGGCGTTAACCGCCAACAGGTGATTTTTACGCGGCTCAAGAGTACCCACCATTAGGAGATATGGCTCGCATACAATCTCCTCAAGCCGAGGTGCATGTACGGAATTTGCGGGTACATTGATTTCAGACCCGTTATGCCAGTACCCTACTCTAAGTCCCGGTCGTCCACGACCGTGCTCGCCCATGTAACGAATCACCCGATCTGCGGTCGTTTTCGATATACACGCGATCGCGTCAGATTCTTCGAGTGCGAGATGGAACCAATTCGCGAACCACTCCTTACCGCCCGGAACGAAGTTCCCCGGTGGTAGCGTCAAGGGAAGAATGTCATGAACTACGGTAGTAATGGGAACCCGCTTCTCCCGCGCTCGCGCAAATACCGGTCGGAACTGTGAGTACTCGTTCCAGGAGGAATCAAGCATCAGCAGATTATCGCCGGGCCGAAACTCCACGACCCGCCCGTTGAGAGAAGCTAGCTCACCCGGCAGCAACAAGCCTAGACCCGAAAGCCACTCAGAGGCTTCGACGAGATCGTTGCCAGTCCGAACGACCGCGATAGCATCGAGCCCGGGAACTGTCCGGGTATAAAGCGCGCGCACGATCTCTCGCACGTTGCGTTGGATCCCGGTGTTCAGGTCGCCCTGGGCAATGTGACTTACATCCAAGAAAATACGCGGCCGTGAGAAATTATATTCAGGACGTGCGTCGAAATAGCTAGCGCAGTAGGCGGCAGCCCCCGGCGGGTCGCCAGTCGCCGCGAGATAAGGGGCGAGGAGCGGAGCGAAATTCTCCACTTTTGCAGTTTTAGTCTGCTCAACGAAACTAGTGATAGCGGCAGCGTACTCAGATGCGCAGCGCCGGACATGATGGAAGGACGCGATATAGTCGCGCCCGCTCGCGGCCAACTGGCTGCGGCGGCTATCGCTAGCCGCCAACTCGCTAATCGCCGCTATAAGTTCGGCTACGCTCGGATCCGGTGAAAGCCTGACGACAACCTCATCGGGATAGTCGTTCATCGTGCCGCAGGCGTTAACGATGAGAGGAATGCCGTATTCAAGACAATTAAGCACGGCAGCGGACGTTTCTCCTCGCGTAATCTTCCTAAGCTGGACCGCCAGGTCTGCAGCAATGAGATAATCTTTGTAATCAACATCAGACAGGTATCCGGTCAGTCGGATACGATCCGCTAGGCCCGATGCATGGATTTGCTGCTTCAGCCTATAGCCAAAGTCGTCGCTCTCCAACTCGCCGGCGAATATCAGATGAGCTCGCTGGTCTCCCTTGGCACACAGAGAAACGAACGCCTCCAGCAGCCGATCCCCAAATTTGGTCCATGTTATATGCCCGAACGTTGCGATCACAAAGGCGTCCGCAGCAATGCCAAGTCGATCTCGAATTGAGTTACGTTCCCCAACCGAGATGGCGACCGGGCAGCGCGCTAGACTTGGGATAATCCAAGTTTGCGGCCGCCATCGTTCCGGATGGTGCTCTTCCAGCAGGCGAAGAGCGTAAGGCGAATGCAATATGATCCCGGTGGCATTGTCGAGGACCCGACGCGAGCAGGGAAGCCCGGCTATGCTATCGCCAATTCCTTTCTCACGAGGGGTCTGCAATAGATAGTTGCGCGCCAGGGAGCCGTGTGCGGTTAGCATCTCCGTTGCAAAAAATCCGGATCTGCCAAGATTAAAGTCCACGTAGCCAACCATTCCGCTAAGAAAGGCATCGTGCAGCACCACAACTCCGGGAAGGTCCCGAAGCATGGAATACATGTGCGTATGGAACTCAGAATTTCCGAAATGATACAATACAGTGTAATAATTTCTTATATTATTGTACAGGTCATCGGCATAGAATACGCGGTATTGCGCGCTTAACGCCTCGTTCGGCGCGTTATTGCGAGCGACGTAAAGGTCTATATCGAAGTATTCCTGCAGATAGGGTAGAAGGTCAGCGGTGTAATCCGCAATGCCCGATTTCGCCGGCGGCAGCGGTGCTACCATCGCGATGCGCCGGCGTGGGGACCAATGCGCCACTGCGGCCGCAACACCAGCTTCACGCTTCCTACGCAGTGCAGTATCGAATGCGTCGAGTGCAGTTTTCGTCGTCGATTCCCACCGGAACTTTTTCGCGCGCACCAGTCCCTGATCGGCAAGGCGTCCGGCAAAATCCTTGTCGGTCAAAACGAGACCCAACACGCGCGCCATATCCTCAGGAGCGTTGCCATCGAAGAGGGCATCGGGTCGACCAATTACTTCAGCAATACTTGAATTATTGGCGCCGATGGCTGGTGCGCCGCACGCCATCGCCTCGAGAACAGGCAACCCGAGCCCCTCGTAGAGGGAAGGAAACACGAATGTTGCGCAACAACAGTAAAAATCTACAAGGTCATCTTCCGTAACATAGCCAGCAAACAGTATGTCACCTGCGGCGAGTCCGGCCGCACGGGCTATCTCAAGATAATGGCTTCTTCGCCTATCCTCGAGATCACAGACGAGAACGAGCTGAGTCTTTGCCCGCAGTTCGGCTGGCAAGCCAGCGAAACCCAAGATGGCGCCGGTTAAGTTTTTGCGGTGATCATCGCCACCGGTGTAGAGAATGAAACTTTCTCGTACGAGAGCGTAGCTCTCGCGCAATCGCCGATGTGCAGCGCCGACGTCAGCGACCTGCCTAAAGTGAGGCTCGATGCCGCCGTGAATAGTGACGACACGGTGAGGGTCAAGGCCGAGTAGCGCGATGGCGTCCTGGCGGCTGGCTTCAGAAATCGAAAGAAGCAGATCGGCCTGCCGGAGCCATTCTAAACGGAAACGATACCAACGCTCGAAACGTTCATCTCTAAAATAATGCTCGGGAAATCGCAACGGGATCAGGTCGTATAGGGTCGCCGAAAAAACTTGGCCGGGAGCGCGAACGCGAGGGCTCGGCAATGGCACACGTTCGTAGAAGCCCTCAAACACGTTAGAGACGTGGACGATGTCGGGGCTCACGCTCGCGACGGTGGACGACCATAGGACATCGTCGATCGCATCCCGCACGCCACCTTCGAAGTCACGGTCAAGGAGCAGATTGGGCAACGCCGGCGGACGGATGACTTTTGCGGCGCCTAAGTCGCGAATTGATGCAGAATGGGGAAGCTCAGTTGACACCAAGCCATAGATGTCTCTTGGGGCGGCGCCACCCGCCAGTCCGGCGAACAGCGCGCGCGAATAACGGCCGACTCCCCGACGCGCGGATCCATTCGTTTGGCACGCCTGCAAGTCAACCAGAATGCGGATCGAGCGTTGATCGACCTCACGCATGTATGCGCTGCCCCCATTTCCAATCCTGCGTCGCGCTGTACAAGGTCACAAACGCATCCGACCCATTCACTAGTGCCTTAGTCAGGGCGGGTTGCTCAGCGCTGCTCACTGGGATCTCCGCAGCTGCGGCCGCGCACGGCTGCACAGACAACTCTGATGTCGGTTCGAACGATTTGCGGAGATTGGCAGCCCGATCGGTCTCAATAGCAGCACGCAACCGGCCGTCGAGCCGCGGGAAAAACGCCAGCCAGCGCTTTCCGGTTAGCGCGATAGTGGGATAAGCGTTAATAAGTTCCACTCCCCTGCGCAGCCCCCACCTAGCTATTCGGCGTGGACGACAGCCAGGCCGGAGTGTGATCCACGCCCATACCCCCTGAACAAAATAAGACAAGCTTCGGCGTGTAAAACGCAATGGCGCTGTCACTCTCCATGAGGTCGAGCGGTAGATCTGGTCGATGGCGAATCGGAGCTCGTCGCACTGACGCTCACCCCCCCGTGCCGACCTTTGCATGGCCTCGATAGAGATGTGAAGACGAACTATCTCGTTCATGAGCATCGTTCTTTCACCGGTTAAGGTTCGCGTCCGTGCATCAAACCGGCTTCTCTCGACAGCCAACTGCGCTTTCGCCTCCTCTAGCGCACACATCAGCCGGCTAGTTCCCGCAGTCTGCTCGTCGAGAGTCTCGCGCAAGATCTCTGCCTCCCGCCCGAGACGCGAAATCTCGCACTTCTGTTCGGCGTTCTCGTGTTCTCGGTCGGATAGGGTTTGAGCGATTGCACCGCGGTCTGCGTCGGAACGCGATAGAGCCTCTTCGAGTTCGGCTATGCGCCTGTCCGATCCTATTTGGAGCGCAGCGAGCTGCGCTGTCGCTATCTCGACAGCAGCCTCGCTCGTTTTAACTAATTGATCTGATTGGGTGCGTATCGCCTCCTCGCGCTTTTCCGCTTCTACGCGTATTGCGCAAATTGTGGCTTCGAGATGGGCGCGAGTCTCCGCCGCCTCCGCACGTACCGCATGGATAGCTATCTCAGAGCTCGCACCGAAACCATCGGCCTGCGCCTTTAGCGCCGCTAAGGCGGCCGCAGCTTCGCCCTTGCATTCCTCTGCAACGGCCGTCGCATTGCGCGCGCGTTCGTCTGTTTTCGCCAAATCGTCGGCCATTTCGCGAACAAAGATGGAGTTTTTACTCAGAGCGAACCCGTCAAAAACGTTTGGTCCGGCATTAAACCGGGCTAGCAGATCAAAGTGACTTTCGTGCACATAGAACCGATTGAGACCATCGAAATAAGCAAAGCCATAACCGCGGTCGGTTAGCTCAGGCTCCCAACCATCGTAGCAGAGTTCCGTCGACCCCGGCACCGTCGCTTCTACAAGAACGATCCACGGACGTTGCGTAGCGGTACGCCAACTGCGCAGAACATCAGCTTCCATTCCCTCGACGTCAATCTTAAGCCAATGAATCTCTGTTTCGCCGACCTCCTCGAACAGCTTCGACAGCGGTATCGAAGGAACGGTGGTTTCTCGGACGCAAAACCCTTTAGCGCGATGATTGCGAGCATAAGATTCGATGCCGGTTGTCAGTCCCGTGTCGGCTATCTCGAAGATTCTCACATTATTTAGCGAGTCGCTCACCGCGGCTTCGATAACGCGTTCATCGACCCTAGCCCTGCGCAGCAACTCGGAATAGTTCCGGCTCGGCTCGACGTGAGTGCCCCGCCAGCCTCTTTCGTAAAAGGCCAAGCTGACGGAGTCAAAGACAGGATCCTGCGCACCGATATCGATGTACGATCCGACCGTGACGTCTTTCAACGCACGAAATAGGATAACATCCTCGAAGTTCTGAGCGTATGACCTCAGCATGCTGATCTCATCCTAGGAATCCAATTCGCTAAGCTTCACAGCTCGGATTTTTCCGCGAACAACTGTCGGAAGGAGGGTTCCAGCGCATCCAGTCGCGGTGTTTAGCACTTCGCGCCGCTGATACAGTCCGCATTTCCCACACTGCTGAAGCCGAGTACAGGCCATCGTTTAGTAATGGCCATTGCGAGTGCGCGCAAGATGCGGTGCCCACGCTGCGGAGTGAATCGCGGGGACTTCGGACGGCAACGTGGACTGGGATCTACGCAGGGCCGGAATGACGCTGCTTATCCGTCGCACACCGGTGGCTAGGTGTTCAGTCCCGGCGAGTCGTTGCGTATTCTTGACCCGAGAAGGGGAGGATTCGCCGTGGCAGACGTTCTTCACGGGAGCGCCGGCACGGCGCCGAGAGTTCGAGCCGAGCTCAAAGCGTCGAAAGAGAAGACCGGCCCTCGCCCGACAGTACGGCCTCAGCCGTACGACGGTGGCGAAGTGGCGGGTGAGGACCACGACGTCGGACGCGCCAATGGGGCCTGGCAAGCCCCGTAGCACCGTCCTCACGTCGGTCGAGGAGGCCCATGATCGTCGAATTCCGGAGGCGGACTCACCTGCCACTCGACGACGTCCTCGGCTGCCTTTGTGAGAGCATTCCGCGGCTGACCCGCTCGAGCCTCCATCGTTGCCTCGAAGGGCACGGCATCTCCCGACTACCGGAGGGAGATCAAGCTGCATCGAAGCGCGGACAATTCGCCGCGACGTGAACGGATGAACAGGACGATCAAGGATGCGACCGTCAAGGTCTTCAGCTACTCCGACGATAGCCTCAAGGCGCACGTCCTGGCCTTCGTCACGGCCTACTACTTCGCCAACCACCTGAAGCCGATCCGGTGGAAGACACCCTTCGAGGCGATCTGGGAGGCCTGGATAAAGACCCGTCAAGATTCAAATCGATCCGCGCCACCTCATCCCGGGACCAAACACCAGGCGTCGCGAAGCGATCGTGCTCGGAGGGATGGTCCGGCTTATGTCAGCTCTGGTCAGCCTGTCGATCAGCATGGCGCACTGGTTGACTGCCGGCCGAGAGCTGGCGCGCGTGCGCACGCCAGACCGGACTAATCCGCGCTTGCCAGCGGCCGACACCGTATTCGAATCCGACAGACCGGCATTTGGACCGCAATCGGAACTGCCCTTGGACATTCCAACACTATTACTATTTCATCATCGGCCTAGCCGCAGCACAAACGGGGGAGCCGAATTCATCGGGGAAGTCCACCTCGCGTTTTGGCCTCCGCGCGATCCCGCGTGCAGATGGGCCATGGCAGCGGACTACCACCTCGACCTTACTCGTGGGAGAACCGGCTGAAACAGAGGTCTCGCCAGCGCGTCCGACGATGGCGATTGCGAGCACCCTGTTCTTGCCTTATCAGGTATTGGCACCGTAACGGCAGTGTGGCAGACATGCTGATTGAGCTTGTAGTCGACCTCAACTGAGGGTTGTCTCGCTGCCACGCCGTTGGCGTGCTATGCGCATAGCCGACCGGCTGGGTCACGGCGCACTCGATGAGAGTTTCGGGTCAAGGCTTGCTGGCGGGCTCTCAACGGAGAGGATGAATGGGACAACAAAAACAATACATCCCGTTGCCTGAATATGAGAGTCTTGTCGCGCGGTGGCTCAAGAACTACGATTCATCGAATTACTCCGATAGCTTCGCTGGATCTGTATTGAGAAGCACGCACCGCTTGATTGAAAAGCCCTTCGGTCCTGATATTCGCTTTTCGCGCGTTCTGGAGGTCGGCGCAGGCACCCTCGCTCACCTGCCTTTCGTTCGCCACAGATTTGACAACTACATTGCTACAGATTCTGATCAGACTGTGCTCGATTCGGCAAGTAAGCGGGCGTTACCGCCCGGAGTTGCACTGATGAGAGCCGACGCCTACCCGCTGAACTATGACGACAGCAGCTTCGACCGCGTGATTGCTACGCATGTTCTCGAGCACGTGCCCTTCCCTCATCTCGCCCTGCAAGAATGGGTACGCATCCTTAAGCCTCGCGGAGTTCTATCGCTAATCCTTCCTTGCGATCCGGGCATGGCTTGGCGCTTTGGCCGCTATTTTGGCCCCCGCGGGAGGGCGGAAATGGCGGGGCTTCCCTACGACTACTATATGGCGCGCGAGCACATCAATAGCATTTTTAATCTGAGGCAGATTCTTCAATACCATTTTCCACGGCGGCATGTGACGTGGTGGCCTTTGCGACTGCCATTTCCGGATATCAACCTGATATATGCCGGTAATTTTTATGTTTAATTACTACTTAATTCTCGGATCAGTTCTGGTCATAGCGATTGGCCAGATCATTTTCAAGTTCGCCGCGGGTCAACTTCGTTTCGCGAGCTCGCGCAGCTATTACGAGTTGCTGCTAGACAACATGTCACCCATCTTGCTTGTTACATTAGCTCTGGCGCTCTATCTCATGGCGACAATCGCATGGGTGCAGGCGCTCAGGTCGGTGCCGCTGTCCGTTGCTTTCATGTTTAATTCTTTGGCCTTCGTGCTCGTACCCGTAGCTGGCTTTGTCGTGTTTGGCGAACCCATCCCGCGATTCTTCCTGCTGGGTCTCGCTCTGATAATTGGCGGTATATTGCTGGTGACCTACGGCTAATGGCGATTGGCCGGCCGTGAGAACCAGCGATGTTCGCCGGATCGAAGCCGGATCGCTGATCGGACAGTAGCTGACGGTACTTTGATCGGGAGTTGAGTTCCTCCGACTTGGCCGAGCGTCCACTCACAGTTTGAGCGAAGTCCGTCAAGCCAGATTTTGCGAGCAGAGAGCTGGCCCCATCTCAGACATCTCCAGCCTCTGTCGAACGCCGCGAAATGATGTTATCACGCAGACGATCCGACGGTCAGGCTTCGCTCATGTGCTGTCTTAGATGCTCATGCCGGCTACAATGAGCGTGGTGAATCGAGTCCGATCTAAGACGCGAGAAGCTGACATATAGGGCCCACATTTTCTGGTGAAGAATGCAAAGTATACTGATCTTCCCGATACAGAGAATCTTCGCCGCGATTGCGGTTGCCGGGTCATTACTCTCGGCGAAATATTTTCTCGCCAGCCGCGCGGGAATAATCGCGGTTAATCCTGGTGGTGACTGGGCGCACCACATGGCAATCATCGACATTCTTTATTCCGGGGGTAATGTGGCGGCCCATGCGGATGACCTTCTAGAGATCGCACATCTCCCGAGGCTGGCGCATTTATTAACTGCGAGACTCGCCGAGTTTGCGCATCTCGCTCCATTGCGCGTCATCCACATCGTCGCGGCCTTAACGACGATCGCAATAGTGCTGTGCGTCGCTGGGCGCATAGCCATCGTCTCGATGGCGGCCGCAGCGAACCGGATCGGGCTTCTCTGCGGCTTGATCGCAGGTGCTGGGTTGGTGTTGCTGATGGCAATGGTCAACCTGAGCCCAGTCGGCCACTTTCAAGTGAACTTCTTTTTTGCGCAAGCGGTGGGTATGGCCGCTGCGCTCGTCGGCCTGACAGTGCTTCAGGCCGCCGTTTGGCGGGGAGGCCAAGCACAGATCGCTGCATTTGTTGCTGTGCCAGTCTGGGCGCTGGTCCTCGCGAAAATCCACCTAGTGCCAACTCTGTGGTTCGCCGCCTCGGCGAGCGTTTGTGCGCTCGCCCTTCCGATGTCAATGCCGCGGCGAATTGTCGTGGGTTGCATGGTCGGGCTTACCAGTGCGACGGCCATGCTCATCGAACCAGAGACCCGATCAGTCATTCAATTCGGCCAGACCGGCGGGGGCGACTTCAATCTGTTGGTGTCTGGCGCGCGGTGGCAACTCAACGCCCATCCAATAGTTGCGGTATCGGCAATTCTGACGCTTGCACTCTTGCTAATCGGGCTCATCTTTGCGGGGAAGCGGGACGATCTCACCGTTCGGATTCGCACAGTGGCGCTTCTCCACGCGGGTGCCATCGGGGTCGTCGCGCTAGGGCTTGCGATCACGGCGGTGTTAATGATGAATAATGCCGCGGGCTATTATGCGCTGGCGAAATACGCTTGGATCTACGCTGCGGAACTGCCATTAGTGGTGAGCCACATCGCAGCAAAACTGGGGTCGCGCTCGCAGCGGCGGGTCCGGGATCTTGGACTCATTGAATTGACGATTGTCGCCCTGGCATTTGGGCAGGCCACTGCGGCCTACGGATGGCTCACTAGCCAAACGCGGCTCATCGCCTTTCGCGATGGGCTCGTGCAATCCCGCGCCTTGCTGCCGTCGCCGCCACCGCTTCCCGCCTTCGTTGAGCTGACGCCGCAAGAGCGGTACTACCTCTACATCTCCGCCATGGGCCAGCCGCGCAACGCCGTTGCAGATTCGATTTTGATACAAGTGGCCGCGGCGGACCGTATTCAGCCCACTGATCATCTGATGCGGGCGAGTTACTTTTCAGACAAGATCGAGACCTGGACCGGCGAGGAACTCCGGTTCGGCTCACCGCACTCGGAAGATTATCTACTGCTGGTTGGCCGTTGGACCGGTTCTCCAGATGGGACCTCGATCGTCACCGCACCGGCCGCCTACATGGCGTTCAAGATTCCGCCCGTTTTCGGTGGTCAGCATCTCTGCTTGCAAATGTCGGCCGACGCGGCTTGGCTGCAATCGGACAGCGCAGCCGAGATCTCGGTCAACGGCCGCGTTGTCGCAAAGAACGGGTATGAAGCCGAACGCCCAGGGATAATGCAGGTTCCCCTTGAAGGCGTCCGCCCGGACGGAGACGTGTCGCTGTTCATCAGGATAAACCGTGCAGCCGCCCCGGCCGCTTCCACGGCGCCGGCTAGCCTCGCGTTTTCCTCGATGTGGGTTGCACCGACCTGCACAGTGCGGCAATGACCCATTTTGGGCTAATTACATGAGGTTTCGGAAGCTACAGGAATAATGCACGACCCAGTTCAAATCGAGGCAGCCAAGTCCGGACGGCCCCGCCTACGAAAATCGCGACTTTTTACAGCCCGCATCACCCAACCATCCGGCATCGATGCGCATGCTCTTAGCTAGTGGTTTAGGCAGACTGACATCTCGGTTCGCTCTCGAGAGCCTGATTGCATCTGCGGTCAGAAACACTCAATGTCCGCTACAGGGCCCGGTCGTAATTTCGGGACTATTCAGGACGGCCAGCGGAATTGGAGAGTCCGCCAGGATTTGCTCAAAAGCTCTCCAGACTCTTGGCATTCAGCACACCAACGTTGACCTAAGCACCAACTTCAATCAGATTGATATAAAAGCAGAACACCCTGTTGAGGCGATGCCATCAGCACTATCAGGCGTTTTGCTGCTACACTTCAACGCGCCAGAAACAGTACATGCTTTAACCGCACTCCGTATGATGTGGCCGCGACGGTGGCACATTATAGGAAACTGGGTGTGGGAGCTCGACGGCGAACCTCTCGGATGGCGAACCGCAAGCAAATTTATAAGTGAAATCTGGACCCCCTCTGAGTACTCTAGAGAAGCGTTATTGAAGGCGACAAATAAACGCGTCACTGTTGTCCCGTATTTTGTGCGCAGCCAACAGCCGCAAAAATTAGACCGAGCGAAGTATGGGATTGAACAGAACGAATTTTTGGTACTTTCGATGGCCGACGCGAGATCTTCCCTGCATCGAAAAAATTTAATTGGCTCGATCAATGTATTTCGCAACGCTTTCGGTGCCCGACAGGGATTCAGACTCATTTTAAAAACTCGAAATTTGCGCGAAGACACGGCCATCGGCCGGATGATATTCTCCGCCGCTCGAGAAGATTCTCGTATAACGGTAATCGATAGATCAATTATTTCAAGCGAAGTGATGGAACTAATTGACTGCTGCGATGTTTACCTTTCTCTGCACCGCGCCGAGGGGTTTGGACTCACTATGGCGGAAGCCATGGCGTTGGGGAAGGCCGTGATCGCGACAGGCTGGTCTGGCAATATGGAGTACATGAGCAATCGCAGTGCAGCGCTGGTTTCCTATTCGCTCGTCCCGGCTCTCGATAAAAGCGGCATATACAACCCGACGGTTGGAACTCGATGGGCAGAGCCGGATGAAGCTGAAGCATCGAGGCTTTTAGCCCTCTTAGCAGAAAGCCCGGCAGAGCGAAACCGTCTGGGGGAAGCGGCTCGTGACGCGATTAACGAAAAATTGTCTGCGAAAAGCTACGCGAACGCCCTGACAAAAAGACTAAAAATGAATTGATCGACACCGTCGTTCGTGCAAACAGCGCAATTTGGCGGTCAGTCCTGTGCAGCAACGCCCTGCTCGGAGGTGGCCGACGAGGTGTGAGCGTGGCCTACGAAAGACTCCGTGACCGCAGAGTGGCGGCTTAGTTCACGCATCCACGGTTACAGCCGCCTTATGTTCAATCCACCGCAACCAGCCGATCCGGGCGCGAATACACGTCGAAGCTGGTTCCGCGGGCCATCGCAACCAGGGTGATGCCGGCGGACTCGGCGGTGCGGACGGCGAGCGCGGTGGGGGCCGAGACCGCGATCAGCACCGGGGCGCCGATCGCGGCGGTCTTCTGCACCATCTCGACCGAGACCCGGCTGGTGATGACGACGGCGCCGAGGGATCCGGCAACGCCGTCGCGGGCGAGCGCGCCGGCGAGCTTGTCGAGCGCGTTGTGGCGGCCGACGTCCTCGCGGGCCGCGACGAGGCCGTGGCCGGGGCGGAAGAACCCGGCCGCATGGGTCGCATGGGTCGCCTGCTTCAAATGCTGCGAGGCTTCTAGCGCCGCGACCGCGGCGGCGACATCGGCCGCGGCGAACGGCACGCCTATGGCGGCGACCGGCCGCACCGGGCGTGCCACCTCGTCGAGGCTCTCGATCCCGCACAGCCCGCACCCGGTCGGCCCGGCGAGGCGGCGGCGGCGGCAGGCGTAGCCGGCGCCGCAGTCGCCGGCGAGCCACATCCGCAGCTCGATCCCGGCAGGGCCCGGCACCACCGAAAGCTCGCCGATCTCGGCCGGCGCGGTCACGATGCCCTCGGTCAGGCTGAACCCGACGCCGAAGTCTTCGAGATCGCTCGGCGTCGCCATCATCACGGCCTCGGTCGTGCCGTCGTAGACCAGCGCGACCGCGACCTCCTCGGGGACGGTCCGCCGGCACACCGCGGCGGTGCCCGGTCCATGGGCCGTGGAGGTGAGCC
>NZ_NPEX01000149.1 GCF_003258865.1 Rhodoplanes roseus | reverse complement strand
GGTCCGCCTCGACCTCCTCGACCTCGTCGATCGTCTCGGTCTCGAAGACCTCGGGCTCGATCTCGTCCTCGTAATCCTCCTCGATCCGCGCCGGCGCCGGCAGCGCCGCCGCCGATTGGGCCGCGATCGCGCGGGCCTGATCGAGGGTGTGGACCTGCTCGTTCTTCTCGATGACGAACGGGTGCTGGCCCATCACGTTCGGATCGGCCTTCACGGTGATCAGCAGGCGATAGCGCTGCTCGAGCTCGCTCAGGTGAGCGCGCTTGTGGTTGAGCATGTAGAGCGCCGTGTCGGTGCCGGTGCGGATGGTCAGGTTGTGCGTGGCGCCGCGCATCAGCCCTTCCTCGAGCATGCGCAGGCACTGCAGGGCGACCGACGAGACCGAGCGCACATGGCCGGAGCCGCCGCAATGCGGGCACTTCTCGGTCGAGCTCTCGAACACGCTGGTGCGGATGCGCTGGCGCGACATCTCCATCAGGCCGAAATGCGAGATGCGGCCGACCTGGATGCGGGCCCGGTCGTTCTTCAGGCACTCCTTCAGCTTGCGTTCGACGGCGCGGTTGTTCCGCTTCTCGTCCATGTCGATGAAGTCGATGACGATCAGGCCGGCGAGGTCGCGCAGGCGGAGCTGGCGGGCGACCTCCTCGCAGGCCTCGAGATTGGTCTTGAGCGCCGTGTCCTCGATGTGGTGCTCGCGCGTCGCGCGGCCGGAGTTCACGTCGATGGCGACCAGCGCCTCGGTCTGGTTCAGCACGATGTAGCCGCCGGAGCGGAGCTGCACGGTCGGCGAGAACATCGCGTCGAGCTGGGTCTCGACGCCGTAGCGGGTCAGCAGCGGCTGCGGCTCGCCGTAGAGCTTCACGTTCTTCGCATGGCTCGGCATGAGCATGCGCATGAAGTCCTTGGCCTCGCGATAGGCGTCCTCGCCGGCCACGATGATCTCGTCGATCTCCTTGTTGTAGAGATCGCGGATCGCCCGCTTCACCACCGAGCCTTCCTCGTAGACCAGCGTGGCGGCGGTCGACTTGAGGGTCAGGTCGCGGACCTGCTCCCACACCCGCAGCAGATACTCGAAGTCGCGCTTCACCTCGGTCTTGGTGCGTGCCGCGCCGGCGGTGCGCAGGATCACGCCCATCCCCTCCGGAACCTCGAGGTCCTGGGCGATCTCCTTGAGGCGCTTGCGGTCGACCGTGTTGGTGATCTTGCGGCTGATGCCGCCGCCGCGGGCCGTGTTGGGCATCAGCACCGAGTAGCGGCCGGCGAGCGACAGATAGGTGGTCAGCGCCGCGCCCTTGGTGCCGCGCTCTTCCTTGACGACCTGCACCAGCATGACCTGCCGGCGCTTGATCACCTCCTGGATCTTGTACTGGCGACGATGGCGCGGCGCACGGTCGGGAAGCTCCTCGAGCGCGTCGGCACCGCCGACCGACTCGACCACCTCCTCTTCCTCCTCGGCGTCGTCCTCGTCCTCGTCGTCGTCCTCGTCGTCGTCCTCCTCGTCCTCGTCCTCGTCGTCGTCCTCGTCGTCGACGTCGTGGCCGTTGCCGGGAGTGGCGCCCTCGGGCGGCAGGATCTCGCCTTCGACCGGCGTGGCCGCTTCGGCGGTGGCTTCGGTCGGGGCGACGGCCTCGCCCGCCTCTGCCGGAGACGCCGCCGGCTCGGCGACGCGTGCCGGCTCGGACGAGCTCTCGACCAGCGGGAAGGCTTCGGTCGCCGGCGACGCGGGAACGTCCTCGACCGGGGCGGACCCGGCCGGGACGGACTCGGCTTGGATGAAATCGGGCTGGCCGGCCTCCGCGACGGCGCCTTCGGCCGGCGCGACGTCGCTCTCGGACTGGGCGAAGGCGAGCTCGGTCTGGGCCTCGCCCTGCGCCGTGTCGGCGGGCGCGCCGCCTTCGGCGACGGCGCTCTCCGCGGTGTTCTCGGCGGCGTGGTCGGACCGGTGCTCGCTCGGATCGACCGGCTCGCTGGCCATGCGGTCGTCGCGGTGCGGTGGGCGCTCGGCCGCGATCTGGCGCTGCCCCGAGCGGGCGGCGGCGCGGCGGTCGGCCTCGGCCTCGGCGGCGCGGTGGGCGCGCTCTTCCTCGTCGATCAGCACCTGCCGATCGGCGACGGGGATTTGATAGTAGTCGGGGTGGATTTCGCTGAAGGCCAGGAAGCCGTGGCGATTGCCGCCGTAATCGACGAAGGCGGCCTGGAGCGAGGGTTCGACCCGCGTCACCTTGGCCAAGTAGATGTTGCCTCTGAGCTGTCGGCGGCTCGCCGACTCGAAATCGAATTCCTCTACACGGTTTCCGCGGAGCACGACGACCCGGGTCTCTTCCGGGTGGGTCGCGTCGATGAGCATCTTATTCGCCATGTTTGTGTCTCTGTGCGGCGCGGCCGCGCGCGATCCGGTGTTCCGGCGGAACCGGAATGGCGCGACGGACGATGCAGGCCGAAGGGGGGGTGGAACCAAACGGAACGAAGCACGAGTCGCTGATCGCGGGGCGAGAACGGGAGCGCCAGCGCTCTTCCGCAGCGCCCGGCGGTGTGCTCCTCGTTCAGTGTCCCGGACATCGGCTCCGAATCCTGGGGTGCGGTGGCCACGCGCGGTGGCCTCGACGGGTCAAGGGCTGGGGATCTTTCGCGTGAACGTCCTGTCGGATCGCAAACGCATCAAATCGTCCTTAGAAGGAGGCGACGGCTCGCTGCCGACCGCTTCCGCGATCCGCCGCGCGCGGCGGCGGCGAAAACGGGGGACGGACCTTCGAGTGTCCCGGACGCCGGAACACGGCACTCCCGGACCCTCTGAATCCACCAGCATCTCTTATTAAGGCGCGTCATGGCCTATTGGCAAGCCGCATGCGTTTCACGTACGGGGGAGCACGCGTCCGGAATCGCTGGCCTGTCAGCCATTTGCCTCGTCAGCAGGCACATGGTCGCGACGACCGGGGCCGGGCCGCCGCGAGAAAGCCCACGTTAAGCGTCAGAGTTTATTCGGGAAGCGCCACGGGGAGGGGGGACGACGGTGGGACGGGGTCTGGCCCTCGGGCTGATCGTTGCCGTCGTAATCGGCGGGTTGCACGGCTCCGTTGCACCGGCGGACGCGCAAACGCGTCCGGGCTCCGCCGGTCCGATCGCCCCGGCCCAGAGCTTCCCGACGGCCACCGACGCCCGCCTGGCGGGCGATGCCGGGCAGACCCGATTCGTCGTCGACCTGACCCAGTCGATCGAGGTGCGGGCGTTCACGCTGGCCGATCCGTACCGGGTCATCGTCGACATGCCGCAGGTCACGTTCCAGCTCCCGCCCAAGGCCGGCGAGCACGCCCGCGGCCTGGTGAAGGCCTTCCGCTACGGCTTGGTGATGCCGGGCGGCTCGCGCATCGTCATCGACACCACCGGCCCGGTGCGGGTCGAGCGCGCCTTCGTGCTCGATCCGGCGGACGGGCTGCCGGCCCGCCTGGTGCTCGACCTCGCGGCCGTCGACCGCGCCACCTTCCTGCGGGCCGCCGCCATCGACAATCGGCTGCCGCGCGAATCGCAGCACCGGGCCGAGCGGGACACTCCGCCGAACGGCGATCCGCGCCCCATCATCGTCGTCGACCCGGGCCACGGCGGCATCGACAACGGCACCCGGGCGCCGACCGGCGAGGAGGAGAAGACCCTGGTGCTCGCCTTCGGCCTGATGCTGCGCGACAAGCTCGAGCAGACCGGCAAGTACCGGGTGGTGATGACCCGCAGCGACGACCGCTTCATCCCGCTGGCCGACCGGGTGCGGCTGGCGCGCCAGCGCGAGGCGCAGCTCTTCATCTCGATCCACTGCGACGCGCTGGCGCGGCGCGACGGCGGCGCCGAGGGGGCGACCGTCTACACCCTGTCCGAGCACGCCTCCGACACCGAGGCGGCCCGCCTCGCCGATGCCGAGAACAAGGCCGACGTCATCTCCGGCGTCGACCTCTCGGCCGAGCCCGACGACATCGCCGACATCCTGATCGACCTCGCCCAGCGCGAGACCAAGAACTACTCGGCCCAGTTCGCCCGCACCCTGGTCGGCGAGCTCAAGTCGACGGCCAAGCTGCACAAGCATCCGCTGAAAGCGGCCGGCTTCCGGGTGCTGACCGCCCCCGACGTGCCGTCCGTGCTGGTCGAGCTCGGCTACGTGTCCAACAAGAGCGACATGAAGCAGCTCACCTCGGACGCCTGGCGGAGCAAGGCGACCGAGTCGATCGTCCAGGCCGTCAACGCCTTCTTCCACCCCCGCCTCGCCGGCCAGGGCGCCAACCCCGGCGAGACCGCAGCCGCTCCCGCCGCCCCCCCGGCCGGGCCGAATTGAAGGGGGATCGTCGGTCGTCGTCGACACGATCGAGCCGCTCCGGTTGCGGGGTCGCAGCCGGTCGGGCCACGGGACGACGCGTGCGATTCGGCCGCGGGCCGGCCTGCGCGACCCTGGCCTAAGCCTCAGTTTGACCATAAAACCGGGCGACCTACGGGGCGGCGCGTCGGCACGACGGGTGGATTCCGCCCGGGCAGAAGGCCGGCCCGGCCGGGCGCCGTTGCGGGGATGGGGCGATGCGATTGATGCTGCGGTTCTTCGGCTTCCTGTTCACGATCGGGACCATCCTGTTCCTGGTCGGGATCGCGGCGGCCGCGGCGATGATCTGGCACTTCTCCAAGGATCTGCCGGACTACACCCAGCTGCAGGAATACGAGCCGCCGGTGATGACCCGCGTGCACGCCGTCGACGGCGCGCTCTTGGCCGAATACGCCCGCGAGCGAAGACTCTATCTGCCCATCCAGGCGATCCCCAAGCGGGTGATCAACGCCTTCCTGGCGGCCGAGGACAAGAACTTCTACGAGCACGGCGGCCTCGACTTCACCGGCATCGCCCGCGCCGGCGTGCTGTTCGTCCAGAACATGGGCTCCAACCGCCGGCCGCAGGGCGCCTCGACCATCACCCAGCAGGTCGCCAAGAACTTCCTGCTCACCAACGAGGTGTCGTTCGACCGCAAGATCAAGGAGGCGCTGCTCGCCCTCAAGATCGAGCGGACCTACTCGAAGGACCGCATCCTCGAGCTCTATCTCAACGAGATCTATCTGGGCTTCTCGGCCTACGGCGTCGCGGCCGCCTCGCTGCTCTACTTCGACAAGTCGGTCAACGACCTGACGATCGCCGAGGCGGCCTATCTGGCGGCCCTGCCGAAGGCGCCGTCGCAGCTCCACCCGTTCCGCCAGCGCGAGCGGGCGACCGAGCGGCGCAACTACGTGATCGACCGGCTGCGCGAGAACGAGTGGATCACGCCCGCCGAGGCCGAGGCCGCCCGCAAGGAGCCGCTCAACGTCACGCCGCGGCCGACCGGCGCCCACATCTTCGCCGGCGAGTATTTCGCCGAGGAGGTGCGTCGCGAGATCAACGAGAAGTTCGGCGAGAAGCGCCTCTACGAGGGCGGCTTGTCGATCCGCACCACGCTCGATCCGAAGCTGCAGGTGATGGCCCGCAAGGCGTTCACGGACGGGCTGGTGCGCTACGAGGAGACCCAGGGCTGGCGCGGCCCGGTGACCAAGATCGACGTCTCGGGCGACTGGGGCGTGCGGCTCGCCGACGTGCGCGCCCTCAACGACGTCGCGCCGTGGCGGCTCGCCGTCGTGCTGGAGACTTCGGACCAGGCCGCGCGGGTCGGCCTGCAGCCGGGCCGCGAGCCGGGCGGGGCGGTGTCGCGCGACCGGGCGGTCGGCATCGTGCCGCTCGACGGCCTGAAATGGGCCCGGCCGCTCAACGGCCCGAACAAGGGCAAGGCGGTCGCCAAGGCGTCGCAGGTGCTGGAGCCCGGCGACGTCGTCTATGTCGAGCCGCTCGGCGCCGGCAAGGAGGGCCAGTTCCGGCTGCGGCAGATCCCGGAGATTTCCGGCGCCATGGTGGTGATGGATCCGGTGACCGGCCGCGTGCTCGCCCTGGTCGGTGGCTTCTCGTTCGACCAGAGCCAGTTCGACCGGGCCACCCAGGCGATGCGCCAGCCGGGCTCGTCGATCAAGCCGCTGGTCTATGCGGCGGCGCTCGATAACGGCTACACGCCGTCGACCATCGTGGTCGACGCCCCGATCGAGATCGATCAGGGCCCCGGCATCGGCGTGTGGCGGCCGGAGAACTACTCCACCGGCAAGTATTACGGCCCGCAGACCCTGCGGTTCGGCATCGAGCACTCGCGCAACGTCATGACGGTGCGGCTCGCCCAGGACGTCGGCATGCCGTTGATCGCCGACTACGCCAAGCGGTTCGGCATCTACGACCACATGCCGCCCTATCTGTCCTACGCGCTCGGCGCCGGCGAGACGACCGTGATGCGGATGACCACGGCCTATTCGATGATCGCCAATGGCGGGCGCCGCATCACCCCGACCCTGATCGACCGCATCCAGGACCGCACCGGCAAGACCATCTACAAGCACGACCAGCGCGAGTGCCGCGGCTGCGACGCCGAAGGCTGGCAGAACCAGCCCGAGCCCGGCCTGATCGACCGCCGGGAGCAGGTGCTCGACCCGATGACGGCCTACCAGATCACCTCGATCATGGAAGGCGTGGTCCAGCGCGGCACCGGCAACGTCGTCGCCTCGCTCGGCAAGCCGGTGGCCGGCAAGACCGGCACCACCAACGACGAGAAGGACGTGTGGTTCGTCGGCTTCACGCCGGAGATCGCGGTCGGCGTCTATCTCGGCTACGACAAGCCGCGCCATATCGGCCGTGGCGCCTCGGGCGGCCACATGGCGGCGCCGATCGTGCGCGACTTCCTCAAGACCGCCCTGGCCGACAAGGCGCCGGTGCCGTTCCGCGTGCCGCCCGGCATCAAGCTGATCCGCATCGATGCCCAGTCCGGCACCCGGGCCGGCCCCGGCACCAGCAAGGCGATCCTGGAGGCCTACAAGCCCGGCACGGCGCCGGCCGAGTCGACCGCCTATGCCGGCACGCTCGGCCCCGACGGCCAACCGCTCGGGGTGACGCCCGAGGTCGACCGCGCCGTGCGCACCGGCACGGGCGGGCTGTACTGAGCCCAGGCCCGGTTCGTCCGGGAGAGCGACGACACCCCGAGTGTCGGTCGTCGCCGCCTGCAGACGGTCCGCGGCTCGGTCTCGACCGACATCTGCCGCTCGAAACGCAAAAAGCCCCCGCCGGATGGCGGGGGCTTTTGACTCGCGGGGGTGGAGCGGGCCGTACGGGGGCGACGACCCGGTCCCGAGATCAGATCTGCAGGAACGGGTACCGGCTCGCGGCCTCGCGGCGCATGCGGTTGGTGTCGTCGATGATGTCCAGCACGGTGTCGAAGGCACGCGCCAGGGCGTGGCGGGCAGGACTGACCGAGCCGGGCTCGGAAGCGGAATTGCGGACCATGATTCAGTTCCTTCGGGGTCTTAAGTGATGATCGGCGGTTCAGCGCCGTTGGATGTAATATCGGACCGCAACGGCGTTTCGAAAAGAGGCTCTTTCGCACATGCACAAGTGACAGGAATTCACGAATTAAGAGAATATTGCCTCAAAGGCACTCGTGATCGCGCGTCTCGCGGGAGTTGCCCAGGGGGCATCTGCGACCCCGCGCGCGCACCCCGGGGGGATCGCCACCCGCTTGCCATCGCCGACGCCGTCAGTCGGGCCGACGCAAAAAGCCCCGGCGTACCGGGGCTTTCTCCGCGTCGCATCCTGAACACGAGACCGAAGCCTCTAGCTCTCGATGAACGGATAGCGGCGCTGCGCGTCCGCTCGCATTTCCTGGGCCTCGCGCAGAACGCTGAGGACCGAACCGAACCCCGAGATGGCGCGGCCGAGCAGCGTGGCCTTGGGCGCATAGGGGGTGGCGGTTCCGGGGGTCGAAGCGCGAATCATTGTTTCAGCTCTCCTGGTCGTCGTTGAAGTCGTGAGCCCCGATTCGGCGTTTCCATCGTCTCGTTGGCGCAACCACACCATCATATTGCGGCGCACCCAGGGCAAGGAATTGAATAAGATTTTATTGATTAAAATTTGGTTGCAGTGCGAAATCCGGCGTCGGTTCGGGGCTCTGAGAAGAAATGAACAAAAATTCTCCGCGTCTGTGATCCTGCCGCCGCGCGAACGCCCGAAAAGCCGCCCCGGCGAACGCCTCCTGGGGCGGTATCGCGCGATGGGGAACCACCGCAGGGCGCCGTCCCGGATGCGTGGTCCCTTGCCCATCGTCGGGCTTGCGCCGTGGGAACCCGACGGGCACCGTTGTGCCGTGCACGGCGCGCCGGCATCGAGGAGCACTCCATGGGGTTCGTCTGGGCACGGCTGATCGTTCTTCTGGCCGGCTGGTGCGCGGCCCTGGCGACCGCGCTGGCGGCCTCCGCGCTCCTGGCGACGCCGCGCCTCTCGGTGTTCCTGGTGAGCGGCGGCCTGTGGACGGCGGCAATGCTGCTCGACTGAGTTATCGACCGATTTGGCGGCGAGGATAGTCCGCCCGAGGCCTCCCACATCCGTCGACAACGCCGGCGGTCCGGCTCCCTCCGGGGCGCGCGAACGCGGTTGCGCCGGCGCGCCCGGGCCGCTACATGCGGCATACGTTCTCGAACGGTCGCTCCCCAGGGCAGCCCACGGGCTGCACGCGGTGCGCCCCGCGGGCCGCGAGCGGCCCGGAAGGTGAAGACATGCGCGCTGAAACCCAATCGGTCGTCGAAGAGATCAAGCAGTCGGTCGGGCTGCTGAGGAGGCATCTTTGACTTCGACAAGGCCCGCGCACGCCTGGCGGAGCTGAACAAGCTCGCCGAGGACCCCGATCTCTGGAACGACCCGCAGAAGGCCCAGCGCCTGATGCAGGAGCGCACCAGCCTGGAGGACAGCCTCGAGGCGATCGGCCGCATCGAGCAGGATGTCTCCGACCAGATCATGCTGATCGAGCTCGGCGAGGCCGAGAACGACCAGGCCGTGATCGCCGAGGCCGAATCGGCCCTCAAGGGGCTGAAGGCCGAGGTCGAGCGGCGCCAGCTCGAGGCGCTGCTGTCGGGCGAGGCCGATTCCAACGACACCTATCTCGAGGTCCATGCCGGGGCCGGCGGAACCGAGAGCCAGGACTGGGCCAACATGCTCCTGCGCATGTACACGCGCTGGGCCGAGCAGCACGGCTTCAAGATCGAGTATCTCGAGGAGACCGAGGGCGAGGAGGCCGGCATCAAGTCGGTCACCCTGCAGATCAAGGGCCACAACGCCTATGGCTGGCTGAAGACCGAGCGCGGCGTGCACCGGCTGGTGCGCATCTCGCCGTTCGATTCGAACGCCCGCCGGCACACCAGCTTCGCCAGCGTCGACGTCTATCCGGTGGTCGACGACCGCATCGTCATCGACATCAAGGAAGCCGACGTGCGGGTCGACACCATGCGATCGCAGGGCGCCGGCGGCCAGCACGTCAACAAGACCGAGTCGGCCGTGCGCCTCACCCACATCCCGACCGGCGTCGCGGTGATGTGCCAGGCCGAGCGATCACAGCACAAGAACCGGGCCACTGCCTGGAACATGCTGCGCGCCCGCCTGTACGAGATCGAGCTGAAGAAGCGCGAGGCGGCCGCCACGGCCGAGTTCGAAGCCAAGACCGACATCGGCTGGGGCCACCAGATCCGGTCCTACGTCCTGCAGCCCTACCAGATGGTCAAGGATCTGCGGACCGGCGTGCAGACCTCCGACACCGGCGGCGTGCTCGACGGCGACCTCGACCGCTTCATGGAAGCGACTCTGGCCCAGCGGGCCTTCGGCGGCGGGCCCGACGAGATCGAGGACGTGGAGTAGCCCGACTACACGGCGGGGGCGAGTTGCGGCGCAGGCCGCCACTCGTCTATACATGAACATTGCGGAAACCTGCGCCGAGTCGCTCGAGTCGGGCGCGGCAGACGTCCGTGATCGGAACGTTGTGCATAGCGGCCCTGCAGCGTGCCGCGCCTGGACTTCGTCGGCCTTTCGTTAAAGATTCGTAAACCATCGCTGTCGGCACCCGACCCCGGTAATCCAGTACCGCAGGCGGAACGGAAGCGCTGATCGTAACGCGTATCCTGCACCCGGGCGTCCGGGCAGATGCGGGTCGCGGCTCCGGCACGAGCCGCGACCATGGACCATGGACCGTCCCTACCAGGAGGGTGGATGTCCAGCGCCAGAGTCAGTTCCTCCGCCCTCGCGGACACCGAGACGCTGCTGAACCTGCTGCAGCGCAAGAGCTCCGTCCGCCCCGACGTGCAGCGGCCGCCCGATTCGAGCGAGTCGGGCCACGGCTTCGTTCCCGCCTCCGGGGCGCTGGCCGATCAGAACGCCTATGGGAGCGTCGGCAAGTACTCGATCAGCAGCGAGACGATGGCGTTCCTGCTCACCGTCCAGCAGACCGCCGGCGAGGCGACCGGCCGGGTCGCGGGCGGGGCGGCGGCGTCGCGGGCCGCGGCCTCCGGACAGGCCGGTGCGGCCTCCGCGGCCGGGCAGGACAGCGAGGAGGCCCGGGTCGAGCAGCTGTTCCGCGCCATCGATACCGACGGCGACGGACGGGTCGGCCGCTCCGAGTTCGTCTCCTTCATCGAGGAGCGGGGCGGATCGACGAGCTTCGCCGTACGGATGTTCGAGAAGATCGACGCGGCCGACACCGGCTTCGTGACGCGGGACCGTATGGCCGCCGCAGTGCGGCAGTCGCTGTCCTCGGTCGCCGCCGAGACGCCGGCGACGGAGCCGGTGTCCGCAGCCGCAGCCGACCGTCCCGGGGGGACGCAAGCCCCGGAGGGAGTCGAGCCGATCGGTCCGGCGCGGGGCGGCTCCGGCTTCACCCTGTCCGCCTGAGCGAGCCGTCCGCCTGCGGCCGGTCCCGCCTCGCCGGGCTCCCGGCCGGTCTCGCGCCGCCGGCCGACCATCCTGTCCGGTTCTCCGCAAGCGACCTGCCGGAACGCCGCGGCTCGTCCGTATAAGCTTCCGTACAAGCGAAAGCGGGCAGCGCATTGCGGTCCGGGCACGGCGCATGATGTGCCGCCCGGTCGTGGCGTCGCGCGCGTCAGGAGGACGGGGATGTCCACTTCCGGCGTGAGCTCGACCGACACGTCGAGTCTCTGGTCACTGTTGAAAATGATGCAGGCGAGCAGCTCGTCGGGGAGCTCGTCTTCCACCTCGTCGTCGAGCAGCACATCGTCGTCCAGCGCGGCGTCCTTCTTCGACACGTCGAGCAGCTCGAGCAGCAGCACGAGCGACTCCGACGACACGTCGTCGTCCTCCTCCTCGGGCGGCAGCCGGCTCGGCAGCGAGGTGATGATGCTGCTGATGATGATGCAGCAGATGTCCGGAGCCGGCGCCAGCAGCAGCGGCTCGTCGTCCGGCGATTCGTCCAGCGTGTCGGGGGTCGGCGGTTCGACCTCGTCGAGCAGCACGGCGGCGACCTCGACCGACAACCCGCTGCAGCAGATGTTCGACACCATCGACAGCGACGACGACGGCAGCGTCACCGCGTCGGAGTTCACCAGCTACGTGGAGTCGCTCGGCGGATCCGAAAGCCTCGGGCAGAGCATGTTCTCGGCCCTCGACTCGAGCGGCACCGGGTCGCTGACCGAGGATCAGTTCGTCGACGCGGTCGGCGCGCCGCCACCGCCGCCGCCGCCTTCCGGCGGGGCTTCCGCATCGGGTGACGCGGCGTCCGACATCGTCTCGGCGCTGGACACCGACGGCGACGGGACGATCTCGCAGAGCGAGCTCGAGGATTTCGCCGGCACCAGCGGTGGCAGCACCGCGGAAGCCGACTCCGTCTTCGCCAGCCTGGACTCCGACAGCAGCGGCTCGGTCAGCACGGCCGAGCTGTCGCGCAGCCTGAAGGCCATGTTCGACGACATCTCGTCCTCGATGTTCTCGGGCTCCAACCAGCAGCGCAGCGTCTCGATGGTGGCGTGAGCGCCGGCCGGCGCCGCGGCGTGACATGATCGATCCCCGCTCTCCCGTGCGCCGGGAGGGCGGGGATTTTTTCGTGTCGGCGTCTCGTCCGAAGCGGCCCCGGTCCCGGCGGCAAGGCAGCCGGCACGCCGGGCGCCTTGTGCCGAGCTGGCGTCCCGGCGAAAGTGCGCGCCGATTCCGATCCCCACGGCGCGAGGTGCCATGCTCTACGGTTTTGCGGTCCTGCTGGTCTGCCAGCTCCTGGGGGAGGCGTTCGTGAGAGCGCTCGTGCTCCCGATTCCTGGCCCGGTGGTCGGCATGGTGCTGCTCACGGCCCTGATGCTGGTCCGCGTGCCTCTGCCCTCGGAGCTGGGCGACGTCGCCGGCGGCCTCCTCAAGCATCTGTCGCTGCTGTTCGTGCCGGCCGGCGTCGGCATCATCCAGCATCTCGGCCGGGTGGGGCAGGAGGGCGGCCGCATCCTGCTGGTTCTGGTGCTGTCGACCGCCGTGACGCTCGCCGTCACGGCGGTGGTGTTCGCCGCGACCGCCCGGCTGATGGGCGTCGAGGCGGAGCGGGGCGATCCCGAGACGGAGCCGGTGGAGGGCGAGCCGTGAGCCTCGTCGATCTCTGGGTCTATCTCTCCGGCGGGCCGCTGCTGTGGCTCACCACGACGCTGATCGCCTATGTGGCGGCCGACGCGATCTTCGTTGCCGTCGGCCGCCGGCCACTCGCCAATCCGGTGCTGATCGCGATCCTGATGGTCTCGGCCGTGCTGGTCGTCACCGGCACGCCGTTCCCGGCCTATTTCGCCGGCGCGCAGTTCGTCCACTTCCTGCTCGGCCCGGCCACCGTGGCGCTCGCCGTCCCGCTGGTGCGCTATCTCCCCCAGGTCCGCCGCCTGCTGGTCCCGATGGTGACCGCGCTGGTCGTCGGCTCCGTCACGGCGATCGTCTCCGCCGTCGTGCTGGCCCGCACCCTCGGCCTCGATGCGTCGACGGCGCGGGCGCTGGCGCCCAAGAGCGCGACGACGCCGATCGCGATGGGCACGGCCGAGGCGATCGGGGCGGATCCGGCGCTCACCGCCGTGCTGGTGATCCTGACCGGCATCGTCGGCGCCATCATCGTGACGCCGCTGATGAACGCAATCGGCCTGAAGAACTACGCGGCGCGCGGCTTCGCGGCGGGCCTCGCCTCGCACGGAATCGGCACGGCGCGCGCGTTCCAGGTCGATCCGCTCGCCGGCACCTTCGCGGGCATCGCCCTCGGCCTCAACGGCCTGCTCACCGCCGTACTGGTGCCGATCCTGCTGCCGTTCCTCGTGAAGTGAGGGCGAGGGCGCGTCTCTCGCCTGACCAGGGTCGCCGAACACGTCTTTTTAATCGAGTCTGTCCCATGGTGCGCCCGTCGGGTGCGAGCCGCCGCTTGTTCGCGGCCTGTAGGCCGCTCGGCAGTTCCTGGGACGCTGCGGGCACGGGGAGTCCGATGTGCCATCCGGGATGATCGATACGGCCGCCGTGGCGAAGCCGCGGCACGACCTGCTGGTCGCCGGGGTCGCGGTGGTCGCCGTGGCGATCGGGGCGGCGTCGATCGCCCGTGTCGTGCTCGCGACCTGCGGCTTTCCGCTGGACGACGCCTGGATTCATCAGGTGGTCGGCCGCAACGCGGCGCTCACCGGCGTCCCCGGCTTCACGCCCGGCGTTCGCTCGTCCGGGTCGACGAGCGCGCTGTGGCCCTGGGTGATCGCGGTCAAGTACCGGCTGCTGCCCGCGGTCGATCCCGTGCACTTCATGCTGGCCGTCAATCTCGCCGGCTACGTCGCCGTGATCGGGCTCCTGCTGGTGGCCGCGAGGCGCGACCGGCTGCCGACCGCCGACGCGATCGCGCTCGTCGCGCTGCCGGCCGTCACCGGGAACCTGGTCTGGCTGGTGTCCAGCGGCATGGAGCACATGGCGTTCATCGCCGCGAGCTTTCTCGCCGCTGTCGCCTGGACGTCGCCCGCCGCCGGCGGCAAGTTCGAGCACACGGCTGCGGCGCTGGCGCGGCTCGCCGATCTCCCGCTGCCGACGATCGAGC
>NZ_NPEX01000014.1:29595-47637 GCF_003258865.1 Rhodoplanes roseus | reverse complement strand
CCGGCGCCGGAGTGGCGCCGGGGGTGGCGCCGGAGGTGGCAAGGGGCGCGGCGGCGGCCGGGTCGATCGCCCGCAGGATCGCGGGCGGGTCACGCTCCTCCGGAAGCCGGCAGATCCCCAGCCGCTGCAGCAGCCGGCCGACCCGCGGCGACGCCGTCGCGACGGCCAGCGGCACGGCCAGCGCGGGCCCGGCGGCGAGCACCAGCGCGTAGGGCAGCGCGGCCGGAACCGTAAGGAAGACAAGGAGCAGGACCGATAGTCCGAGCACCGTCTGGGGCCACAGAAGCCGCATCGCGGTGGCGGCCGGCACGGCGTGATCATCGCGGGCCTGCGCCCCCCACCCGATCCCGCGCCCGAACGGCAGTCCGATCAGGAAGATGAAGTGCGCGATCCACATCACCGGCACCAGCATCTGCATGAAGCCCATGGCCAGCACGGCGCTCCCGCACAGCGCCGCACGACCGCCGAAAGTCATTGCGCCGGAGGGCCTTGTGACCATGTCGAGGACGGTCGCGAGCTGCGGCGCGAACCACATGGGCAGCAGAATCCAGAACAGGACCAGGGCCGCATCGACATCGATCCCGGCCCCGCCGAGCCCCGCCAACGGCCCCAGCACGGTCAGGGCCACCCACGCGGGCGAGCCGAAAAACATCAGGATCGCAAAGAGAAGCTGGTACCGGCTGACCGGCCGCAGCCCCGGCAGGCCGAGGAAGCGCCAGTACTGCATGTTGCCCTGGCACCAGCGCAGATCGCGCCGCACGAACTCCACCAGCGTCGGCGGATTTTCTTCGAATCCAAGGGTTTCCTCCGGCAGCACGCGGACCTCGTAGCCGGCCCGGCGCATCAGCACGGCCTCGATCTGGTCGTGGCTGAGCACGTGGCCGCCGAGCGGCCCGGTGCCCGGCAGCGCCGACAATTCGCAGTGCTTCCGGAAGGGCTCGAGTCGCAGAACCGCGTTGTGGCCCCAGTACGGGCCGCAATCCGCCTGCCACCAAGCGCTTCCCACCGTGTAGGAGCGCATGCCGAGCCGCATGCTGTACTGGAACAGCCGCGCGAACGCGCTGGTCGCCGGGCGGCCGATCACAAGTCCTTGCAGAATACCGAGCTTCGGATCGGCTTCGACGATCCGGACGAGCCGCAGCACGGCCTCGGCCGGCACCACGCTGTCGGCGTCGAGCGTCACGGCGTAGTCGTGGGCGTCGCCGTAACGCTCACAGAACTCGGCGATGTTGCCGGCCTTGAAGCCGGCATTGTCGGCCCGGCGGCGATAGGTCAGCGCGATCCGCCCCGAGAACTCCGCGGCCAGCACCGCGAACGCCGTCTCTTCGGCCACCGCGATCGCCGAATCGCTCGTGTCGCTCAGCACATAGGCGTGGAAATCCGCGCCGTGGCCGGCCGCCGCGAGCCCGCCCAGCAGCGGCCGCAGGCTGCGGACGATCCTGTCCGGCACCTCGTTGCGCACGCAGACCAGGATGGCGGTCGAGCCGGTGATCGTCGCGTGGGGAGACACCCGCGCCGCGACGGGCAGCACCGCGGCCACCGGATCGTCGGAAAAGCGCAGCAACCAGAAGCCGATGACGGCGTTCCAGAAGCCGATGACGGTCCACGGCAGCGTCACGGCGAACAGGGCGACCAGGAGGACATCGAGAGGCGACAGTCCGCCCGGTGCAAGCGTTTGCCTCATCAGGGCGATCAGGCCCACAATGGTCGCCGTCACGAGCCCGGCGAACAGGGCCCGTCGCGCCCCGATCGTCAGGCCGCGCCGCACTCGCGCGGGCTGCGCCGCGGTCGCCTCCGTCGACATTCGGGATGCCCCCTGCCCTAGCTCGACGCCGGCGGGTATAGCGGTGGGCGGGGCCACCGGTCCAATAACGGAATTGCGAGTGACGCCAGAACCAGTTGCACTCGACTGTCCCCTCCTGGCCACGGCCCTGTGGTACGTCGCGCCCGGCCGCGCCGAGATCCGCGAGGAGCCCCTCGCGGCACCGGGGCCCGACGACGTCGTGGTGCGCGCGCTCTATGGTGCGATCAGCCGCGGCACCGAGCGGCTGGTCGCGTCGGGCCGCGTTCCGCCCGCCGAGTACGAGCGCATGCGGGCGCCCTGGATGGGCGGCAGCTTCCCGTTCGCCGTGAAATACGGTTATTCGACGGTGGGATACGTCGAGGCGGGCCGGCCGGATCTGTGCGGCCGCGTCGTCTTCGCCCTGCATCCGCACCAGACTCGCTTCGTGCTGCCAGCCGCCGCGGTCGTGCCGGTGCCCGCCGCGGTGCCGGCGCGCCGCGCCGTCCTGGCCGCCAACATGGAGACGGCGCTGAACGCCGTGTGGGACGCAAGCCCTGGACCCGCCGACCGAATTGCCGTGGTCGGGGGCGGTGTCGTGGGGCTTCTGGTGGCCGTCCTGTGCGCCGGCCTGCCGGGCGCCGAGGTGACGCTGGTGGACATCGCCCCGGAGCGCGCCGAGCTCGCGCATGCCTTGGGCCTGCGCTTCGCTCCGCCCGAAGATGCGCCGCGCGATTGCGATCTCGTCGTGCATGCGAGCGCCAGCGGGGCCGGGCTCGCCACGGCGATCTCGCTCGCCGGGACCGAGGCGACGGTGCTGGAGATGAGCTGGTACGGGGACGGGACTGTCGCGGCCCCGCTGGGGGGCGCGTTCCACAGCCGGCGGCTGACGCTCAAGTGCAGCCAGGTCGGGCAGATTTCGCCGGCGCGACGGCCGCGCTGGACGTACCCCCGCAGGCTCGGGGCCGCCCTGGCGCTGCTCGCCGACGGCCGTCTGGAGGCGCTGCTGGCCCCGCCGGTCCGCTTCGCCGACCTGCCGGCCCGAATGGCGGCGATCCTCGCGCCGGCCGGCGGAGTGCTGTGCCCGCTGATCGATTACGAAGGCGCCTGAAACGGCTGCAGCGCCGCGGCCGAAAAGGTGGCGGCGCCAGGCGTTTGGGCCGGCCTACCGGGCCTGCTCAGCGCGTCGGCAGCGGCGGGGCGACCACCACATAGACGATCCGGTTGCCGACGAATTGCGGCTCGTACCAGGTGCCGCCGCACTGCTGGTAGGCCGTGCCGTCGAACATGACCTCCTGGCAGGGGTCCGGCAGCGTGCTGACGATCGAGCCGACCGCGATCGCCGCACCGACCGCTGCCGGCGCCACCCAGCCTCCCGGCCGATAGTCCGGATAATAGGGGGCCGGATAGTAGCCCGGATGGTAGCCGTAAGGCGGGGGCGGCGGAGGAAGCGGGGGCGGCGGAGGCATCGGACCCGGACCGGGAAGCGGACCAGGACCGGGGAGCGGACCCGGACCAGGGAGAGGGCCCGGACCAGGGAGAGGGCCCGGACCAGGGGCGGGACCGGGACCCGGAAGCGGGCCGGGATGCGGGCCAGGGGGATAGGGGCCGGGCTCGGGGCGCGGGCCGGGTCCCGGGACAGGACCAGGAACCGGCTCGGGAACCGGCCGCGGCTCCGGACGGAGCTGCGCCGGCCGGGCGTCCGGCATCCGATACGGCGCGTTGAATTGCGAACCCAGATTCATCGGTGCGCCGTGGAAGGCACGGTCGCCGCGATCGAAACCCTCGGCCCGGAATCCCCCGCGCCCATCGGCGCCGCCGTGATCGAAACCGCCCCGATCGAAGCCCCCACGATCGAAGCCGCCGCGACCAAAGTCGCGTGCCGCCGACACGTCGGGACCGAGCAGAAGGATCACGGCCGAGGCGCCGAGAAGGAGTGTCCGAATGGACCCGCAGCGCGGGCCGACCAGCATCGCGCGCATGTCAGTTGCTCCCCTGCTTCCGGCCGAGACGAAGGATCGCGACCGGCGTCTGGTCCGGGCGCGGCGAGAACACGAAGGCCGTGTCGGGGATGTCGGTCCGCTCGGTCCAGCCGAGCGTGACGGTGTAGCGGGGCGCCGCCGGCTGGGCGCGATCGATCAGGGTGAAGCGAAGCGGCACGGGCTTGTCGCCGGCCCGAATCCAGACCTCCCAGTCGCGGTCCTTGCTGCGGAAGGCGAAATGCTCCGCGGCCTCGCCCGCGATCGTCGCAGTGCCGACCCGGAAGGCGCTGGTGATGCCTTTGGTGGGCGCGTTCGGCGTGCCGAGGTCGAACAGGTCGGCGGCGGGAATCTCGATCGCGTGCTCGGCCGCCGCACCGGCCAGCATGTCCCGGATCGTCGGGCGGGCCGGAACGCGTGCGTAATACCTCTCGGAGGGCGAGGCGATGACCAGGGTCTTGCCGTCGTACACATAGGTCCGGGCGAACAGGTCGTTGGTCACGGTGGCAGCGAGCCGGTCGGGCCGCCGGACCAGATACTGGCCGGCGCCATCGACCGTGACGGTCTGGCCGTTCCTGGCGACGACGTCGAACGCGTAGGTGGTGGCGAGCTCGAAGCCGGCGAGGCCGGCGACATAGGCGCCCATGCGATCGAAGGCCGCCACCACGGCCGGGTCGACCGGGTTGGGGCGTGGTCCGTCCTTGCCGCGCGGCGCGGCCTCGGTCGGTCCGGCTGCGCCCATCATCAGCAGGGTTGCGGCCACGGCCGTGAGCTTGGGAACCAAGCGTCTGACTGTCTGGATCATGCGACGAGGTCCGAGCTGGATGACGCGGGGGCGCCGCCATTCAGACCCGGACAAATGAAGAAATGACTTATCTAATCGAAATAGTTAGTAATATTGCACCGCGCCACGAGCGAACCTCGACGACGACCGCGGCCCCCGCCTTCACCCTTCTCGGGTGACCGAAAGGCACTTCATGGTCGGGACCCCTTGGGCTCACATCTGGCCGGGTCCGCCCGGCTGGACGGGAGGCACGTAGTCGGGCTCCGAGCCTGGCTTGTTCGGATCGGCGATGCCGGGATCGTTGACCGGATAGGGGCTGCGCGGGCCGGCCGGCCCGGGCACGGGCGGCTCGGCGGGATCGGGAAGTACCGGCGGATCCGGCAGGACCGGTCCCGGGCCCGCCGGAATGTGCGGGCCGGTGGGCCCTGCGGGCTCCGCTGGAAAGGCCGAACTCGCGTCGATGCTCTTCATGTATCCCTCGCTCGCCGTTCCGGGGCCAACCCGGGGCGAGCCGACACGGTTCCGGCACCGCGGCGTCGTGTCAGGCCGGTGCGTGACAGACGACCTCGATATTGTGGCCGTCCGGATCGCGCACGAAAGCGGCGTAATAGTTCGGGTGATAATGCGGCCGCAGACCGGGGGGGCCGTTGTCGACGGCGCCGGCCGCCATGGCGGCGGCATGGAAAGCGTCCACGGTCGCCCGGTCCGGCGCCGCGAGCGCGACGTGGAGGACGCCCTGCAGGCCCCCTTCCCCGCCGATCCAGAAGTCCGGCTTGCCGTCCCGGCCGAAGCCAGCCGCCGAATGGCCCATGTCTGTCTCGTCCGGACCGAACTCCATCACGATGCCGTAGCCGAGCGGCGCCAACGCCGCGGCATAGAAATCGCGCGACCGCGCATAGTCCGATACTGGAAAGCCGAGATGATCGATCACGTTTTGTTCTCCCACTGACTTCGGGACGGCCCTTCGGCCGTCCCGACTGAATTCGAAGACGTTGGAGCGAGTTCAGGTCTTCTGGCGCTCGACCATCAGCTTCTTGAGCTCGGCGATGGCCTTGGCCGGGTTGAGGCCCTTCGGGCAGGCCTTCGAGCAGTTCATGATGGTGACGCAGCGGAACAGGCGGAACGGATCCTCGAGCTGGTCGAGCCGCTCGCCGGTCGCCTCGTCGCGCGAATCGATGACCCAGCGATAGGCGTGCAACAGCGCGGCCGGGCCGAGATAACGGTCCGGATTCCACCAGTATTCCGGGCACGAGGTCGAGCAGCAGGCGCACAGGATGCACTCGTAGAGGCCGTCGAGCTTCTCGCGGTCCTCCTTGCTCTGGGTCCACTCCTTCTCGGGCGCCACCGTCTCGGTCTGCAGCCAGGGCTGCACCAGCGCGTGCTGGGCGAAGAAGTTGGTGAGATCCGGCACCAGATCCTTGACCACCGGCTGGTGCGGCAGCGGGTAGACCGTCACGGACCCTTTGATCTCGCCCATGTCCTTGGTGCAGGCGAGCGTGTTGACGCCGTCGATGTTCATGGCGCAGGAGCCGCAGATGCCCTCGCGGCACGACCGCCGGAAGGTCAGCGTCGGATCGATCTTGTTCTTGATCCACAACAGCGCGTCGAGAACCATCGGACCGCAGTCGTGGAGATCGACCGTGAAGGTGTCGACACGCGGGTTCTTCCCGTCGTCCGGGTTCCAGCGATAGACGCGGAACTCGCGCGTGTTGGTCGCACCGTCGGGCTTCGGCCACACCTTCCCGTCGGTGACCCGCGAGTTCTTGGGCAGGGTGAATTCGACCATTGTCAGTAAACCCTCGCCTTGGGCTCGATGTACGAGATTTCGTTCGTCATCGTGTAGGTGTGCACCGGGCGGTAGTCGATCGTCACCTTACGGCTTTCGGGATCGAGCCACGCCAGCGTGTGCTTCATCCACTCCTTGTCGTCGCGATCCGGGTAGTCTTCGCGGGCGTGTGCGCCGCGGCTCTCGGTGCGATTGACGGCGGAGTTCATGGTCACCACCGCCTGGGCGATGAGATTGTCGAACTCCAGCGTCTCCATCAGGTCGGTGTTCCAGATCAGCGAGCGGTCCGAGACCTTCACGTCGGCGGCACCGGCCAGAACCTCGTCGATCAGCTTGACGCCCTCGGCCAGCACTTCGCCGGTGCGGAACACCGCGCAATTCGACTGCATCACCCGCTGCATGCGGCTGCGCAGCTCGGCCGTCGGCGTCGCGCCGGAGGCGTTGCGGAAGCGGTCGAGACGGGCAAGCGCCTTGTCGGTGGAGACGCTCGGCAGCGTCGGCTGGCTGGCGCCGGCCTCCAGCACCTCGGCGCAGCGCAGGGCCGCGGCGCGGCCGAACACCACGAGGTCGATCAGCGAGTTGGAGCCGAGACGGTTGGCGCCGTGCACCGAGACGCAGGCCGCCTCGCCCAGAGCCATCAGGCCGGGCACGACGAAGTCGGGGTTGCCGTCTTTCCGGACCACCACCTCGCCGTGATAGTTCGTGGCGATGCCGCCCATGTTGTAGTGGACGGTCGGGATGACCGGGATCGGCTCCTTGGTGACGTCGACGCCGGCGAAGATCTTGGCGCTTTCCGAGATGCCGGGCAGGCGCTCGTGCAGGATCTTCGGGTCGAGATGGTCGAGGTGCAGGAAGATGTGGTCCTTGCTCTTGCCGACGCCGCGGCCCTCGCGAATCTCGATGGTCATGGCGCGCGAGACGACGTCGCGCGACGCCAGATCCTTGGCCGACGGCGCGTAGCGCTCCATGAAGCGCTCGCCCTCGGAATTGACGAGGTAACCACCCTCGCCGCGCGAGCCCTCGGTGATCAGGCAGCCCGAGCCGTAGATGCCGGTCGGGTGGAACTGGACGAACTCCATGTCCTGCAGCGGCAGGCCGGCGCGCAGCACCATGGCGTTGCCGTCGCCGGTCTGGGTGTGGGCGCCCGTGCAGGAGTAGTAGGCGCGGCCGTAGCCGCCCGTCGCCAGGATGGTCATCTGGGCGCGGAAGCGGTGCAGCGTGCCGTCGTCCATGTTGAGAGCGATGACGCCGCGACAGGCGCCCTCGTCGTCCATGATCAGATCGAGCACGAAGTATTCGACCAGGAACTCGGCCGAATGCTTGAGGGCGGCGCCGTACAGCGTGTGCAGCATGGCGTGGCCGGTGCGGTCGGCCGCCGCGCAGGTGCGCTGGGCGATGCCCTGGCCGTAGTTCGTCGTCATGCCGCCGAACGGGCGCTGGTAGATCTTGCCTTCCTCGGTGCGCGAGAAGGGCACGCCCCAGTGCTCGAGCTCGTAGACGGCGGCCGGCGCGTTGCGGCACATGTACTCGATGGTGTCCTGGTCGCCCAGCCAGTCCGACCCCTTGACGGTGTCGTACATGTGCCAGCGCCAGTCGTCCGGACCCATGTTGCCGAGGGCGGCCGAGATGCCGCCCTGCGCCGCCACGGTGTGGGAGCGGGTCGGAAACACCTTGGTCAGGCAGGCGGTCCGCAGGCCCGCCTCGCTGCAGCCGACGACGGCGCGCAGGCCGGCGCCGCCGGCACCGACCACGACGACGTCGTAGGTGTGGTCTTCGAGCGGGTAGGCCCGGCCGTTCACCGCCGGCGCTCCGCCGTTTCCGGAACCGTTGACGGCCATCGATCAGACTCCGAAGGAAAGCTTGAGGATCGCGTAGGTGCAGGCCAGCCAGAGCACGATCGTCAGGAACGTGTTGCCGATCAGCAGGCCGGTCTTCATGGCCTTGCCGTACACGTAGTCCTCGATCACGGACTGGAGCCCCAGCCGCATGTGCAGGGTGACCGCGTAGACCCACAGCAGCATGGTGATGGCGACCAGCGGCGAGCCCAGGATCTGCACCACGGCGGCATGGTTGCGGCCGATCAGCGAGATCACGATGACGATCGCGGCCAGCGTCAGCGGCAGGAGCGCGATCGAGGTGAGGCGCATCTCCCACCAGTGCTCGGTGCCGGACTTGGCCGAGCCGAGCCCGCGAACCTTGCCGATCGGGGTGCGGATGCTGGTCGACTTCATCGCAGGCCTCCCATCACGAAGCCGCCGACGATCCAGGCGACCAGGGTCAGCGAGATGGACCCGATCAGCGTCATCCGGGCCAGCCACTCGCGCTCGTTGGGAGCGAAGCCGGAGCCCGTGTCCCAGATCAGGTGGCGGACGCCGCCGAGCGAGTGGTGAATCAGGCCCCAGCTGAACCCGAGCAGCACCAGCCGCCCGATCCATGTGCTCATGAACCACTGGACCCAAGCATAGGCATTGGGGCCGGAGGCGGCGGCGAGGAGCCACCAGACCACGAGCAGGAAGCCGAGATACAGGACGATCCCCGTCACCCGGTGGAAACCGGACATCAGGAACGTGAAGGTCAGGCGGTAGATTTGGAGGTGCGGCGAAAGCGGCCGCTCGACCCGCGCCGGGCGTTCAGCCATGGAATTACTCCAATGAAGGCCAGTACCTTGAAGCAGAAGCGCGTCTGTTGTGCAATGCCGAATCGACGGCTTGCGGTGGATGCCGGAGCCGACATGGTTGCATGCCGAACGGGCCGCCGAACAGCCCCCTCCGACGACGGTCAGCGGGGCACCAGGGCCCAGTAGTCGAGGTCGAGAATGACGCCGGGCTCGTAGTCGTGCCCGACGCGCAGCGGATGCTCCTCGCAGGTGCGATCCTTGGTGGCGACGAGCCGCAGGCGCAGCGCCCCGACATCGTCGCGCCCCGGGAGATCGGCGGTGCCGAGCACCTCGGACCAGGCGAACACGGTGTCGCTCGCGAACAGCGGCGAGACGTGCGATCCGCTGTTGATCGCGTCGATGTGGAAGACGTTGGCGAGCCCGTTGTAGGACAGTGCACGGGCCAACGAGATGACGTGGCCGCCATAGATCAGCCGCCGGCCGATCCGGGTGCGCACCTGCAGGAACTGGTTGAAGTGCACCTTGGCCGTGTTCTGGTAGAGGCGCGTCGCGAGCTGGTGCTCGGCCTCCTGGACCGTCATGCCGTCGACGTGGTCGATCTTCTCGCCGACCGCGTAGTCGCCGAACCGGTGCGGCGCCCCCGACAGGCCGAAGTCCCAGGCGGCGGTGTCGATCCGCGGGCAGGCGGCCCCCAGCGCCGCCGGCTCGACCAGGGTGGCGAGATCCGGGACGAGCTCGGCGTGCGGCCTGGCCGCCTCGTCGCGCTTGTTGACCATGACCCAGCGGACGTATTCGAGAACCTTCTCGCCGTCCTGGCGCCACCCGGTCGAGCGGACATAGACGACGCCGGTGCGGCGGCTGGAGTTCTCCTTGAGGCCGATCACCTCGGAGGTCGCCGTCAGCGTGTCGCCGGGATAGACGGCCGCCAGGAAGCGTCCCTCGGCGTAGCCCAGATTCGCCACCGCGTTGAGGGAGATGTCCGGCACGGTCTTGCCGAACACCACATGGAAGACCAGGAGATCGTCGACCGGCGCTTGCGGGTAGCCGACCGCCCGAGCGAAGGCGTCCGAACTCTGCATCGCGAAGCGGGGCCCGTACAGGGCCGTGTAGAGTGCGACGTCCCCGGCCGTGACGGTTCTCGGCACCGCGTGCCGGATGACGTCACCGATCCGGAAGTCTTCGAAGTAGCGGCCCGCGCTGGTCTTGGCCATCGGACGAGGCACCGGGGGGTCGGTGGCGTTTTGGAAGGTCGCGTTGGGATTGGTCGAGTCGTAGCGCGGTGCACAGGGACTTGGCAATTGGCAGAAAGACGGGCGGCGTCGGTCACCCGCAACCCTGCGCCGAGTGGACGGCACGACGCGATCACCGACGCCGCAGGGCCCCGGCTCCGCGACCCATCGGACCCGTGGTCCGACACGCCTCGTCCGGGCACGCCGACGTCAGGCCGGCCAGGCGAAGGCGATCTTGTCGAGCGTCTTGGTGCCGAAGGTCTCGGACGAGCGCGCCACCGGGCGGCCGCCCAGCGCGCGGTAGAAGTCCAGCGCCGGCTCGTTGTCGGACAGCGCCCACACGACGACGCTCTTCATGCCGTTCTGGGCGAGATCGCGGCGCGCCGCCGTGAACAAGCGACGGCCGAAGCCGAGGCCCTGGAACTCCGGCCGCATGTAGAGCTCGTAGACCTCGCCCTCGTAGGGAAGGCTGCGCGCCCGGTTACGGCCATAGTTGGAGTAGCCCGCGATCGTGTCGCCGAAGACGAAGAGCGAGACGCGACTGCCTTTGCGGATCGCGCCGTCCCACCAGGCCGGACCGCGCCGCGTCACCAGCTTCTCGAGCTCGGGGCCCGGGATGATGCCGCGGTAGGCCGACCGCCAGGCCTCGTCGTGCGCCGCCGCGACCGATGTCGCATCGGAGGCTTTGGCACGGCGAATCTCGATCAGGACGGTGCTCATGCGACGATTAGAACCAACGCGCCGACGCGCATCAAGAGGGCGCAGATACGTATCTTGCAGCGTATCCGGGACTGTTGCGCCATGGACACATTCCGGTAACCCGCGTCTGATCGGGTTTTGAGCACAAGAGCGACATGTCCGAACTCGTGTCGTCGCGTCACTCTCACGCAAATGTCAGACGCGGAGTGCGCCAGCATGCAGCGCTTCAGCGCGCTCGATGCGACGTGATCTCCGACTCGATCCGGCGCGGCGCGGAGTCGCGTCCGGATGCGCCGTGCCGCATCAGATGGGCCGCGTAGGCGGCACAGCCGAGCAGCCCGGGCTCGCTGCAGGTGACGAGCGCGGTCGGGATCTTCTCCAGCACGTGCCGCATCGCCGGATGTCGTTCGAAGGCCACGCGGAACGCGGCTCCGTCGATCGACGAGCCGAGCTTCTGGGCGACGCCGCCGCCGACATAGACGCCGCCCGTGGTCTTGAACGCGAGTGCCACATCGCCGGCGAAACGGCCGAGCAACCTCACGAACAGCGCCACGGCACGCGTTGCCGCCGGATCGGACCTTTCGGCCGCGGCGTCGATCTCGGCGGCCGTCAGCGGCGGCCTGTCGGGATGAAGCGCGGCGTAGAGCCGGCCGAGCCCCGCGCCCGAGATCACCGTCTCGGCCGACACCGCCTCGACGGTCGCGGCGACGCGCTCGAACACCGGCCATTCGTCCGGCGCGGCCGGCCCGAAGGACACGTGCCCGGCCTCGCTCGCCACCGAGGTCCAGCGGTCGCCCTCCTCAGGAACCAGCGCCGAGACGCCGAGCCCGGTGCCCGGCCCGAGCACCGCGACCGGCCCGGCGCGAGTCGGCAGGCCGGATCCGAGCGGACGCAGATCCTCGGGCCCGAACTCGGGGAGGGCCCAGGCGAGGGCCTCGAAATCGTTGACCGCGCAGGCCCAACGGAAGCCGAACCGGCGCTCGATGCGGTCGAGATCGAGCACCCAATCGCGGTTGGTGAGCGCGATCCTGCGGCCCTGCACGGGACCGGCGACGGCCAGCACGGCCGCCTCGGGCGTCGCGCCGGTCTCGGCCAGATAGGCCGCGATCGCACCGTCGATGTCGTCGACGCGATCGTTGGCCGCGGCACGCATTTGGGTCGGACGCGCCGCCGGTCCGGTGACGGCGAGCCGGATGTTGCTCCCGCCGATATCGGCGATCAGGGTCACGGTCATGCTGGCACATCCGTCGGCATCGGCATGAACTCCTTGCGCACCCGGTCGGTGTGTGCCCCGAGCGCCGGCACCGGACCGTAGCCGTCGCATGCCGGCCGCGGCGGGGCCGGATACGGCACCGGCCCGTGCGGCGTCTCGACCGTGATGCGGCGAAGCTGCGGATGCTGCGCCAGTGCGGCCATGTCGTTGACGCGTGCGAAGGCGATCTCGGCCGCTGCCAAGCTTTCGACCAGCGCGTCGGTGGCGAGCCTGCCGAACACGGCCTGCACCCGCGCGTCGGTCTCGCCGCGCCGAGCCATGCGGGCGACATTGGTGGCGAAGTTCGGGTCGTCGGCGAGCGCCGCGTCGCCCAGCACGTCGCGGGCCAGGATGCGCCACTCGCGGTCGTTCTGGATCGAGATCAGCACCGCGTCGCCGTCGCGGCTCGCGAACACGCCGTAGGGGGCGATGCCCGGATGAGCGAGACCGATCCGCTGCGGGGTCTTGCCGCCTTCGTGCTGAAGCAGCGGCACCGTCATCCACTCGGCGAGCGCATCGAACAGCGAGACCGCGAGCAGCGCCCCCTCGCCGGTGCGGCCGCGCGCGATCAGAGCCTCCAGCACCGCCTCGTAGGCAGCGAGTCCGGCGGCGATGTCGGCGACCGAGCAGCCGGCCCGGGACGGCTCGCTCGGCCCGCCCGTGACCGAGGCGAGGCCGGTCTCTGCCTGCACCAGGAGATCGTAGGCCTTGCGTTGCGCATAGGGCCCGGTCTCGCCGTAGCCGGAGATCGAGCAGACGATCAGGCGCGGATGCGCCTCGCGCAGGCGCAGCGGATCGAAGCCGAGCTTCTTCAGAGCCCCGGGCTTGAGATTCTGCACCAGCACGTCGGCGCGGGCCAGAAGCGCGGCCAGCAACGACGTGTCGTCGTCACGGGTCAGATCGAGGACGACCGACTCCTTGCCGCGGTTCAGCCAGACGAAATGGATGCTCTCGCCCTTCGCCAGCGAATCGTAACCCCGAGCAAAATCCCCTTCCGGTCGCTCGATCTTGACGACCCGCGCGCCGGCGTCGGCGAGCCGGCAGGTCGCCAGCGGCGCCGCGACGGCCTGCTCCAGGGAGACGACGAGAAGTCCGGAAAGAGGAAGCGGCATACGCGAGATCCGGCGCGGAGGGGACGAGGACGTCGACCTCACATATCGCCTCACCCGAAAATCGCAAGGCACGCCTCGGCAATGCGCAGAGCCGACCTCTCCCCGTGCGTCGAACGAGGCGACTCCGAGACAGCGCGGGTGCGCCTCACTTCCAGACGTCGTTGGCGATGTCGACGATCATGGCGAGCTTCGCCCACTGCTCCTCCTCGGCGAGCAGGTTGCCTTCCTCGGTGGAAGCGAACCCGCATTGCGGGCTCAGCGCCAGCTGATCGAGCGGTGCGAATTTCGACGCCTCCTCGATGCGGCGCTTGACCGCGTCCGCGCTCTCGAGGGTGCCGGACTTCGACGTGACGAGGCCGAGCACGACGACCTTCTTGCCCTTCGGCAAATATCGCAACGGCTCGAATCCGCCGGCGCGCTCGGTATCGTATTCCAGGAAGTAGCCGTCGTAGTCGATGCCGGCGAGCAGCCGCTCGGCCACCGGCTCGTAGCCGCCCTCGCTCACCCAGGTGGAGCGGAAATTGCCACGGCAGACATGCGTCGTGATCACCATGTCGTGGGGCCGATCGGCGATCGCGTAGTTGATCACGTCGGCATAGATGCGAGGCAGCTTCTCGACCTCCTCGCCGCGATCGCGGGCGAGCTGGAGCTGCTCCTTCGAGCACAGATAGGCCCATACGGTGTCGTCGAACTGGAGATACCGGCAGCCGGCGTCGTAGAAGGCCTTCACGGCCTTCTTGTAGGCCCGCGCGAGGTCGTCGAAGAAGGCGTCGAGCTGCGGATAGACGGTGCTGCTGATCTCCTTGCGGCCGCCGCGGAAATGCAGCACGGACGGCGAGGGGATCGTCATCTTCGGAACGACCTTGGTGTTGGCCTTCAGGAACTTGAAATGCTCCAGCATCGGATGGCCGGAGAAGCCGACCCGCCCGGTGACGCGGACCCCTTCGGCCCGGGTCTGCACGCCATGGAACTGGATGCCGGCCTGCGCCTCGAACCCCTCGACGCCGTCGAGCCCCTTCAGGAAGTCGAAATGCCACCAGGACCGGCGGAACTCGCCGTCGGTGACGGACTGGAGTCCGATCTCCTCCTGCTTCCGGATGATGCGGCGAATCTCCTCGTCCTCGACCCGATGAAGCTCGTCCACGGACTCCGTTCCGGCATGGAGTCGCGCCCGCGCCTCCTTGAGGGCGGCAGGACGCAGCAGGCTTCCGACCTGGTCGGCACGAAACGGCGCTCGCGAGCGGGGCATCGGCATCTCCTGAACGGGGCGGCGCATGGGCACCGCGTCAAAACGGATGGTCGTCGTCAATGCACGGGACCGGCACCGGCGCGCTTCGGCCCGCCGTGGCTCACGCCCAGCAGGGACTCGAGCACGGCCCGGTCGGCCCGCAGCGCCGCGCTGTCGCCGGTATGGACCACGCTGCCGCGCTCCAGCACCACGGCGCGGTCGGTGACACCCAGAATCTTGTGGGCGTTCTGCTCGACCAGAATGGCGGAAAGCCCTTCCGACCGGGTGATGCGGGCGAGCGCGGCGATGAGTTCCTCCACGATGATGGGCGCCAGGCCCTCCAGCGGCTCGTCGAGCAGCACGAGGCGCGGATTGAGCACCAGCGCACGGCCGATCGCCAGCATCTGCTGCTCGCCGCCGGAGAGCTGGTTCCCGAGGTTCCCGCGACGCTCGGCGAGCCTCGGGAACAGACCATAGACCTTGTCCGGCGTCCATGCCCCCGGCCGCGCCACGGCGGTGAGGTTCTCGTGCACGGTGAGCGACTTGAAGATGTTGCGCTCCTGCGGCACCCAGCCGATGCCGGCATGCGCCCGCTGGTCGGGCCTGAGCCTGGTGACGTCGCGGCCAGCGAGCCGGATGGTACCGCCGCGCCAGCGGGTCACTCCGACGATCGAGTTGACCAGCGTCGTCTTGCCCATGCCGTTGCGGCCGAGCAGCGCCAGCGACTGGCCTTCGGCGAGCGTCAGCGAGATGTCGGCGAGCACCACGGCCTCGCCGTAGCCGGCCGAGAGCCGCTCGATCTCCAGAAGCTCAGGCATCGAGCGATTCTCCGAGATACACGGCCTTGACGCGCGGATCCCTGGCCACCTCGTCCGGGGTTCCTTCGACGAAGAGCTGGCCGTTGACCAGCACCGAGATGCGGTCCGCGAAGGTGAAGACAATGTCCATGTCGTGCTCGATCAGCAGCACCGTGACGTCGGTCGGCAGGCCGGCGACGGCCGCGAGAATCTCGTGCCGCTCGGCGTCCGGAACGCCGGCGGCCGGCTCGTCGAGCAGCAGCACGCGGGGCCGGCACGCGAAGGCGAGCGCGATCTCCAGCAGGCGCTGCTTGCCGTAGGGCAGCACCGCGGTGCGCTCGTGCATGACGTCGGTGAGGCGGAACCGCTCCAGCAGTGCGGCGATCTCGTCCACCACCTCGGGACGGGTGCCGGGCACCCGCCAGAAATGCGTGCCGGTGCCGAGCCGCTCGGAGATGGCGAGGCCGAGAGTCTCCACGGGCGTGAGATCGGCGAAGAGCTGGTTGATCTGGAACGTGCGGGCGATGCCGAGCCGCACTCTTTCGTGCGGATCCAGGATGGTGATGTCGCGCCCGTCGAGAAGAATCTGGCCGCCGGACGGCTTCAGCACGCCGGTCAGCATATTGACCAGCGTGGTCTTGCCGGCGCCGTTCGGGCCGATGAGGGCGTGACGCGCGCCGCGCGCGATCGCGATCGAGACCTGGTTGGAGGCGACGATGCCGCCGAAGCGCTTTTCCAGCGCCCGGGTCTCCAGGGCCGGTGTGGTGGTCGTGGACGTCACGGTCGTCCCCCCTCGTCCGGCGCCGCGGCGGGGCCGGGCCTCCACGGCCGCCAGCCGGAGATCCGGTCGGCGAGCCGGCGCAACGGCGCGAACCAGCCGCCGATGCGGTCGCGGCCGACCAGCACGATCAGCACCAGGAACAGGCCGATCCAGAACTGCCAGTATTGCGGCGTCGCCGTGGAGATCCAGTCCTGCGCGAAGCGGAACACCACGGCCCCGATCAGCCCGCCGTAGAGATGGCCGGTGCCGCCGATGATCAGCACCAGGAGGGCGTCGGCCGAGCGGTCGAAGGAGAGCGACTCGAGCGACGTGAAGGCGGTGGTCTGGGTCAGCAGCCCCCCGGCGATCCCGGCATAGGCGGCGGCGAGCGTGTAGATGCCGACCAGGCGCCAGGTCTGGCCGATGCCGACCGCGGAGGCGCGCAGCGGATTGCCCTTGATGGCGAGCAGCGACAGGCCGAAGGGCGAGCCGACGACGCGGCGCGCCAGCAGGAACAGCACGAACAGCACCGTGAGGCTGTAGATGTACGCGGTGTGGCCGTAGAGGTCGAAACGGAACAGCCCGAGCACCGGCTGCATGTCGATGCCCTGCAGGCCGTCGGCGCCGCCGGTGAGCCAGGCGGCCCGATTGGCGATCTCGCGCACCAGCAGCGCGACCCCGAGCGTCACCATCAGGCGCGTGAGATCGGTGCCGCGCAGCACCAGGAAGCTGGTGGCGAAGCCGAAGGCCCCGCCGGCGAGACCCGACACCAGCAGCGCCAGCACCGGCTCGCCGACCAGCGCGTGCTTGGCCAGGAGCCCGGCCGTGTAGGCGCCGACACCGAAGAAGGCCGCGTGGCCGAGCGATATGATTCCGGCATAGCCGAGGATCAGGTCGAGCGAGAGCGCCAGCAGCGCCCAGATCACGATCTCGGTGAGGATCAAATGCTGCTCGGGCAGAAGCCAGATGGTCGAGAACGCACCGAGCCAGAACACCATCTCGAGCGGCGACCAGCGCGCCCGCGCCGAGAACTGCGCCGAGATCGCGCTCGCCAGCGCGGCGGACGTCGACACGTCGGGGCCTCTCATCGCGCGCCCTTTCGCACGAACAGGCCCTGCGGCCGCCAGATCAGCACCACGATCATGATCGTGTAGATGACGAAGGCGCCGAACTGCGGGACGTAGTACTTGCCGGCGACGTCGCCGATGCCGAGAAGCAGCGAGGCGAGGAACGGCCCGGTGATCGACGAGGTGCCGCCCACCGTCACGACGATCAGGAAGTAGATCATGTATTTGAGCGGAAAGATCGGATCGAGCCCGAGAATTTCCGCACCCAGCGCCCCGCCGAGGCCGGCGAGGCCCGATCCGAGCGCGAACGTGAACGCGAACACGGCGCCGACATTGATGCCGAGCCCGCGGGCGACGCGCTGGTCGTCGACGGCGGCGCGCAACCGGCTGCCGAAACGCGTGCGCGTCAGCCCGAGCTGCAGCAGCAGCGTCAGGATCCCGCAGATGACGATGATCATCAGCCGGTACTTGCTCATCCCGAGGCCGAACACCGTCACCTGCCCCTGCAGGGACGGCGGGATCGCGATGAACTGCTGCGACGAGCCCATGGTGTAGTCGACGATCGCGACCGACATGAAGACCAGCCCGATGGTGAACAGCACCTGGTCGAGATGGCTCTTGGCGTAGACGTGGACGTAGAGGGTGCGCTCCAGCAGCGCACCGAGCGCCGCCGAGAACAGGAAGGCGCAGACGAGCCCGAGGGCGAACGGCACGCCGAGCCGGTTGACCACGACGAGGGCGGCATAGCCCCCCGCCATGGCGAAGGCGCCATGCGCCAGGTTGACGAAGTTCATCAGCCCGAGCGTCACCGACAGGCCGGCGGCCAGCACGAACAGGAGCATGCCGTAGGCGATGCCGTCGAACAGGATAGTGACCATGCGGCCTGCCGTGCTGTCGGGTGGACCTCGTCTTCACCCTCCCCTGGAGGGGGAGGGTCGGGGTGCGCCGCAGG
>NZ_NPEX01000014.1:0-29585 GCF_003258865.1 Rhodoplanes roseus | reverse complement strand
GGCGACCTCCCCCCTCCAGGGGGAGGTGACGAGGAGATCACTTCTTCGCCTTGCCGGGGTCCTTGACGGCGTCGAAGGTGGCGAACTCGACGTTGTAGAGCTCGCCGTTCTTCTTCTCGACCTTGCGGATGTAGATGTTCTGGACGATGTCGCGGGTTTCCGGATCGATCGAGATCGGGCCGCGCGGGCTGTCCCAGGCCATGCCCTTCATGGCCGCCATCAGCTTGTCGCCGTTGGTGTCGCCATTGGTCTTCTTCAGCGCCTCGTAGATCAGATGCATCGCGTCGTAGCCGCCGACCGACATGAAGTTCGGGCGCAGGCCGTTGTTCGCCTTCTTGAACGCTTCGACGTACGTCTTGTTCAGCTCGGACGGGTGATCGGCCGAGTACATGTGCGCCGTGACCGTGCCGATCACCTGCTCGCCCATGCCGTTCAGCAGATCGTCGTCGGTGACGTCGCCGGGGCCGATGATCTTGATCCCGGCCTTGTCGAGGCCGCGCTCGATGAACTGCTTGACGAAGGTGGCGCCCTGGCCGGACGGCACGAACACGAAGATGGCGTCGGGCGAGGCGTCGCGGGCACGCTGCAGGAACGGCGCGAAGTCGGGCGCGGCCAGCGGCACCTTGACGGCTTCGAGAACCTGGCCGCCCCCCTTGGTGAAGGCCTCGGTGAAGGTCTTCTCGCTGTCGGCGCCCGGCGCGTAGTCGGACACGATGGTGACGACCTTCTTGATGCCGTTCTTGGCCGCCCATTCGCCGATGATGACGCTCGACTGCGGCAGCGTGAAGCTGGTGCGCAGGATGTAGGGCGAGCGCTCGGTGATGATCGACGTGCCGGCATTGGCCACGATGGTCGGCACCTTCGCCTCGGTGGCGAGCGGCGCGACGGCCAGCGCCGTCGGCGTCACGGCGAAGCCGACCAGGAAGCTCACCTTGTCGCGTACGATCAGCTCCTGGGCGAGCCGCTTGGAGTTATCGGCGACGGCGCCGTCGTCCTTGACGATCAGCTCGATCTTCTTGCCGGCGACGGTGTCGCCGTGCTGCTGCATGTAGAGCCGCATCGCCGCCAGCGTCTGCACGCCGGTCGACTGCTGCTGGCCCGTCATCGCCTCGATGACGCCGATCTTGACGACACCTTGCGCCGACGCGGGACCCGCAGCCGCTAGGCCGAGAGCCACCGCGAGGGGTGTCAGCAGGTGCTTGAGCATGGTTCCTCTCCGGTTGCTTCGCTTTTTCGCGTTTATATTTGATGTCCCAGCCGGCTCACCGGGTGGGTTGGTCTGCCCATACCAAGGCTCTTCGGCCGCTCGTCCCCGGAAGGCGAGGACCCAGGGCGACGCGGCAGGAAACCCCCGATTCCCGCCTTTGCGGGACGAGCCGACGACGATCCGGCGAACGCCGGTCAGATCTCGAAGAACACCGTCTCGGTGTCGCCCTGCATGCGGATGTCGAACGTGTAGACGGGGTGCCCGTTCTGCACCGACTTGGCGGCGACCAGGGTGCCACGGCGATCTGCCGGCACCAACGCCAGGATCGGGTCCGCGGCGTTGCCGGGCTCGTCGTCGAAATAAATCCGCGTGTAGCTCTGGCGCAGCATGCCGCGGGCGAACACGCCGACCAGGATGTGGGGCGCCTGCGGCGTGTCGTCCGGCCCCGGGACCGAGCCGGGCTTGATGGTCTCGAACGAGAAGCGCCCCTCGGCGTCCGTGCCGGTGCGGCCGAATCCCTGGAAGGTCGAGTTCCGCGGCCGCGGATCGGCCGGACTGGCGTAGCGTCCCTGCGCGTCGGCCTGCCAGATCTCCAGCATCGAGTCGGTGATCGGCGCACCGTCGCCGTCGAAGATTCGCCCCTCGATGCGGATCCGTTCGCCGGCAGCGTCCGCCGTGACGAGATTGTTGCCGAACGTGTCCTTCCAATCGTACTTGCCGTTCGGCGTCAGCCCATAGGCGAAATACGGGCCGACCGTCTGGGACGGCGTGATACCGAACGTCATCTCAGCTCTCCATCGGGGTCTGGTTGCGGCCGCGCAGCACGATGTCGAACCGGTAGGCGAGCGCCCATTCGGGCACGGTGTTCTCCAGGTCGAAGGACGAGACCATGCGGTTGCGGGCGTTCTCGTCGGTGACCGAATTGAAGATCGGATCGTACTGGAAGAGCGGATCGCCCGGGAAATACATCTGGGTGACCAGCCGCGACACGAAGGAGTGCCCGAACATGGAGAAGTGAATGTGCGCGGGACGCCAGGCATTGGGGTGGTTGCCCCACGGATAGGCGCCCGGCTTCACGGTGATGAACTTGTAATGGCCGTTCTCGTCGGTCTTGCTGCGCCCTGCCCCGGTGAAGTTCGGATCGAGCGGGGCCGGATGCTGATCCACCACGTGGATGTAGCGACCGCAGGCATTGGCCTGCCAGATCTCCACCAGCGCGTTGGGCACCGGACGGCCGTCCTCGTCGAGCACGCGCCCGTGGACGATGATGCGCTCGCCGAGCGGCTCGCCGGCGTGCTGGCGGGTGAGATCCTCGTCGCCCGGCTGCACGGCGTCCTGCCCGTAGACCGGGCCGGTCAGCTCGCTGAGCGTATGCTTCATCAAGATCAGCGGCTTGGTCGGGCACCGCTTGGGCGTGCTCTTGTACCCTGGAGACAGGCGGGGCGGAAAAGCGGACAGACTCTGGGTGGGAAAAAAGAAGGTCATGGGGGTCCTTGGCGTTTCCCGGAGCGCTGCGTGTCGCAGCCTGTTTTGATGCATTTCAACCCGGCGGTATCGCGAATGCAAGAGCCGATTGGTCATTCTTTGGACGCATGGGGCGATAATCGCGCGACAAACTGTATCTGGCCGACCGCGATCGCTGTGCGGCGACACAGCGAACCGTCGTGAGAAGAAACAATCACGACCGCGGGCCGCGGACGAATGATCTGCTTCAGGAGGCAAGACCCTGGGCACGCCGGGTGCGGGCATGCAGGTCCCGCAGGGTGCCGAGCTCGCTTTCGGTCGGCATCGCGGTGTCTTCGACGCGGTCCGCGAACCGCACCGGCCAGCCGGTGGCGTCCTGGACCTCCCGGCGCGTGATGCCGGGGTGGAGCGACGTGACCGTCATCTCCTTGGTCTCCGGGTCCGGCTCGAAGACGCACAAGTCCGTGATCAGCCTGGTCGGCCCCTTGGTCCGAATTCCAAGCCGGGCGCGATGATCGCCCCCCTCGCCGTGCCCGAACGTCGTGATAAAATCGAGCTTGTCCACGAAGCTGCGCCGACTCTGCTTCATGGTGACGAAGATCTCGCCGCAGTGGGTCATGATCTCGGGCGCGCCGCCGCTGCCGGGCAGGCGGGTGACCGGCTTGTCGTACGATCCGATCACCGTGGTGTTGAGATTGGCGAAGCGGTCGATCTGGGCGCCGGGCAGGAAGCCGACCGTAATGCGTCCGCCCTGGAGCCAGTACCGGAACATCTCCGGCACCGACACGGTGGTCAACGCCGTCTCGCACAGCTCGCCGTCGGCGATGGAAAGCGGCAGCACCGTGGGCCTGGTCGCCAGCGTGCCGGACTCGTAGATCAGCGTGATGCCGGGCGCATGGGTGAGGCGGGCGAGATTGCAGGCCGCCGACGGAAGCCCGATGCCGACGAAGCAGACGTCGGACGAGCGCAGCGCGCGGGCCGACACCACGGTCATCATCTCGGTCGCAGTCCAGGCGAGCGTCATTGCGTCCTCACGCGGCCGCGCGGCGGCCATGCGCCGCGAAAGCTTCGGGTCCCTGCCCCAGCACGTTGGCCTTCATCCAGGCCATGAAGGCCTCGCGGTCGCGGGCGATGGCGTCCCAGCCGAGATAAAAGGCATTGTCGCGGTCGTAATAGCCGTGCGCGTAGGACGGATAGGCGCCGCCCGGCACCTCGACCACGGCCGTGAGGGTCCAGGACGGCAGGATCACGGCGTTCGGGCTGCGCGGGCCGAAGTCGTCGACGATCTCCTCGACCGTGACGATGGCACGCTTCGCCGCCAGCACGGCCTCCTTCTGCACGCCCAGAATGCCCTCGATCAGCACATTGCCGTCGCGGTCGGCCTTTTGGGCGTGGACGATGGCGACGTCGGGCCGCAGCGCCGGCACGGCGGCGAGTTCTTCACCGGTGAATGGGCAGGTGACCCGCCGGATGTTGGGATTGACCTTCGGCAGGTCGACGCCGAGATAGCCGCGAAACAGCGCGAACGGGAGACCGGCGGCACCCGCCGCATAGGCATTGGCCATGGCGGCATGGGCGTGCTCCTCCAATGTCAGCGGGTGCGGCCAGCCGCGCTCCACCGCATCGCGGAACCGGTGCAACGAGCCGACACCGGGATTGCCGCCCCACGAGAACACCAGCTTCTCGGCGCACCCCATGCCGATCATCTGGTCGTAGACGATGTCGGGCGTCATCCGCACCAGGGTCAGGTCGCGGCGGCGCTGGCGGATCACCTCGTGGGCGGCCGCATGCGGGATGAGATGGGTGAAGCCCTCGATGGCCACCGAGTCGCCGTCGTGCACGGCCGAGGCGATCGCCTCACCGAGAGACATGAAGGTGGACATGGGGCGGCCCCCCGGAACCGTCGGTCGGCGACAATCGAACAGCGAGGAATGCAGCGCACTCTAGGAGCGCGCCGGGAGCCCGGTCAAACGGCGGCGACAGCGGCACGACGAGGCCGCCCGAAAGTTTCGGTTTCCGAAGTCCCGCCAGAGGCCTGTGCCCGCTTCGGACGGGAGGCCCGCATGCCACGCACGCAGTCCTCACGGCTGGCGCAACGGGGAAAATTTGGCCATGGTCCCGGCCGCCGACGCCCCACCCGCCCCCGAAGCGCCCCAGACGAGGCCCCCGCCGATGCGCATCGATGCCTACACGCATTTCATCCCCGCCGGCATCCTGGCCGCCATGGACCGGCTCGGCGCCGGCCAGCAGGGCATCGGCAAGCGGATGCGCGGCATCCCCTGCATCTACGATCTCGACGCCCGGCTGCGCATGCTGGACGAGTTTCCCGACTATGCTCAGATCATCGCCTATTCGAGCCCGCCCATGGAGGACGTGGCCGGGCCGGACAAGGTCGAGGAGCTCTGCCGGATCATCAACGACGGCTTGGCCGAGATCGTCTCGCGCCATCCGCACCGCTTCCCCGGCTTCGTCGCCCAGGTCTCGCTCGCCGACGTGCCGGGCGCGATCCGCGAGGGAACCCGCGCAATCCGGGATCTCGGGGCCTGCGGCGTACAGATCTACACCAATGTGAACGGACGCCCGATCGACCTGCCCGAGTTCGAGCCGTTCTGGGACGCGCTGGAGAAGCTCGACAAGCCGGTGTGGATCCACCCCGCGCGGCGCGCCGATTTTTCCGACTACAAGAGCGAGGACAAGTCCCTCTACGAAATCTGGTGGACGTTCGGCTGGTCCTACGAGACCGCCGCCATGATGGCGCGCCTCGTCTTCTCCAAGGTGCTGGACCGCCATCCCGGCCTCAAGCCGATCGTGCACCATTTCGGCGGCATCGTGCCGATGCTGGACGGCCGCATCGGCCCGGGCTGGGACCAGATCGGCACTCGCACCTCGGACGCCGACTACGCGTCGCTGAAGGCCTCCCTGAAGAAGCGGCCGCTGGACTACTTCCGCGAGAGCTTCTACCCCGACACCGCCGTCTTCTCGTCGACCATCGGCGCCCAGGCGGGCCTCGCCTTCTACCCGAAGGAGAACATCCTGTTCGCCACCGACTGCCCGTTCGACCCCGAAAAAGGCCCCGGCTTCATTCGCGACACCCAACGGATCCTCGACTCCCTGGGGCTGCCGCAGGAAACCCTGGACCTGATCTATTTCGGCAATATCCAGCGGATCACGGGCAAGACGTTCGTCAGGTGAGCCTTTCTGCACCCTCCAGGGGAGTGTGCAGAAACGCCATCTCTCCACAGCCCGGCGGACCTGCCCCTTAGAATCCTCGGACCGCTTCTGCTAGCGTGCGGCCGCCATGGATGCTGTGCACAAGCCTGTTCCCGACGCTCCCGCGGATGCGGACGCGCCGCGTGCCGATACGCGTGATCCGGACACCCGTGTCGCCGACGCGCAGGCGCGCGCCGACGCCCGCGTCACGCCGATGATGGAGCAGTACATCGAGATCAAGACCGCCAACCCGGACTGCCTGCTGTTCTACCGGATGGGCGACTTCTACGAGATGTTCTTCCAGGACGCCGAGACGGCCAGCCGGGCGCTCGGCATCGTGCTGACCAAGCGTGGCAAGCACCAGGGGCTCGACATCCCGATGTGCGGCGTGCCGATCGAGCGCGCCGACGAGTACCTGCACCGGCTGATCGCGCTCGGCCACCGGGTCGCCGTGTGCGAGCAGCTCGAGGACCCGGCCGAGGCGAAGAAGCGCGGCGGCAAGTCGGTGGTGAAGCGCGACGTCGTGCGCCTGGTCACCCCCGGCACGCTGACCGAGGACTCGCTCCTCGATTCCCGCCGCAACAATTTCCTGGCCGCCATCGTGCGGGCGAAGCCGTCGGCGAGCGGCGAGGAGGCGCGCTTCGCCCTCGCCTGTCTCGACATCTCGACGGGCGAGTTCCGGCTCACCGAATGCGATCGGACCCGCCTCGCCTCCGAGATCGCCCGCGTTGAACCCGGCGAGGTGATCGTCTCGGACGCGCTCTACGAGGACACCGAGGTCGCGCCGTTCCTGCGGACGCTTCCGGCCGTGACGCCGCTCGGACGCGACGTGTTCGACGGGGCGAGCGCCGAGCGCCGGCTCACGTCGTACTTCGCGGTGGCGACCAGCGAGGCTTTCGGCACGTTCTCGCGGCTCGAGTTGACCGCCGCGGCGGCCTGCATCACCTATGTGGAGCGCACCCAGCTCGGCAAGCGGCCGCCGCTGTCGCCGCCGACCCGCGAGGCGCTCGGCGCCACGCTGCTGATCGACGCGGCCACGCGCGCGAACCTCGAGTTGATGCGGACGCTCGGCGGCGAGCGTCGCGGCTCGCTGGTCGCCGCCATCGACCGGACCGTGACGGCGGCGGGCTCGCGCCTGCTCGCCCAGCGCATCGCGGCACCGCTCACCGATCCGGCCGCGATCGACCGACGGCTCGATGCGGTCGCCTCCTTCACCAGCGAGTCCACCATCCGCAGCATCGTGCGTGACAGGCTCGCCGCGGCGCCGGACCTCGCCCGCTCGCTCGCCCGCATCGTGCTGGCGCGCGGCGGCCCGCGCGATCTCGCGGCGATCCGCGACGGCCTCGGCGCTGCCGCGGATCTCGGCGTCAGGCTCGGCAGCGCGACGATGCCGGACGAGATCGCCGAGGCGGTGGCGAATCTCCGCTCTCCCGACCCGGCCCTTCAGGCCATGCTGTCTACCGCCCTCGCCGACGAGCTGCCGCTGCAGAAGCGCGACGGCGGCTTTGTGCGCCCGGGCTACGAGGCGGCACTCGACGAGGCGCGGGCGCTCCGTGACGAATCGCGCCGCGTCATCGCCGCCTTGCAGGCCCGCTACGCCGAGGAGACCGGGCTCCGGGCGCTGAAAATCCGGCACAACAACGTGCTCGGCTATTTCGTCGAGGTGACGGCGCAGAACGCCGAGCGGCTGATGACGCCGCCGTTCAACGCCACCTTCATCCACCGCCAGACGCTCGCCGGCCAGGTGCGCTTCACCTCGACCGAGCTCGGCGCCCTGGAAGCCAAGATCGCCAGCGCGGCCGACCGCGCGCTCGGGCTCGAGCTCGACATCTTCGAGCGCCTCGTCGCCGCCGTCGTCGACGCGGCCGATGCCGTGAAGGCTGCGGCCCGCGCGCTCGCCGTGGTCGACGTGGCCTCGTCGCTCGCCGCGGTCGCGGTCGAGTGCCGCTTCGTGCGCCCGGAGGTCGACTCCGGCCTCGCCTTCTGTATCGAGGGCGGACGCCATCCCGTGGTGGAGCAGGCCATCGCGGTCGAGGGGGGCTCGTTCGTCGCCAACGACTCCGACCTGTCGCCGCCGTCCGCGAAGGCCTCCGGCCGCATCGCCGTCGTGACAGGCCCCAACATGGCGGGCAAATCGACCTATCTGCGCCAGAACGCGCTGATCGTCGTGCTGGCGCAGGCCGGGAGCTTCGTCCCGGCGACGCGTGCGAGACTCGGCGTGGTCGACCGGCTGTTCTCGCGCGTCGGCGCGGCCGACGATCTGGCGCGCGGGCGGTCGACCTTCATGGTCGAGATGGTGGAAACGGCCGCGATCCTGAACCAGGCCGGCGAGCGCTCGCTGGTGATTCTCGACGAGATCGGCCGCGGCACCGCGACCTATGACGGCCTCTCCATCGCCTGGGCAGCGATCGAGCACCTGCACGACCGCAATCGCTGCCGCGCGCTGTTCGCGACGCACTTCCACGAGCTCACGGCGCTCGCCAACAAGCTCGACCGCCTGTTCAACATCACGGTGCGGGTGAAGGAGTGGCACGGCGACGTCGTGTTCCTGCACGAGGTCGTGTCCGGCGCGGCGGACCGCTCCTACGGCATCCAGGTGGCGAAGCTCGCCGGATTGCCGCCGGCCGTCATCGAGCGCGCCAAGCACGTGCTCGGCGTCTTGGAGGCCGAGGACCGCACCTCGCCGGCCCGCAAGCTGGTCGACGACCTGCCGCTGTTCGCCGCGCGGCCCGTCCCGGCGCCGAAGGCGGCGGATCCGCGCGCCGAGGCGGTGCTGAAAAAGCTCGCCGAGATCGACCCCGACGACATGTCGCCCCGCGAAGCGCTGGAGGCGCTCTACGCGCTCAGGCAGGCGGCACGGGAGTGATGCTCTTTCTTCACCTCCCCCTGGAGGGGGGAGGTCGGCGAGCAATACTCGCCGGGAGGGGGTCACAGCCTCTCCGTCGTGGTGGGGCCTCACCCCACCCCCGATGCGCTGCGCGCGTCGACCCTCCCCTCCAGGGGAGGGTGAAGCAAAGGGTCGACGCGCCGCGTGGCTCTACGCCGCGTCAGCTCTACGCCGCGTCGCTCTCCCGCGGGCGAACCGTCTGCTTCACCTCGAAGCCTTCGAACTTGGGATGCTCGAGATAGAGAGGCCCGGTGCCGGAGTTGTCGGCGCGGGCGTGTGCGATCTTGAACTCGTCCGACGTCGTCCACGCCTCGAAATACGCCTTCGACGCCCACACGGTGTGAGAGGAATACAGCGTGTGGTCCTCCGCCTCCGGCCCCTTGAGCAGGTGGAACTCGACGAAGCCCGGCATGCGATCCAAATACGTCTCGCGCGTCAGCCAGACCTGCTCGAAGGTCTCCTCGCTTCCCTTCTTCACCCGGAAACGGTTCATCGCAATGTACATCGAAGGGGCTCCTGTTGGGGCTGACGACAAATCGAAACCTGCCCGGCCGGCGAAGTAAAGTCGCTTCGCTAGCGCAGGAAGAAGCTGACCGGCACCGAGAACGTCATGGACTGACCACTCGGCGGCGGCGGGAACGGCGACGCACGGCGCACCATCGCCGTGGTCTCCTGATCGAGGCTGGCGATTCCCGATCCGCGACCGAGCCGGACCGAGGTGACACGGCCCGAGCCGTCGATCGTGAAGCTCACGCTGGTGCTGCCCTGCTGACCACTTGCCCGCGCCTCGGCCGGGAACTGCTTGTGCCGGGCGAGATGCGCCGCGACGATGCCGCGGTAGTTGGTGTTCAGGTCGGAGCGGCCGACGCCGATTCCGGCCGCGCTGCTCGACCGCGCCGGCGACGTGTTGGTCTCGCGTGCATCGTTGGACGTGCGGGCGGCCGTCCGCTTCTTCGGCTCGGGCTTGGCCTTCGGCTTGGGCTTCGGCGCCGGCTTGATCTCAGGCTTGACCTCGAGCTTGGGCTGCGGCTTCGGCGGCTCGGGCGGGATCGCCGCGACCGTCTCCGGCGCCTCCTTCTCGATGACGGGCGTGGGCTCGGGGGGCGGCGGCGGCTCGTCCTTTTGCGGCTCGGGCGGCGGGTCCGGCTGTGCGACGGCGACCTGCTGCTCGACCGGCGGCTCCTCGGGCGTCGGCTCGGGCTCCGGCGCCTTGGCCTCCTCGACCTGCTTCTCCGGCTCGGTCTTCTCCGGCTCCTGCTTGGCCTCCTCGGTCGGTGCGGCCTCGGACGGGCTCGGGGTCGACGAGACCCCGGCCATGCTGTCGGCGCCGAGCACCATCTCGACCGAGATCACTTCGAGCCCGACGCTGGCCACCGGGGGCGGCTCGTGCGCGAAGGCCACGAGGATCGCCGCGTGCAAGGTCAACGAGCAGGCCGCGACCACGACCGACCGGCGCCGTGACCATCCCCGCGACGACACCGCCGGGCGATCGTCCGGTGAGGGCGGAGCAACAGGTGCGGCCGCGTGCGCCCCCGGATGATCGCGCTCTGCCCGGACATGCGCGAGCAGCACCACGTTCCCTGTCCCGATTCCATCACCGCCCGGATCGCTGTCGCGCCGAAGCTCGACCGCAGGGGCCTTGGAGAACACGTCGTTGTCGGGGGCGCGCCCCGGCACGACCGTGAGGAGGCCGCGCTGGGGATCGGGAAGGGAACGTGAGACTTTCATCGGCGAGATCAGGCTCCTCCGAAGCGGATTTTGACCGAGCCCTTGAACGTGATGCCGGGAGCGGCGGACGCCCACAGGAGGTCGTTCTGGGCGCCGACATCGCCTGCCGTCCGGGCGATCGCGTAGGGCCGGTAGTACTGGTTCAGCAGGTTGTCGATGCCGAAGCCCATCAGCACGTCGGGAGTGGGCTGATAGCCGAGATAGACATTGACGAGGTTGTACGAGCTCGCCGGGATGTAGTTCGCCGGAATATCGTCGTTGGACGCGACCGAAGCCCACCGCAGCGTCGCCGTGATCTTGCGGTCGAGGAAGCGGGCGCCGACGGTGGTGACGATCCGATCACCCTGAATCCGCACCAGGCCGACGCCGGTGTCGACGTTCTTGCCGCGCTGGAGCGTGCCGGCGACGCCGACGAACCAGCCGCCGGCGTCATACATGGTCTCCGCCTCGAAACCGTCGATGCGGGCGTGCGGAATGTTCTGGTACTGCTGATAGGACGCGCCGTAGATCGTGTTCGGACCGAACGCCGTCAGCTCGATGTAGTCGTCGACGTCGTTGCGGAACACGTTGAACTTGCCGCGGAACGTGGCGCCGGCCAGGAACACGTTGTCGTATTTCAGATTGACGCCGGCTTCCTTGTTCTTGCCGATCTCGGCCCGCAGGTTGGGATTGGGCAGGAAGCAGAACATGCCCGACGTGCCGTCCGCGCACGTCACCCCCGGAGGACCACCGGCCGATGCATGCGCGCCGCTGACCACCGTCTCGGTGAGTGACGGCGCCCGATAACCCTCGGCATAGGTGACATAGGGCGTGAAGCCCTCGATCGGCGTGACGCCGACCGTGATCTTCGGCGAGACGCGGTCGCCCGACGTGGTCGTGCCGAGGCCCGACAGCTCGTAGGTGTCGTAGCGCGCCGCGCCGATCACCTCGAGCCAGGTCGAGTAGTTGCTCTTGAGCTGCACGAAGGAGCCGCCGACCGTGCGCTCGCCGCCGGGCGTCGTAATGTTCGAGTTGCCGGTCTGATCGTAGGTCTGGACCTTGTCGTGAAACGCATCCCCGCCGATCGTGACGGCGTGGCGCAGCCCGAACGCCTCGAAGCGCGACGTGTTGTTGGCGTCGAAGCCCACCGTGTCGAGCAGGTAGCTGCGCTCGTCGCCGACGCAGCCGCTGACCGGATTGCCGGGCACGCCGCCGCACCGCGCGCTCGGCGTGGTCGAGATGTGCGCGATCTTGACCTGCTGGGAGTCGGTGCGGTTCCAGTAGACGTTGGCGTCCCAGTCGATGAGCTGATTGTCGGGCCGAACGTAGCGCCAGCGCGCGGCCGTGGTGATGTTGGTGAGGTCGGTCGCGTAGGTCGACGTGCCGGTCTGGTTGGTGCCGTTGATCGACCGGGTCGGCTGCCCGGCGTCGTACTGGAAGTTCTGGAAGATGCCGGTGAACTTCACCTCGTGGTGCTCGACCGGGCGGACCGTCAGCTTGGTGATGGCGCTGCCGACCTGGTTCCAGGAATTGATCACCTCGGTGCCGGAGCCGTCGTCGTAGCTCGCCTGCTTCCTGAAGCTGCCGCCGGCGAAGAAGTCGACGTTCGGGTTGACGTGCACACCGCCGAACACCGAGGCGAGGCCGCTGCCTTGGTTCGAGCCCGCCTGCGTGTGGCCTTCGACGCCCCATTTCTCTCCGGGCCGTACCACGTCCTGAATGTCCTTGGTGCGGAACGAGGCGACGCCGCCGATGGCACCCGTGCCGTAGATGTTGGCGGTCGGGCCGCGGACGATATCGACGCCGCCGATCAGCTCGGGATCGAGGAAGAACGCGCCGCTCGCGCCGTGGCCGGTGCGCTGATAATTCTGGCGCGCGCCGTCGACCACGACGGCGACACGGCCGAAGTCCTGCAGGCCGCGAATGTTGATCGAGGTGGACGGCTCGTCGCCGCGATCCTGCACGGTGACGCCCGGCACGGCGATCAGCATGTCGGAGAGACGCTTCGGCAGGATCTGGTCGATCTGGTCCATGCGGACCGTCGAGACCGGAGCGAGCGAATCGATCGCCTTCTCCTCGGTCTTGGTCGCCACCACCGTGATCGCGTCGAGCGACTCGGCCGACTGCGCTCGCGCCGCCGTCGCGGCGGCCGCCAGCACGGCGACGGCCGACACTCCTATGAGAAACCGATCTGCACTGCCCGCCCGTCCAGCCATCGAAGCCCCCACTCGCGATTGTCGAAATGTCGTCGCGGGCTGGCGTGCGAGCCGGAACCGGCTGGCTTGCTGGCGGACGTTGCGGCCCGTTCGGGTCCGCAGTTAAGGTCTTGCCTTTGGTAACCGACTGTATTACGGCACGTCAAGCAAGACTTCTAAAGTTTAGAACCGCTCTAAGAACCGAGTATTTCAGTCTAAAACGGCTCTAAACTAAAGACGTCGCCATGATCTTTACAGTATTATGTGAACGAGAGCCTCAGATGAACCGCCCCGAAAACGACCGAGGATCCGTGTCCGTGGCCGCTGTCGGGCCAGGCGACACTCGCGCTGAACGAAGCGTCCCGGTTGTCGGGCACCGCATCGAGAGCCGTGATCTGTTCGTGGCCACCCGGGAGATCATCATCACGCACGGGACCGACGCCTACCGGCTGCGGCTGACGGCCCAGAACAAGCTGATTCTGACCAAGTGAGGCATTCATGACACGGATGCCCCGAGCAATTCTTCGGCTCGCACTCGCAGCGACGCTGACGGCGGCCGCGACGGCCTCGGCTCTCGCGGTCGACGCCGTGAACGCGAACCGCATCGTCTCGGTCGGCGGATCCGTCACCGAGATTCTCTATGCGCTCGGCCTGGGGGACCGCATCGTCGCGGTCGACACCACCAGCATCTTCCCGCCGCGCGCGCTCACCGATAAGCCGAATGTCGGCTACATGCGCCAGCTCTCGCCCGAGGGCGTGCTGGCGATGTCGCCCTCGCTGGTGCTGGCGATCGATGGCGCGGGTCCGCCCGAAGCCGTCGCGGTGCTCAAGTCGGCGCGCGTGCGTTTCGTGCAGGTGCCCGATCGCTTCACCGCGAGCGGCATTCTCGACAAGGTCCGCACGGTCGCGGCGGCGGTCGGCGAGACCGCCCGCGGCGACTGCCTGGTGGATGCGCTGAAACGTGACTTCGCGACCCTCGAGACGGAGCGGCCGGCGGGTAGGCGGATGCCGCGCGTCCTGTTCGTTCTCTCCTTCGTCAACGAGCGCGCCATGGTGGCCGGCCGTGACACCGCGGCGGACGGCATCATCCGAATGGCCGGCGCCGAGAACGCCATCCCGGATCTCGCCGGCTACAAGCTGGTCGGCGACGAGGCGATCATCGCGGCGCGTCCCGACGTGGTGCTGATGATGGAGCGGCCGGGCCAGACGGTCTCGGCCGAGGCCGTGCTGTCACGTCCTGCCTTCGCGATGACGCCGGCCGGCACCCGCAAGGCGTTCGTCTCCATGAACGGCCAGTACCTGCTCGGCTTCGGCCCGCGCACGGCCCTCGCGGCGCGCGATCTCGCCACCCAGCTCCGCGCTGCCGTGGAGGACGGCACCATCGCGAAGCCGGCCGCCGACACCATGGCGGCCCGTCACGACGGCGCAGTCGGAGCCTGCCTCAAATGACCGACGGGGCCGCGACCCGGCATTCCCCGGTGGCGGAGCGCAGCGGCCCGCCCGGGCTGCGGGCCCTGCCGCGCTGGGTCGTGCTGGCCGCGCTCGCCGTCCTGCTCGTCGCCGCCGCCCTCGCCTCGGCCGCCATCGGGGCCGCCGGCATTCCGCCCGGGCGGCTCGTCACTGCGCTCGGTCTCGGTGACGCGACATCGCCCGACGTGGCCCGCGACCGGCTGATCCTGCTCTCGATCCGGCTGCCCCGCATCGTGCTCGCCGTCACGGTCGGCGCCCTGCTCGCCACCGCGGGCACCATCATGCAGGGCCTGTTCCGCAACCCGCTCGCTGATCCGGGCCTGGTCGGCGTCTCGGCCGGGGCCGGGCTCGCGGCGGCCGCCACCATCGTGCTCGGCGACCGGCTCCTGGGCGGCTTCGGACCGGAGGCGCTGCCGCTCGCCGCCTTCGCCGGCGCGCTCGGCGTGACGGCGATGCTGTACCGCATCGCCACCCGCGAGGGCCGCACCTCGATCGCCACGCTGCTGCTCGCCGGCCTCGCGCTCGGCGCGCTGGCAGGGGCCGGGACCGGGCTCCTGGTCTTCCTGGCAGACGACCGGCAGCTCCGGGACATCACCTTCTGGACGCTCGGCTCGATGGCGGGCGCGACCTGGCCGAAGGTGTGGGCGATGCTGCCGTTCCTCGCCGCCGTCCTGGTGTCGCTGCCGATGATCGCGCGCGGCCTCGACATGCTGGTGCTGGGCGAGGCGGAGGCATTCCACATGGGTGTGCCGGTGGAGAGCCTCAAGCGTTTCGCCATCGTGCTGATGGCGGCCGCGGTCGGCGCCGCCGTGGCGGCGAGCGGCGTCATCGGCTTCGTCGGCATCGTCGTCCCGCATCTGCTGCGGCTGGTGATCGGGCCGGCCCATCGCACGCTGCTGCCGGCCGGCGTGCTGTTCGGCGGGCTCGTGCTGCTGGTCGCCGACACCATTGCGCGGACGCTGGCCAGCCCGGCCGAGCTGCCGGTCGGCATCGTCACGGCGCTGATCGGGGCCCCGTTCTTTCTCGTGCTCCTGTTGCGCCAGCGCGCCGTGGTGGGCCTGTGAGCGTGATCATCTCACTCCCTCTGTCATTCCGGGGCGCGGCGAAGCCGCGAACCCGGAATCCAGCGCCGTGTTCGGAGAGTGTGGCTGGATTCCGGGTTCGCGCTTTCAGCGCGCCCCGGAATGACGCCGGAACGCGGGACGTCCGATGACCGTGATCGAGGCGACCGGCGTGACGGTGCGGGCAGGACGCGCGACGCTGCTGGACGGCGTCGATCTCGCCGTGGCGCCGGGCGAGACGGTGGCGATCGTCGGCCCGAACGGCGCCGGAAAGTCGACGCTGCTGCGGGTGCTGTCGGGCGACCTCCGTCCGGCCGCGGGCGATGTCCGCCTCAAGGGCGCGGCGCTCGGGTCCTATCCGCCCAAGAGACTCGCCGGTCATCGTGCCGTGCTGTCGCAGAGCATCTCGGTCGCGTTTCCGTTCACGGTCGACGAGATCGTCCGCATGGGGGCTGGCGACGGGCATGGGCCGCACGCCGACGCACTGGTCGAGGCGGCGCTGGCCGAGGTCGACCTTCTCGCCTGCCGCGACCGCCTGATCACGACACTGTCGGGTGGCGAGCAGCATCGCGCGCATTTCGCCCGCGTGCTGGTCCAGCTCGCCCGTGGCGAGGCCGACAACGGGCCAGGGCTGCTGCTGCTCGACGAGCCGACCGCCGCGCTCGATCTTCGCCACCAGATCGATTTCGTCACGCTGACGCGCGCCCGCGCCAAGGCCGGCACGGCCGTCGTCGCGGTGCTGCACGACCTCAACCTGGCGGCATCCTTCGCGGATCGCGTCGTGGTGATGCACCGGGCACGGATCGCAGCGGCGGGTCCCGCCCAGTCCGTCATCACCGGCGAGATGCTGTCGCGGGTCTTCGACGTGGAGCTGGCGGCGTGCGGCCTGCCGGTCGGAACGCCCTGTGTGCTGCCGCACATGATCACATCGCGGGTGCGGCCGGGGCCGCCGCCCGCCTGGACACGCGCGGGGCGCTGAGGCGTCCGCACGAGTTTGCGTTGGGGGAAGTGATGGAGGCGAGCAAGACGACCCGGACGACCAATGGCCACGGTCATCCGACTGGAACCGGCCATCCGCACGGGATGGCGCATCCACACGGCGGACAGCACGGCGGCGGACACCCCCACGCAGCCGGCCAGCCGCACGCAGCGGGGCACCCGCACGGCGGTGGCCACGCCTCGGCCGGCGGACGGGATCACCCGTCCTCGGCGCCGCGGCCCGTGGAGGATTTCCTGGTGCCGGCGGGGCGCGACCCGCTCACCGAGGCCTTCGGCGGGCGCGAGTTCGCGCCGCCGTGGCGCGGCAGCGTGCCGGTGGACCCGGACGAGGCCGAGGCCGTGCTGGCCCGCGTGTTCGAGACGCCGCGTGACGAACCGGCGATCGCCTATGTGCACGTGCCGTACTGCCAGAACCACTGCCTGTTCTGCGGCTTCTTCCAGAACGTCTGGCGCCCCGAGGTGGCCGAGGCCTTCGTCGACGACGTGATCGCCGAGGTCGCCGATCGCGGAACGACCCCGCTGGTCGCCTCGGCGCCGGTCGCCGCCGTCTATATCGGGGGCGGCACGCCGACGGCGCTGCCGGCATCCGCCCTCGCCCGCTTGGTCGAGGGCTTGCGCGAGCACCTGCCGCTGACGGCGGACTGCGAGATCACGCTGGAAGGCCGTGCCTACGACTTCGGCCTCGCCAAGGCGGAGGCCGCGCTCGACGCCGGCGTCAACCGCATCTCGCTCGGCGTGCAGAGCTTCGATACCGGGGTGCGACGGCGACTCGGCCGCAAGCTGCCCTACGAGGAGCTGACGGCGTTCATCCGCGAGCTCGTCGGGCTCGGCCGGGCCCGCGTCGTCTGCGATCTGATCTACGGCCTGCCCGGACAGACCGACGAGACCTGGGCGCGCGATCTCGACACCGTCGAAACGCTCGGGCTCGACGGCGTCACGCTCTACGCGCTGAACATTTGGCGCGGCGGCCCGCTGTTCCGGGCCATCGAGGCGGGCAAGCTGCCGGCCGCGAGCCCGATCGGCCGCCAAGCCCAGACCTACGCGGCCGGCATCGCCGGGCTGACGGAGCGCGGCTTCCGCCAGGTGTCGCAATCGCATCTCGTCCGCTCGACGCACGAGCGCAACGTCTACAATGCCGGCATCAAGCGCGGCATGCCGTGCCTGCCCTTCGGGCCCGGCGCCGGTGGGCAGGCGCACGGCGTGCGCTGGCGCAACGTCATGGAGATCGAGCGGCGGCGGGCCCTGCAGGCAGAGGGCCGCCGTCCCGTGGAGGGCCTCTCCCGCATGCCGGCCCGCTACGCCGCCCAGGCGGCGATCACGTCCGGGCTGGAAAGCGGCGGGATCGATCCCGCCGCGGTGGATCGTCTCGCCCCCGGCTTCGCCGCCGCCGCCGCGCCGCTGCTGCGCAACTGGAGCGAGGCCGGCCTCGTCGTGGCCGACGGCGACCTGCTGCGCACCACGCCGGCCGGCGCCTTCTGGATCACCAATCTCACCAGCGGCCTCTATGCGGCGCTCGATCGCGCCGAACAGCCCTCCACGTCCTCCAAGGAGCATCGCATGACCGACACTCTTGCCGCACCGTCCGACGCGCGCGAAAAGCTCGCGGCCCAGCTCGCCGCGAATCCGGACGGCATCATCGAGGTGCTGGCCCGTCAGCACGGCGTCTCGACGCTCGACGCCACCCGCATGCTGCCGGCGGCCAACTGCACCTTCGCGCCGGCCGACACGTTCGCCGACGTGATGGGCGAGCTGACCTCTTGGGGGCCGATGCTGTTCATCGTCCACACGCCCAGCATCGTGCTGGAGTGCGAGGGCGCGATCCCGCGCGGCGAGTTCGGCCGTGGCTACTTCAACCTGCACGGCGACAGCCCGATCGGTGGCCACATCAAGGCCGACCGCTGCACCGCCATCGCGTTCGTTCGGCGCCCGTTCATGGGCCGCGAGAGCTGCTCGATCCAGTTCTTCGACCAGGACGGCGAGGCGATGTTCAAGATCTTCGTCCGCCGCATGCCGGACCGCAACATGGAGCCGGAGCAGGTGGCGAAGTTCGAGGCCTTGAAGACGCGCCTCGCGGCCTGACGGCGGACTCGGGAATACGACCTGCGGGAGCCGCGCGCTGCCTACTAAATAGACTTATTTGGACTCGTTGTATGCAATGGTCGGCCCGCGGTGACGATCCCGAAGCGCTGAGCGGGTCGTGACACCGGTCGAATTTTTCTTTCCATACAAGCCATTGGCCCGAGCCGTGGCGGATCTTCTCCGAACTGGCACGGGGTTTGCGGGAACTTGTGATGCCCGAGCCCCCGCCCTGCCATTCGGAGAACGAGAATGAAGCGTCGTGACGTCCTCAAATCGATGACGGCCCTGGCGGCCGGGACCGTGCTCCCGGCGCCGGCCATCTGGTCGGAGGCCAAGGCCCAGGCCCGCAACGAGACCCTGCTGCTGCTCTCCGAGAGCGGACCGAACAATCTGGACATCCACGGCGTCGGCACCAACCGGCCTGGCTACGAGGTGGCGTGGAACTGCTACGACCGGCTGATCTCGCACGGCACCAAGACGCTGGAGAACGGCGTCGCCTCCTACGACCGCGACACGTACACGCCCGAGCTCGCCGAGGACTGGACCGTCACCGACACGTCGGCAACCTTCAAGCTGCGCAAGGACGCGACCTTCCACGACGGCACGCCGGTGACGGCCAAGGACGTGAAGTGGTCGTTCGATCGCGCCGTCTCGGTCGGCGGCTTCCCGACCTTCCAGATGAAGGCCGGCTCGCTGGAGAAGCCCGAGCAGTTCGTCGCCGTCGACGATCACACCTTCCGGGTCGATTTCATCCGCAAGGACCGGCTGACGATCCCGGACATCGCCGTGATCGTTCCGTCGATCTTCAACGCGGAGCTGATGAAGAAGCACGCGACCGACAAGGACCCTTGGGCCATGGAGTATTCCAAGGCCAACACGGCCGGCGGCGGCGCCTACAAGGTGGCGAAGTGGACGCCCGGCACCGAGGTGATCTACGAGCGTAACGAGAGCTGGAAGGGCGGCCCGCTGCCGAAGATCAAGCGCATCGTGTGGCGCATGGTGCCGTCCGCCGGCAACCGGCGCGCCCTGATCGAGCGCGGCGACGCCGACATCTCGTTCGATCTGCCCAACAAGGACTTCGTCGAACTGAAGCAGGCCGGCAAGGTGAACGTCCTGTCGAGCCCGATCGGCAACGGCATCCAGTACATCGGCATGAACGTGACGAAGCCGCCCTTCGACAAGCTCGAGGTGCGACAGGCGGTCGCCTACGCGATTCCGTACCAGAAGATCATGGATGCCGTGATGTTCGGCCTCGCCAAGCCGCTGCACGGCGCGCCCGAGGGCTCCGCGCTCTCGACCGCGTGGCCGCAGCCGCACGGCTACGTCACCGACCTCGCCAAGGCGAAGGCGCTGCTCGCCAAGGCCGGTCTCCCGAACGGCTTCGAGACGACGCTGTCCTTCGACCTCGGCGCGGCCGCGGTCAACGAGCCGCTCTGCGTCCTGGTGCAGGAGAGCCTCGCCCAGATCGGAATCCGGACGACGATCAACAAGGTGCCGGGCGCGAACTGGCGATCCGAGATGACCAAGAAGGAGATGCCGCTCATCTCCAACTTCTTCTCGGGCTGGCTCGACTATCCCGAGTACTTCTTCTTCTGGTGCTATCACGGCCAGAACGCGCTGTTCAACACGATGAGCTACCAGAACAAGGAGATGGACGCGCTGATCGACGCCGCCCGCAAGGCGGCGGCGGAGGGCGACACCGCGGCCTACGACACCGACGTGAAGGGCTTCGTCGCCAAGGCGTTCGACGACGTGCCGCGGGTGCCGCTGTTCCAGCCCTACCTCAACGTGGCGATGCAGAAGAACGTGACCGGCTATCGCTACTGGTTCCACCGCCAGCTCGACTACCGGACGCTCGAGAAGGCGTGAGGCCGAGCGAGCGGCTACGTTCGTGTACTTCCCCTCATGGTGAGGAGCGGCCGCAGGCCGCGTCTCGAACCATGAGGCCGCCCTCGCCCTTCGAGACGCGCCCTTCGGGCGCTCCTCAGGGTGAGGGCGGAACAAGCGCGCAGCGAGGCTCAAACGCAGGAACGCGAACATGCCGACCCTGATCCTCAAGCGTCTCGCGATGACGATCCCGAGCCTGATCGGGGTGGTGATCGTCACCTTTCTGCTCACCCGCGCCTTGCCGGGCGATCCCGCCGCCTATTTCGCCGGCCCCGCGGCGAGCGCCGAGGCGATCGAGCAGATCCGCGCCAAGCTCGGGCTCGATCAGCCGCTGCCGGTCCAGTTCGTCCGCTACGTCGTCGACCTCGTGCACGGCGATCTCGGCAGCTCGCTCACCACCGGCCAGCCGGTCGCGGCCGAGATCGCGGCGCGTCTGCCCGCGTCGGCCGAGCTGACTCTGCTCGGCCTTCTCGTCTCGATGGCGATCGCGGTGCCGCTCGGGATCCTCGCCGCGACCAAGCCCGGCTCGATGGTCGACCACGCGTGCCGGATCGTCACCACGGCCGGCGTGTCGCTGCCGGTGTTCTTCACCGGGCTGATCCTGGTCTACGTCTTCTACTATCTGCTCGGCTGGGCGCCCGCACCGCTCGGCCGGCTCGGCATCTTCGACTCGCCGCCGCCGACCATCACGGGCTTCTATCTGATCGACAGCCTCCTCGTCGGGGACGGAACGACCTTCGTGGCGAGCCTGAAGCAGCTCGTCCTGCCGGCCCTCACGCTCGGCATTTTCGCGCTCGCCCCGATCGCGCGCATGACCCGCGCCTCCATGCTGGCGGTTCTCTCCTCCGACTTCGTGCGCACCGCGCGGGCCTGCGGCCTCTCCTCCTACACCGTGGTCGTCACCTACGCGTTCCGCAACGCCATGCTGCCGGTGATCACCACGCTTGGCATGGTGTTCTCGTTCCTGCTCGGCGCCAATGTGCTGGTCGAGAAGGTGTTCGCCTGGCCCGGCATCGGCTCCTTCGCGGTCGAGGCGCTGATCGCCTCGGACTTCGCCCCCGTCCAGGGCTTCGTGCTGACGATGGCGGTGCTCTACGTCGCACTCAATCTCGCGATCGACATGCTCTACGGCCTGATCGACCCCCGCACCAGGATGGACGCATGAGCCCCCTCGGACTCCTCAGTCTCGTCATGGCCGGGCTCGTCCCGGTCATCCACGACCTTTATGCGCCGACGACCAAGACGTGGATGGCCGGCACGAGGCCGACCATGACGGGAAAGAGTGCGGAGCGCCGCCCATGACCGCCCTCGTCGCCACCATGCGCCATGCGCGCTATGTCGTGTCCGAAAACCCGGTCACCGGGCTCGCCTTCGGCCTGTTCGTGCTGATCGTGCTGGCGGCCTTGTTCGGGCCGTTCCTGGTGCCGTACGATCCGCTCGCCAGCAACACCAGCATGGCGCTTCAACCGCCGTCGGCGCGGTTCTGGTTCGGCACCGACCAGCTGGGCCGCGACATCTTTTCCCGCGTGATCGTCGCGACGCGGTTGGACTTCGGCATCGCCGTGTCGTCCGTCGTGCTGGTCTTCGCCATGGGCGGGCTCGCCGGCGTCGCCGCCGGCTTCTTCGGCGGCTGGACCGACCGCATCGTCGGCCGCATCGCCGACACCATCATGGCGTTCCCGCTGTTCGTGCTCGCCATGGGCATCGTCGCGGCGCTCGGCAACACGGTACAGAACATCGTCATCGCCACCGCGATCGTCAATTTTCCCCTGTACGCCCGCGTCGCCCGCGCCGAGGCGAATGTCCGCCGCGAGGCGGGCTTCGTCGAGGCCGCCCGCCTCTCCGGCAACGGCGAGTGGCGCATCCTGGTGTTCCAGGTTCTGCCCAACGTGATCCCGATTCTCGTCGTGCAGATGTCGCTCACCATGGGCTACGCCATCCTCAACGCCGCCGGCCTCTCCTTCATCGGCCTGGGCGTGAGACCGCCGACACCCGAGTGGGGCATCATGGTCGCCGAAGGCGCCGCCTTCATCGTCTCGGGTGAATGGTGGATCGCCTTCTTCCCCGGCCTCGCGCTGATGACCGCCGTGTTCTGCTTCAATCTGCTCGGCGACGGCCTGCGCGACATCGTCGACCCGCGGAGGCGGACATGAGGATTTCACGAGATCCCGTTTCCGCCATGGCCGGCACGAGGTCGGCCATGAGATGTCAAGGTCGGAGGCACCCATGACCGCCGTCCCGGCCCTGCTGGTCGAGAATCTTTCGGTCGAGTTCCGCACCCGCTCGGGCACCGTGCAGGCGCTGGAGCGCGTCAGCTTCGCGGTGCCGAAGGGCGAGACGCTGGCGATCGTCGGCGAGTCAGGATCAGGCAAGTCCGTCACGGCCTATGCCGTGATGGGCATCCTGGATCCGGCCGGCAAGATCACGGCGGGCCGCGCCATGCTGGGCGGCCTCGATCTGCTCGCCGCAACGGCCGACCAGGTGGCGGCCGTACGCGGACGCGAGATCGCCATGATCTTCCAGAATCCGCGCACGGCTCTCAACCCGATCCGCACCGTCGGCAGCCAGATCGCCGACGTGCTGATCCGCCACGCCAACGTGCCGCGCCGCGAAGCACCGGGCCGCGCCGTCGATCTTCTCCGCGACGTCGGCATCACGGATCCGGCACGCCGGGCCAAGGCGTATCCGTTCGAGATGTCGGGTGGCATGTGCCAGCGCGTGATGATCGCCATCGCGCTCGCGGCGAAGCCCTCCGTGCTGATCGCCGACGAGCCGACCACCGGCCTGGACGTCACGACCCAGGCCGTGATCATGGACCTGATCGGCGATCTCGCCCGCGACATCGGCATGGCGACCATCTTCATCACCCATGATCTCGCGCTGGCCGCGCAGCGCGCCGACCGGATCGTCGTGATGCATGCCGGCCACGTGATCGAGAACGCGCCGACGGCGGAGCTGTTCGCTCGGCCGCGCCATCCCTACACGGCCGAGCTGATCGCCGCGACGCCGGATGCCGCCGCCAGTCTCGCCGAGCTCGCCTCCATTCCGGGCTCGCTGCCGGATCTGCGCCGCATCGACCTGCCGCCCTGCCGCTACGCCGAGCGCTGCCCGCGACGACGCGTCGATTGCGACGCGGAGCTGCCGCCCGCCCCGGCCATCCCCGAGCACGTCGTCGCCTGCAGGAACCCGCTGTCATGACCGGGACGCTCGACACCATGAGCTCCGCCACCGTGCACGGCGCACCGCCGGCCGATCCACCGCTGCTCGATGTCGGCGAGCTGAGAAAGCGGTTTCCGGTCAGCGGCACGCTCGGGCTGATCGGCCGGCTGCGCCGGCGGATGAAAGGCGGGCCGATTCATCTGCCGCACGTCTACGCGGTCGACGACGTGAGCTTCACGATCGGCAAGGGCGAGACGGTGGGGCTGGTCGGCGAATCCGGCTGCGGCAAGTCCACGCTGGTGCGGGTGCTGACGCGCCTCCTCGATCCGAGTGGCGGCATCGTCCGGCTCGGCGGTCGCGAGCTGTCTCTCACGCCCGCACGACGCTTCGCCAAGGACCCGGACCGGGCCCGGATCCAGATGGTGTTCCAGGACGCCGGCGAGAGCGTCAATCCGCGCTTCACGGCGTTCGCCGCCATCGCGGATCCGCTGCGGCGGCTGCGCGGACTGCGCGGCGCCGCGCTCACCGCCAAGGTGGAGAAGGCCGCCGACCAGTGCGGTCTGCCGCGCGCGCTGCTGTCGCGCTTCCCGCACCAGCTTTCCGGCGGCCAGCGCGCCCGCGTCGGCATTGCCCGCGCCGTGGCGGTCGAGCCCGCCCTTCTCGTGCTGGACGAGCCGACCGCGGCGCTCGACGTCTCGGTGCAGGTGGTGATCCTGCAGTTGCTCGAGCGCCTCAAGACCGAGCTCGGCATGAGCTATCTGTTCGTGTCGCACGATCTCGGCGTGGTCCGGCTGCTGTGCGACCGCGTGCTGGTGATGTATCTCGGCAAGATCGTCGAATCGGGCCCGGCACGGGCCGTGTTCGCGAATCCGCTGCATCCTTACACACGCGCGCTGGTCGACGCCGCACCGAGCCTGCACGATCGCGGCGCCGGTCGCATCCGGCTGCAGGGCGAGCCTCGCAGCCCGATCGATCCCGATCCGAACGTCTGCCGCTTCTACGGTCGCTGCCCGAAGGGCACCGATCTCTGCCGCGCCGAGATGCCGGCGCTCCGCCGTTTCGGTGAGCGCGACGTCGCCTGCCACTTCGCCGAAGAGATCACGGCACGATGAGCACGACAGACACGGGCCGCCGGACGCTCGCGGAGGAATTGCGACTCCAGATCGCCGACGAGATCGTGCGGGGCACCTTGCAGCCCGGCACGGCGCTCGACGAGAGCGAGCTCGCCCGTCGTTTCAACGTGTCGCGCACTCCGGTGCGCGAAGCGATCCGCCAGCTCGCCGCGAGCGGGCTCGTCGAGTCCAGGCCGCACCGGGGCGCCGTGGTGGCACGACCGAGCGACGCGCAAGTCGTCGGCATGTTCGAGGTGATGGCCGAGCTGGAAGCGCTGTGCGCCGGGCTTGCGGCCGAGCGGATGACCGGAGCCGAGCGGCGCGACCTCGAGAGTGTCCACGAGGATCTGCGCGCCTTGGTACAGCTCGGCGATCCGCAGAGCTTCCACGAGGCCAACGAGATGTTTCACGGCGCCGTCTATGCGGGTGCCCACAATGCCTATCTGACCGAGATCACGGTGGCGACGCGGGCCCGGCTGCAGCCGTTCCGCCGCGCCCAGTTCCGCAATCTCGGCCGGCTCGCGAAGTCGCATGGCGAGCACGACCGCATCGTGCGGGCGATCGTGCGGGCCGATCGCGACGGCGCCGTGCGGGCCATGCAGGCCCACATCATGACGGTGTGCGAGGAGTACGGCGTCTATTCGGACACGCGCGGCGCGCTCACGCCGGAGCCGCCCGTTCCCGGTCAATCCGGGCCGCGCCCGACGGCGGGCGGATTCGGAATCCGGCGACAGGTCCCGAGCTCGTCGCGGGATTCCGGGTTCGCGGCGTCGCCGCGTCCCGGAATGACCGAGAGCTGATCAGCTCGCCTTCGCCAGGAAGGCGCGCCATCCGCCTGACGCCGTGATGTCGCGGCCCCCGGCCACCGCCTCCGCCTCGACCAGGAAGCACTTCACCACGCGCCCGTCGGCCAGCACGGCGTTGCCGATCGAGAGCGGCGGCGGCACGGCGGCGACGAACCGGCCGAACGCCTCGGCGCGCAGCGCCCACAGCTCCAGCTCGATCCGGCCGCCACTTCCGGCCGCGACCCGGAGCAGCCCGGGCTTCGGAGGCGTGGTTCCGGCGAGCGCGAACAATCGATAGTCCGGCGCGGTCCGGGTCGTCTCGAGATAGCGCCCGCCGAGGCTCGTGAGCTCGTGATTGAGCGGCAGCCCGGTGAGATGCGCGCCGACCGCGGCGAGCACGAACTCGCCCTCGGCCGGTCCGGGCGCCAGCGCCCGAAGATCGGGGTGCGGAACCCCGGTGGCACCGAGCGGCAAGCCGGTTTTGGCGTGCAGCACACGGCCGAGGCTGGCGAGCGCGCCGTCGCGGCCCGCCGTCGCCAGCAGCGTGACGCCGAACGGCGTGCCGTCCGGGGCGATCGCCGCCGGCACGGCGAGGCCGGCCATGTCGAGCAGATTCACGAAGTTCGTGTAGGTGCCGAGATGGCTGTTGAGCCGGATCGGATCGGCCTCGACGGCGGCGACCGTGTAGGCGGCCGGCGCCGTCGGCACCATCAGGATGTCGACGCGGGCGAGGGCGTCACGGGCCTGGCCGCGGAGCGCGGCGAGGCGGTAGAGCGCCCGGAACGTGTCGACGGCGGTCGGCCGGCTTCCGGCCAGGACGATCTCGCTGGTGACCGGATGCACGGCGTCCCGATGGCTCGCCATGAACTCGCCCACGGCGGCGAACCGCTCGGCGACCCAGGGCCCCTCGTAAAGGAGCCGCGCCGTCTCGTAGAACGGCGTCATGTCGATCTCGACCACGGTCGCGCCCAGATCGCTCAGCAGCCGCAACGCCGCCTCGTAAGCGGCTTCGGCGCGCGCATCGCCGAAGAAGAGACGGTCGCTTCGGCACGGCACCGCGACCCGAAGACCGGTCGGCAGCGGTCCCGGCAGGGACGGCGCGAAGGCGCGCGAGAACGGATCGGCCGCATCGACGCCCGCCATCGCGGCAAGTCCGACATGAGCATCGTCGGTGGTCAGCGCGAACACCGAGATCGTGTCGAGCGAGCGGCAGGCCGGCACGACGCCGGTGGCCGGCACGAGGCCGAGGCTCGGCTTCAACCCGACGATGTTGTTGAGGCCGGCCGGCACGCGGCCGGAGCCCGCCGTGTCGGTGCCGAGCGCCAGCGGCACGATGCCGGCCGCGACCGCGACGGCGGAGCCCGACGACGATCCGCCCGGCACCAGCGCGGCATCGTGAGGGTTTCGCGGCGTCCCGTAGGGCGAGCGCACGCCGACCAGACCGGTGGCGAACTGGTCCAGATTGGTCTTGCCGATGACGATCGCGCCGGCGGCACGCAGCCGCGCCACTGCGGTGGCGTCCGCCGCCGGCGTGTAGGCGAAGGCCGGACAAGCGGCCGTCGTCGGCAGGCCGGCGACGTCGATATTGTCCTTCACGGCGACCGGCACGCCGAACAGCGGCTTGTCGGCCCCACCGCCCGCCGCAACGAGCGCACGCGCCTCGGCGATCGCCTCGTCCTCGTCGCGCACCGTGATGAACAGCGCCGGATCGCCGTAGGCCCGCAGCCGCGCGTAGGCGCGCTTCACGGTCTCGACCGGGTCCATGCGCCCGGCCCGATGCGCATTAACGATGTCGACGACCGTCTCCGCCACGGGCTCCCCCTCGCACGGTGCCGGGATGGCACCAAGTGCTGTGTTGTGCATTATTTTCAAGCAAGTGCAATGCCATCCCAGCGCCCCGATCGCGTCGTTCGGGGGCGCTTCGTGGCTTTCGGCTCGCTCGGGGCGAATGCTCGCGCAAGAGCTTCGTCGCGCCTCCGTTCGGGGCCATAATGGCGAGACGCCGAGGACCGGATGTTGGGAGACTGGCTCACGCGGATCGACACGGGACGCTTGCGGGCCGCCGCAGGACCGGCGATCCGTGGCGGCGCGGCGGCGGTCTGGTCGACAGGCGCCAGCCGAGCTGCCGCATTGCGCGCCCGCATCTCGCTGGCGCGAAAGCGCGGCCTGCCGCTGATCGTGCTGCTCGCGTCACGCAACCTGTTCCACGATCGCGTGCGTCTCGTCACCACGGTGATCGGCATCGTCTTCTCGGTCATCCTGGTGACGGTGCAGATCGGGCTCTATCTCGGCTTCGAGCGCATGGTGACGACCATGGTCGACCATGCCGACGCCGACCTGTGGATCGTGCCGAAGGGAACACGGAACTTCGAGGACCCGTCGCTGCTCGACGACCGCCAGCGGTTTCGCGCGCTCTCCATCGCGGGCGTCGCCGACGTCGCCCCGCTGGTGCTCGGCTTCGCCGAGTGGCGGCGGCCCGACGGCGGCTCGACGCCGGTGTTCGTGGTCGGCTCCGATCCGCGCAGCGGCGGCATCGCGCCGTGGAACCTGGTCGAGGGCAGCGTGGACGCGCTGGCGGCACCGTTCGCGGTCGCGGTCGACCGCACCTACTTCTCGCGGCTCGGCGTGACGGGCCTCGGCGACACCGGCGAGATGCGCGACCAGAAGGCCCGGATCGTCGCGGTGACGTCCGGCATCCGCTCGTTCACGACCACGCCCTACGTGTTCGCCGCGTTCGACCGCGCCCGCGGCTACATGGGCACGCCGGCGGACCGCGCGACCTATTTCCTCGTCCGGCTCGCAACCGACGCCGACGTGACGGGCGTGCGCGACCGCATCAGGGCCAACATCGCCGACGCCGAGGTGCTGACCACGGCGGAGTTCCGCGAGCGAAGCCGGTCGTTCTGGCTGTTCGGCACCGGCGCCGGCGCGGCGCTGTTCGGCGGCGCACTGCTCGGCATCGTGGTCGGCACCGTGATCGTCGCCCAGACGCTCTATTCCAGCACCAAGGATCACATCGCCGAGTTCGCCACGTTGCGCGCCATCGGCTCGTCGACCCGCTACATCGTCGAGGTGATCCTCTGGCAGGCGCTGCTCAGCGCTGTGGTCGGCTTCCTGCTCGCGACGGCGGTCGGGGTCGCTATCGTGATCGCCACCGCCGACTCGGCCCTGCCCGTGGTGATGACGCCCGGCTTGGTGCTCGGCCTGCTCGTGCTCACCGTCCTAATGTGCGCCGTCTCGGCGATCGCGGCGATCCGCGAGGTGGTGCGCATCGATCCTGCCACGGTGCTGGGCCGATGAGCACGCCGATCGTCGAGGCCATCGACATCGAGAAGACGCTCGGCGAGGGTGCCGGCCGGGTGCAGGCGCTGCGCGGCGTGTCTCTGACGCTGAAGGGCGGCGAGATGACGCTGTTGATGGGCCCGTCCGGCAGCGGCAAGACGACGCTGCTGTCGATCCTCGGCTGCATGCTGACACCGACGCGCGGCACGGTCCGGCTGCGCGGCGAGACGACGACGGGCGCCTCGGCCGAGGGGCTGGCGCGGCTCCGCCGCAGCCATGTCGGCTTCGTGTTCCAGTCCTATCACCTGTTCCCGACCCTGACGGCGCTCGAGAATGTCCGCCTGGTGCTGGACGTTCGCGGTGAGCGCGGCGAGGATACGCGCGAGCGTGCTGCTGCGGCGCTGACCACGGTCGGCCTCTCGCACAAGCACCACGCGTTTCCGCGCGAGCTCTCCGGGGGCGAGCAGCAGCGCGTCGCCATCGCCCGGGCCGTGGTCGGCCGCACCTCGGCGATCCTGGCCGACGAGCCGACCGCCTCGCTGGACAGCGAGAACGGCCAGGCGATCATGACGGTGCTGGCCGAGATCGCCAAGGATCCGGAGCGCGCCGTGCTGGTGGTCACCCACGATCCGCGCACCCTGCCCTTCGCCGACCGCATCGTCCGCATCGAGGACGGCCGCATCGTCGGCGAGGATGCCGGCGCGCGGCGCGCGATCGTCACGACCGAGCCCGAGGTTCCGGCGCATGTCCCGTAACGCGCTTCTGATCGCCCTGTCTCTGGCGCTGCTGAGCCCCGCCGCCGCGCCGGCGCAGCGGGCCGACGAGGGAACCGACCGCAGCCCCCAGAAGCAATGGGCGGCCGTCGCGCTCGGCCGGGTCGAGCCGCGCTCCCGCGAGATCCGCCTCGGGGCCGCCGTCGCCGGCCGCATCGCCGAGGTGCTGGTGAAGCCGAACGACACGGTGTTCGCCGGCGAGCTCCTGGTGCGGCTCGACGACGCCGAGGCGCGGGCCCGCGTCGCCATGACCGAGGCGCGGGCCGGTGCCGCCGAGCGGGCGCGCGACGATCAGTCCGCCCCGCGCG
>NZ_NPEX01000148.1 GCF_003258865.1 Rhodoplanes roseus | reverse complement strand
CGCGGCGCGCCGTCGCCGCCTGCTCGCGCAGCATCACGCGGGTGGCGCCCTTCAGCACGTCGCGCGACGAGTCGGTCAGCCGCAGGCCGCCGAACGCCTCGCTGTCCGCCCGCAGATGGCCGAGCGCGACGAGCTGACGCGCCACCGCGCGCCACTGCTTCTCGGTGAGCTCGCCGCCGATGCCGAACACCGACAACGTCTCGTGACGCAGCTGCACGACGCGCTCGGTGGCGCGACCGAGCAGCACGTCGATCAGATGCGCGACGCCGAAGCGCTGGCCGGTGCGATAGGCGCAGGACAACAGCTTCTGGGCCGCGACGCTGCCGTCCCACAGCTTCGGCGGGGCGAGGCAGTTGTCGCAGTTGCCGCAGGCGGGCGCGCTGCGCTCGCCGAAATAGCCGAGCAGATGGGCGCGCCGGCAGCCGGCCGTCTCGGCGAGGCCGACCAGCGCGTCGAGCTTTTCGCGCGACACCCGCTTGAACGCGTCCGTGCCGGTGGATTCGTCGATCATCCGGCGCTGCTGCACGATGTCGGAGAGGCCGTAGGCCATCCAGGCGTCGGCCGGCTTGCCGTCGCGGCCGGCCCGTCCGGTCTCCTGATAATAGGCCTCGATGTTCTTCGGCAGATCGAGATGCGCGACGAAGCGCACGTCCGGCTTGTCGATGCCCATGCCGAACGCGATCGTGGCGACGACCACGAGGCCGTCCTCGTTGATGAAGCGGTCCTGATTTTTCGCGCGCAGCTCGGCCGGCAGGCCGGCGTGATAGGGCAGGGCCGGAATGCCGGCCTTGGTCAGCGCGGCCGCCGTCTCCTCGACCTTGGCGCGAGAGAGGCAGTAGACGATGCCGGCGTCGCCGGCGTGGCGCTCGGCGATGAACGCCTCGAGCTGGCGCGGGGCGTTGTGCTTCTCGACGATCTCGTAGCGGATGTTGGGACGGTCGAAGCTGGCGACGAAGCTCGGCGATCCGACGAGGCCGAGCCGCTCGACGATCTCGGCGCGGGTGCGGTCGTCGGCCGTCGCGGTGAGCGCGAGGCGCGGCACGTCGGGGAAGCGCTCGGCCAGCACCGACAGGCCGATGTATTCGGGGCGGAAGTCGTGCCCCCATTGCGACACGCAATGCGCCTCGTCGATGGCGAACAGCGCGATTCTCGCGCGCTCCAGCACGGCGAGGCAGCGCGGGGTGAGCAGCCGCTCGGGCGCCACGTAGACGAGGTCGAGCTCGCCGGCGACGATGTGGCGCTCCACCGCGGCCGCCTCGTCGAACGAGAGCGTCGAGTTCAGCACCGCGGCGCGGACGCCGGCCTCCAGGAGACCGGCGACCTGGTCGCGCATCAGCGCGATGAGCGGCGAGACGACGATGCCGCAGCCGTCCCGCAGCAGCGCCGGCACCTGATAGCACAGCGATTTCCCGCCGCCGGTCGGCATCAGCACGAGGCCGTGCCCGCCCGCCGTGACGTGCCGCACGATCTCTTCCTGGGCGCCCCGGAAGGCCGGCAGGCCGAACACGGAGTTGAGCACCGAGAGAGCGGTGGGACGCGCGTCGGCCTCGCGCCGGACGGGGGGAACCAAGCTGGAAGCCATGCGCCTGCGATCGAGTCGGACGGGAAAGCCGGCGGACGATACCCGTCGGGACGCGGCGCAGCAATTCGCGCGCGCCGGGCGCCCTGGGTGACACAAGGACTATTCGTTTCCCTTTTTGCCCACGAGGCCCGATCGTCGCCGGCGGTACGCGGCCGTTGCCGCGCGCGACATCGGAGACCGACATGAAAGCCATCGGATATCGCACCCCCGGGCCGCTCACGGCCGACGGTCCGCTCGTCGCCTTCGAGGCCGAAACGCCCACCCTGCGTCCCCGCGACCTCCTGGTCCGCGTGAAGGCCGTGTCCGTGAACCCGGTCGACACGAAGGTGCGGGCCGCCGCGGCCCCGCCGGAGGGCGAGGCCCGCATCCTCGGCTTCGACGCCGCCGGCGTGGTCGAGGCCGTGGGCCCCGAGGTGACCGGCTATTCGGCGGGGGACGAGGTCTTCTATGCCGGCTCGATCGACCGGGCCGGCAGCAACGCCGAGCTGCAGGCCGTCGACGAGCGCATCGTCGGCCGCAAGCCGGCGACGCTCGGCTTCGCCGACGCCGCCGCGCTGCCGCTGACCAGCATCACGGCGTGGGAGCTGCTGTTCGACCGGCTCGCCGTTCCGTATGGTCGCAAGACCGAGGCCGGTGCCCTCCTGGTGATCAACGGGGCCGGCGGGGTCGGCTCGATCCTGATCCAGCTCGCCCGGCGCCTCACCGGCCTCACCGTCGTCGCGACCGCCTCGCGGCCCGAGACCATCGCCTGGTGCACGGCCCTGGGCGCCCACCACGTGATCGATCACCGCCAGCCGCTCGACCAGGGGCTGGCCGCGATCGGGATCCCCGAGGTGAAATACGTCGCCGGCCTGTCCGGCACCGAAGGGCACCTGCCGGCCATCGTCCGCTCGCTGAAGCCGCACGGAAAGTTCGCCCTCATCGACGACCCCAAGGTGCTCGACATCGCACCGTTCAAGATGAAGTCGCTGTCGGTGCACTGGGAGTTGATGTTCACGCGGCCGCGCTTCGGCACGCCCGACATCGCCGAGCAGCGCCGCCTGCTCGACGAGGTCTCGGCCCTGGTCGACGCCGGCGTGCTGCGCACCACCGCGAAGCAGCATCTCGGCCCGCTGTCGGCCGAGACCCTGCGGGAGGCGCATCGGGCCATCGAGAGCGGCCGGACGATCGGCAAGATCGTGCTCGACGGCCTCTGAGGGCGCCGCAGCGACCTCCCGGTCCGCGACCATGATCTCCGCGACCTCCTGGCGAGTGGCGCCGTTCGCGTCCCTCGCATAGGCTCGGTCCGTCAACGACGCTCGACGTCGAAACCGCAGAGCAACTGCGCCGCAACGATCTGTCCTGGGGAGGACGCATGACCACGTTTCGCCACGCGCGCCGGCGCGCGCTGTTCCATGGCGGGCTGCTGCTCGCCGCCGGTCTCCTGCTCGTGTCCGGGTTTTCACAAGCGTCGAGGGCGCAGGACTGGCCCACCCGCACTCTCACCGTGATCGTGCCGCCGGGCGCCGGCAGCGCCAGCGACATCATGGCCCGGGTCGTGATGGAGCAGGTGGGCCGCCAGCTCGGCCAGACCGTGGTGGTGGAGAACCGCCCGGGCGCCGGCGGCACCATCGGCGCCAATGCCGTCGCCAAGGCGGCCCCGGACGGCTACACGATCCTGGCCTTCGGCGCCCTGGGCACGGCCCATGCGCTGTATCCGAAGCTGCCCTACGACACCTTGAAGGATTTTTCGGCCGTCGTTCCGTTCGGCCGTCAGCCGCTGGTGATCGTCGCCAATCCGGCCAAGTACAAGACGCTGCAGGATCTCGTCGCGGCCGGCAAGGACAGGCCGGAGGGCCTGAACTTCTCCACCGCCGGCGTCGGATCGGCCTCCCATTTCGGCGCCGAGCGCCTGCGGGTCGCCGCCGGCTTCAAGGCCCAGCACATCCCGTTCAAGGGCGCGGCCGAGGCGGTGACCGACGTGATCGCGGGCCGCTCGGACTTTTCCGCTCAGCTCTTCACCACCTCGCTGCCGCAGATCCGCGAGAAGCAGCTCGTCGCACTGGCCGTCAGCGCCCCGACGCGGTCGGCGGTGCTGCCCGAGGTGCCGACGCTGGTCGAGGCCGGGGTGTCGGCGGAAGGCATCTACCCGTTCTACTCGGGCCTGTTCGTCCCGGCCGGCACGCCGCGGGCGATCGTCGACCGGCTGCATCGCGAGACCGCGGCCGCTCTGCAGGTCTCGGCCGTGAAGGAGCGGCTGGCGACGCTCGGGGTCGAGCCGATGCCGATGACGCCGGACCAGTTCGAGGCGTTCTTCCGCGAGGACACCGAGGCGGCGGTGGCACTCGTCAAGGCGGCGGGCATCAAGCCGGCGTTCTGACCGAGGCGGCGGGCGCGGTTTCGCTCCGCGGAGCTGCGCTCGCGCTTGCGCGACTATTGCGCTGGCCCTAAAAAGAACAAAACACGAACGCAAGATGCGGGACCATGCCGCTCGACCTGCTGAAAAAGCTCGAAATCCTGGCCGACGCCGCCAAGTACGACGCCTCCTGCGCGTCGTCGGGCGGCAGCAAACGGGATTCGCTGCGCGGCGGCATCGGCTCCACCACCGGGGCCGGCATCTGCCACGCCTTCACGCCGGACGGCCGTTGCGTCTCGCTGCTGAAGATCCTGCTCACCAATTTCTGCCGCTACGACTGCGCCTATTGCGTCAGCCGCCGCTCCAGCAACGTGGCGCGGGCGCGCTTCTCGGTCGACGAGGTGGTGCGGCTCACGCTGGATCTCTACCGCCGCAACTGCATCGAGGGCCTGTTCCTGTCGTCCGGGATCGCCCGCGGCGAGGACGAGACCATGGGCGAGCTCGTGCGGGTCGCGCGCACGCTGCGCACCGCCCACGGGTTTCGCGGCTACATCCATCTGAAGACCATTCCGGGTGCGTCCGATGCGCTGGTCGCGGAGGCCGGCCGCTGGGCCGACCGGCTGTCGATCAATGTCGAGCTGCCGAGCGAGACCTCGCTCTCGACCTATGCGCCCGAGAAGGACGCGACGAGCATCCGCAGAGGGATGGCGGCGACCCGCACCCTGATCGACGAGGCGGTCGATGCCCGCAAGCCGGCCCCCGGCGCGATCCGTCGCGCGAAACCGCCGCGCTTCGCCCCGGCCGGCCAGTCCACCCAGATGATCGTCGGCGCCGATCGTGCCGACGATCTCGCGATCCTGGGCGCCTCGACGGCGCTCTACGCCTCCTATCGGCTCAAGCGAGTCTACTATGCGGCCTTCAGCCCCACCGGCCACCCCTCCGCCGGCCTGCCGCAGGCGGCGACCCCGCTGATCCGCGAGCATCGCCTCTATCAGGCCGACTGGCTGCTGCGCTTCTACGGATTCGAGCTGCCGGATCTGGTGACGGCGGCACCGTCCGGCATGCTGGACCAGGCGATCGATCCGAAGCTCGCCTGGGCGCTGGCGCGGCGCGACCAGTTTCCGGTCGACGTCAACGCTGCCCCGCGGGAGGCGCTGCTCCGTGTGCCGGGGCTCGGCGTGCGCGCCGTCGATCGCATTCTCGTCGCACGGCGCAGCGCTACCCTCCGCCTCGCCGACATCGCGCGGCTCTCCGGCGGCCTGTCCCGGACCCGGCCGTTCATCGTGACGGCCGACTGGCGGCCGACCGCGTCGCTCGACGACGCGCATCTGCGCCGCCGGCTCGCGCCGGCGCCGGTCCAGCTCTCGTTGTTCTGATCATGCATGCGGTGCGTCTCCCGGGAGATGCGGACGACGCGACCTTCCGGGCCGCCGCGAAACGCTGCATCGCGCTCGATCTCGCTCCCCAGGATGTGGCCTTCATGGACGAGGCGGCGCCGTCGCTGTTTCCGCCGCTGCCGGACGGGACCGACGCGGGCACGTCGTTCAGCGTGTCGCGCGCCTATCAGGATCTGCTGCACGACGCGATCTGCCACCGCGCCGCCGACCGCTTCGATCTGCTCTACGACGTGCTGTGGCGCGTCGTTCACGGGGCCCGCGGCCTCGCCGCCAATCCGGCCGACCCGGCGGTCGCGCGGCTCTCCGGCTATGCCCGGGCGGTGCGGCGCGACGTCCATAAGATGCATGCGTTCCTGCGGTTCCGCCCGCGCGAGATCGACGGCCGCACCCGTCATGTCGCCTGGTTCGAGCCGCAGCATTTCACGCTGAGGCGCGCCGCCCCGTTCTTCGTCGATCGCTTCGCCGGCATGGACTGGCTGATCGCGACCCCGATCGGCACCGCGGCGTGGTGCGAGGGCCGGCTGGTGTTCGGACCGCCGGCCGACAAGCCGGCCGATGCCGACGACCCGGTGCTGGACGAGCTGTGGTCCACCTACTACCGCACGACCTTCAATCCGGCGCGCCTGCGGCTCGACGCCATGCGCCGCGAGATGCCGCGGAATTTCTGGGCCAACATGCCGGAGACGCGGCAGATCCCGGCGATGGTCGCGGCGGCCGGCCGGCGCGTCGCCGGGATGCGGGCGCAAGCCCCCGACGTGCCGCCGGCCTTCTCCGAGCGGGTGGCGGCGCATTGGCGACCCGCCGTCGTGCGTTCCGACACGCCCCTCGACGAGTTGCGTGCCGAGGTCGCGGCCTGCCGGCGCTGTCCGCTGCACGGACCGGCCACCCAGGCCGTGTTCGGCGAAGGACCGCCCGACGCCTCGATCGTGTTCGTCGGCGAGCAGCCCGGCGACCAGGAGGATCTCGCCGGCCGCCCCTTCGTCGGACCCGCCGGGCAGCTGTTCGACCGCGCCCTCGCCGAAGCCGGCATCGATCGTTCGGCCGTCTACTGCACCAATGCAGTCAAGCACTTCAAGTACGAGCCGCGGGGCAGGCGGCGGATCCACAAGAAGCCCGATCCCGGCGAGGTGACGGCATGCCGCTGGTGGCTCGACCGCGAGCTCGATGCGCTGGCGCCGCGCCTCGTGGTGGCGCTCGGCGGAACTTCGGCCGGAGCGCTGTCGGGCCGCGCCGTCTCGGTGCTGAGCGAGCGCGGGCCGGCGCAGTTCGGGGCGCGCGCCGGCTGGATCACGATGCATCCGTCGTTCCTGCTGCGGGTTCCGGATGCGGCCCGGCAGGCCGAGGAATACCGCGCCTTCGTCGCCGATCTGCGTGGCATTCGCGAGGCGGCGGCATGAACGTGCCGGTACCATCGACGCCCGCGAGGCGGCGGAATTCTCATGATGCGATTGGCAGGAGTCGCGAGCGGGCCGCGGCCGGAAAATCCGCCTCCGACACAATCAAAAACAAGAATATTCGTCGGCTTGAGTCGGGCGGCCGCTCGGCGCATCGTCGTCGGGCCGACAAAGAGGCACGGTATGTGCAGGGTCGGCCGCGGGATTTGATGGAGCAGCTTGCGCCGCGTCACCAAGCGCTAAAGCGCCACGAAGCGACTTCGTGGGCTCCGGCACGAAAGGAACCGACGATGAGCCTCGTCCAGGGCGATCTCTCCGCACGACCACGGTCCGAACCGACCCACCACGCCTATGCCGTGGAGGTCGACGACACCACGGTGGGAATCGTGATCCGCGACAGCGGCAACGACTACACCTTCATCGCCGCCGCGCCGGCCTTCTACCCGCTCGATCAGCGCCGCTTCGCCAGTCCCGCGGCGGCCCAGCGCGCCGCTCTCGCCCTGCATTGCGATCGCAGCGGTACCTTGCGCAGCTTCGCGGCAGGCTGATCAATTCGGAGTCGTCGGTGCAGATCCGGCCGAGCGTCACGTCGCGGTCGGATAGCACCACGGGCAGGCGTCCTCGTGGGTGCGACCCAGCGGGTCCCACTCCTGCAGGGTCGCCCACACCTGCTCGCCGGCGGCCTGGGCCTCGTCGCGCAACGCGGCGAAGTCCACGCCGGGAATGACGCCGCCCCGCATGACCACGGCGCCGTCGATCACCACGGTGTCGACGTCGTCGCCCACCCCGCACTCCACCACGCTCTTCACCGGATCGCGCACCGGCCCGTAGCGCAGCGTGTTGCGTCCCGTGAGGTCGATCACCACGATGTCGGCCCGTGCCCCCGGCGCCAGCCGGCCGAGATCGTCGCGGCCGAGCGAGCGCGCCCCGCCCAGCGTCGCCGCCTCGAACACCTCGCCGGCCGTCGCGGCGAAATAGGTGTGGCTGGTGATCTTTCCGAGATACGACGCCGTGCGCATGTTCATGATCATGTCGCGCGGATAGGTGTCGGAGCCGAGCGCGATGTTGATGCCGGCGGCCTGGTACTTCTGCCAGGAGTCGAGCACGCGGGCGCGGCGCACGATGTTGATCGGGCAGTGCGAGATGCTGGCGCCGGCACGTCCCATCAGGGCGAGGTCCTGCGCCACCGAGTAATTGAGGTTGGGATTGTCGGAGACGAAGTTGCCGTGGCCGATATTGAGGGTCGGACGCAGCATGCCGATCGAGTCCAGAAGCTCGATCGGCGTCTTCATGTGCTCCTTCACCACCTCGTAGAACTCGATGACGCTGTAGGCGGCGTGCGTCGCCATCGGCAGCTTGCGGGCGTCGGCCTCCTGCACGGTCTTGCGCAACACCTCGACGCTGCAGGTCTCGACCTCGCGCGGGACCAGGATGCCGCGCACGCGCCCGTCGGCGGCGCCATCGTTGCGGTCGATCCACTCCAGCGCGGTGGCGAGGCCGTCCAGGCCGAGCTGGTCGTTGCGCACCCGCTTCAGCCGGCCCTCCGAATCGCCGACCCAGCGGCCGCAATCGTAACCGGGCGCCAGATAGGCGCGGGCGCCGAGCCGCGTCACCTCGGCGAGCAGCGCATCCTGGACGCGGAGCTGGCTGCCGTATTCGACGAAGGTGGTGACGCCGTTGCGGATCAGCTCGGCCACCGTGAAGCGGGCGTTGAGCTGGAACGCCGCCTCCGAGCCGGCGTCGCCGTGCTTGAGATATCGCGGGTCGCCCTTGACGACCTTGCCTTCCTTGGGAACCGAGATCTCCAGGAACGGCTGGCCGTAATACATCGGCCGACCCGTGTCGGTGATCAGCCGGTGCGAGGCGCGGTGGCCGGAATGGACGTGGGTGTCGATGAAGCCCGGCGCCACCAGCTTGCCGGTCGCGTCGATCACCTCGTCGACGTCGCCCGGGAACGGCCCGCCGACATGCAGGATCACGCCGTCCTCGTAGACGACCTCGCCGTCGCGGATCAGCGTGTGATGGCTGTCTCGATGGCCGACCACCCAGGAGCCGGTGATCTTGGTGCGCATGCGGGTCTCCGGCTCAGGACGTGGGAAGCGCCGTGACGCCGGCGGACCGGGCACGACGCCAGAACTGGACGCCGAGCACCGCGGCGGCGCCGGCAAAGCCGATCAGGTCGAGGCGTGGATCGGGCGTGATCATCAGGATTCCGCCGATGAAGAGAACAGCACGCGACGCGAGCGGCAGCGCTCCGAACAGGTAACCGCCCGATGCCGCCGCGACGGCGATCACGGCGAGCGATCCGGTCAGGACCGACGGCAGGACCTGCAGGAGGGGCCCCTGCAGCAGCAGGCCCTGATCGGCCACGAAGGCGAACGGGATGAGGAAGCCCGGGATGGCGATCAAGAACGAGATCAGCCCGGTGACCCACAGGCTGGCACCGCTGATTCCGGCGGCCGCATAGGCGGCGAGCGCGACCGGCGGCGTCACCATCGACAGCACGGCGAAGTAGAAGATGAACAGGTGGCCGGCGAGCGCCGGCACGCCGAGCCCCTGCAGGGCCGGTCCGACCAGCACGGCGGCGACCAGATAGGCCGCCGCGGTCGGCATGCCCATGCCGAGCACCAGCGTCAGCAGCATGGCGCCGATCAGCGACACCAGCAGCGAGTCCCCCGCCACGGCGATCAACCAGCGCTCGAGATGCAGGGCCATCCCGGTCTGCACCAGCACGCCGACCACGATGCCGGCGACGGCCGACGGGATCGCCACCTCGGCGGCACCGCGCGCGCCGCGCACGATCGACTCGTAGATGGCGCCGATGCCGAGCCGCGTCGAACGCCGGACCCAGCTCACCGTGACGATCGCGGCCAGCGTCACGGCGCCGACCAGCATCAGCGAGTGCTGCTCGCTCAGGAGGTAGATCATCAGCGCCAGCGGCAGCAGGATGTGCCAGCGCTCCTTCAGGCCGGCGATCGATTCGGCGACCGGCAGGACCTGGTTCGGCCCTAGCCCGTGCCGCCGCGCATGCGAGTCGACCAGCACGTAGAGCGACAGATAGTAGAGTGCTGCCGGCACGATCGCCGCGAACGCGACGGTCGCGTAGGGCACCCCGACCACGTCGGCCAGGATGAAGGCGGCGGCGCCCATCACGGGCGGGGCGAGCTGGCCGCCCGTCGACGCCGTCGCCTCGATGGCGCCCGCGAACGTGCCCTTGAATCCGGTGCGCTTCATCAGCGGAATCGTGATGATGCCGTCGACCAGCACGTTGGCGACGGCGCTGCCCGACACGGTGCCGAACAGGCCGGACGAGACGACGGCCGCCTTGGCGGCGCCGCCCCAGCTCCGCCCGGTGACGCAATAGGCGAGATCGACGAAGAGCTGTCCGGCGCCCGAACGCTCCAGGAAGGCGCCGACCAGCACGAAGTAGAACACCATCTGGGCGGAGGCCGCGACCGGCGTGCCGAAGATGCCGTTGGTCGAGAGCACCTGCAGGTCGATGAACCGCATGAAGGTCATGCCGCGATGCGCGAGCAGCGCCGGCAGCCAGGGCCCGAGGAACGCATAGGCGATGAAGATGCCGGCCAGCAGAGCCAGCGCCAGGCCGGCGATGCGCCGGCAGGCCTCGAGCAGCAGCACGATCAGCAGCGTACCGAAGACCTCGTCGAGCGGGTACACCTCGTCGACCCCGAACACGCGTTCCGAGACGCGCGCGCCCTGCGCGGCGAAATAGAGCGCGCAGGCGAGGGCGAGAACCGCGGCGGCGAGATCCCAGGGCGGCAGCGCATCGGTCGCGGCCTGGCGTCGACCGGACGCCGCGACCGTCATGAAGACGATCGCCGCCGTGAAGCCGACGTGAATGCCGAGGAGCGTCAGGTCGTAGAGCGAGCGGCCGGTCGCCAGCGGCAGGAACTGCACCACCGTGAGCGCGACCGCGACGATCCCGATCAGAGCCTGCACCCAACGCCCCGGCAGGGCGCCGAACCCCGAACGCGCCGCGCCGTCGCTCATTTGAGCAGGCCCGCTTCCTTGTAGTACTTCGCCGCGCCCGGATGCAGCGGGCAGTTGCCGTTGAGGGCCGGCTCGGCGGCGCGCTTGGGATCGAAATCGGCGAGGCCCGAATGGATCCGCGGCAGCTTGTCGGCGCCCTCGATGAGGGTCTTGGTGAAGGTGTAGACGACGTCCTCGGGAACGCTGGCGCCGACCAGGATGTTGGAGACCGCCATCACGGTCGGCACCGGCTCGGTCTGGCCCTTGAAGGTGTTGGCCGGCATCGTCGTGGCGGCCCAGCCGTATTTCTCGACCATCCCCTTGATCACCGGCGCCGGCAGGGGCAGCACGACCACGTCGTTGACCGTGACGATCTGGCTTGCCGAGGGATGGCCCTTGGTGACCACATGGGCCCAGCCGTCGGTCTGGCCGTCCTTGATGGCCTCGGCGACGGCGGAGCGCTCGGACGGCTCGATCAGGCCGCCCTTTTTGGCGACGTCGTCGCGGCTCGAGCCGAGCAGGGAGAGCACCTGACGGACACCGACTTCCCCGGTGCCGCCGGCCCGGGTGGTCATCAGCCGGACCTTGTTCTTGCCCTGGGCGATCTCCTCCCACGAGGTCACGCCGAGGCTGCGCCGCATGAAGGCCGCGAAATAGTAGATGTCGAGGCCGCCGGCCAGCGCCATCACCTTGTTCTGCTTGCTGCTGAACGAGCCGAAGCCGCCGCAGCCCTCCGCCGAGGTGACGGCGAAGCTGATGCCGAGCTCGGCCTCGCCGCTCTGGATGAGCTTGATGTTGCCGACGCCGCCGGCGATCGGCAGGACGTCGATCTTGGAGCCGGCCGGCAGCTTTTGCATCACCATGTCGGCCATGCCGGCGCCGTAGTTGTACCAGGCGGAGCCGATTCCGACGGTGGCGAAGCGCAGTTGCACGGGCTGCTGCGCGAAAGCGGATCCAGTCAAAAGAAGGGACCCGGCGACTGCGAGGCCGATCGCTGAACGCTTTCTCATGTCCTTCTCCTTCCGTTGTGAGACCCGCCCGCGTGCCTCAGGTCGGCACGCCGGCGCTCGCGAGAATGCCGCGCACCCGCGCGCGCTGCTCGTCCGAGATGGTGAGGCGCTCGGCGAAGTCCTTGCCGACCGGGCGGGTGGCGTCGATGCCCATCTTGGTCAGCGTGAAGGTCTGTGGATCGGAGGTCGGATCCAGGATCGCGCCCTTGCAGCCCGGCATCATCACGATGTCCTGCTCGGCCCGCACCCGGGTCGCCACCGCCCACATGACGTCGTTCATGTCGAAGATGTCGACGTCCTCGTCCACCACGATCACGTACTTGGTGTAGAACTCGGTTCCCAGCGCCGCCATGATGGCCTGCTGCGGCTCCCCCTGCGCGGTCTTCTTCATCTTCACGAAGGCCATGAAGGCGCCGCAGGTGGTGTGCGGCACGTGCACGGCCAGCACGTTGGGCAGGTTGCGGCGCAGCGTGTTGAGGATCTCGCCCTCGCGCGTCACGCACGACACCAGGATGTGGTCCTTGGCCATGCCCGAGGCGACCGAGTGGAACATGGCGTCGCGCCGCATGCGGATCCGATGTGCCACGAAGACGTTCTGGGTGCTGCGGTACGAGGCGTAGCCGGTGAACTCGCCGAACGGGCCCTCGGGCTCGTGCACGCCAGGCAGGATCTCGCCCTCGATGACGATCTCGGCGCCGGCCGGCACCTCGATCCCGGTGTTGCCGCAGCGCGCCAGCCGGTAGGGAGCGCCGAACAGGCCGCCGATGATCTCGAACTTCCGCACGTTGGGCGGATAGGCGTAGACCATCGAGCCCATGTAGTGCAGCGGATGGACGCCGAGCGTGATGGCGACGGGCAGCGACTCGCCGCGCTCCTCGGCCCGCCGGTGGAACTCCCACATGCGCCGACGCGAGTGCAGCGACACGCCGAGCCGGTTCTTGCCCTTCAGCATCAGCCGGTGGAAGCCGGTGGTGTCCACGCCGGTCACCGGATCGCGGGCGACGAGCTGCCCGGCCGTGATGTAGGGAGCCCCGTCGACCGAGAAGTGGATCGGAATGGGCAGCCTGGTCAGGTCGACGTCGTCGCCTTCGAGCGTCACCTCCTGCCAGGGCGCGGTGTCGACCACCTCGCAGGGGAGGTAGCGCTGGCATCGCTCGCGGAACGCGGTCGGCAGGTCGGCCGCCTCGACGCCGAGGCAGGCGGCCAGCAGGCGGCGGTTGCCGGTCGTATTGGTGACCACCGGCATGCTGTGGCCCTCGACGGTCTCGAAGACCACGACGGGATCGCGTCCGGCCTTCTCCAGCTCGAACACTGTCGAGGTGATGTCGAGGTGCGTGCGCACGGGCTCACGGATCCGGAGGATCTCCTCGGGATACGTGGTCGCGACCATCTCGAGGAAGCCGCGGAGGCTCTGGTCGTCCAGGGGAAGTCCTTTCGGAGGGAGCACGGCAAAGAACCTATTTTTAGGATGTTAGAACCACCAGGATCGGACAAGACCAAACAATGCGCAAGCGAGCTTAAACGGGCGGCAACGGCGCCGGTAGCGCGGTCCGGCGCCACCGGGGCCGTCCGCCGCGGGTTTGTATACCAGGAATGAGCGCCCTAGAGGCTCGGCAGCCACGTCGCGAGCTGCGGAAATGTCGCGATTCCGACCACGACGGCGATCAGCACGATCCAGTAAGGGATGGCCCCGCGGAAAATCTCCGCGAGCTCGACCGTGCGGTCCGGCACGGCCGCTTTCACGGTGAACACCAGGATGCCGAACGGCGGTGTCAGCAGCCCGGTCTCGATCGCCAGAATGCCGATGATGGCGAAGGCCAGCGGATCGAAGCCGAGATGGGCCGCGATGGGGGCGAAGATCGGGACGGTGAGCAGGATGATCGAGATCGAGTCGATCAGACAGCCGAGCACGAACCAGATGCCGACCATGACGGTGAGGATGCCCCAGGCGCCGAGTCCGGTGGCGAGCAGGAACGACTTCGCCACCTCGGTGAAGCCCGTCATCGACAGGACGCGCGAATAGAGCTGGGCGCAGAACAGCAGCAGCAGCAGCGGGCCCGAGGTGCGGCCGACGTCGAGCACGACGTCGCGAATCTCGCGCGGCTTGATCCCCTTGATCAGCGCCAGCACCAGCGCTCCGACGGCGCCGACGCCGGCGCCTTCGGTCGGCGTGCACAGGCCGAGCCAGATCGCGGCGAGCACGCCCATCACGAGGACGACGACCAGCCCGGTGCTGCGCAGCAGCGGCCCGATCGGCTCGTCGCTCGGCAGCCCGGTGGGCTGGTCTCCCATGGTGACGCCGG
>NZ_NPEX01000147.1 GCF_003258865.1 Rhodoplanes roseus | reverse complement strand
AGGCCGTCTGCGGACGGCCTCGCGTTTCCCTCGACGCATGCATGAAGTAGAGGATCGGCACCACGAAGACCGTGAGCACGGTCAACACCACGGTGCCGGAAATCAGCGAGACGGCGAGACCGCCGAACACGGGGTCGCTTACCATGACGGCCGAGCCGAGCACGATCGCCAGCGTGGTGAGCAGGATGGGGCGAAGCCGGATGGCGGCAGCCTCCCTGACTGCCTCGTCCAGGGCCATTCCTTGCCGGAGGTGGTCTTGAATGAAGTCGATGATCAGGAGCGAGTTGCGGACCACAACGCCCGCCAGCGCGATGATGCCGACGATCGAGGTCGCCGAAAAATCGGCCCCGAGCAGCCAGTGGCCGGGGAAGATCCCGATCACGCCGAGCGGCACAGCCGACATCGCGATTGCCGGAACAACGAACGAGCGATAGTAGGCGACGAGCAGCAGGAAGATGACGATCAGGGCCGCCCCGAGCGCGCCCATCATGTCGCGATAGATGTCAAGCGTGATGCGCATCTCGCCGTCCCACAGCAGTTGGTAGCCGTCGATGACGTCCGGCACCTGCGGCTTTAGGGCGAGGTTGCCGGTTTTTAGCGGCCGCCCGTCGAGCGCGCGCATCCCGTCGAGACGCCGGTTGAGGTCGAGCACCGCATAGAGCGGGACGGAGCGCGACAACTCGCCGCCGACGAAGGCGACCCGTTCGTTGTCCTTGTGCTGGATCGGGCGGTCGGCCGCAGTCGGCACGATCTTCACGAGTTCGGAGAGCGGCACCGGCTGCCCCGCTGCGTTCGACACGAAGATGCGGTCGAGCCGGGTCGGATCGACGGCATGACGGCGCGGCACGAAGGCGCGCACGTCGACCGGGTTCTTTTCTCCGGCCGGATGGGCGCGGCTGATCACCACCCCGCCGTAGACGAGTTGAAGCGCTTGCCCGATCTGCGCGACCGACACCTGCGACAGTGCCGCTTTGTCCTTGTCGGGGACGATTCGGTGCTCGGTGACGTCGACCGGCTCGCTGGTCGAGAGGTCGACCATGTCGAAGGTGTCGGCGAACGCGCGGAGGACCTGCTCCGCCATGGCACGCACGCCGTCCGGATCGGGACCGTGGACTTCGGCTAGCACGGTAGCCCGCACCGGGGGGCCCGGCGGGTCCTCGACCAGTTGGATCCGCGTGCCGGACCACTGTGTACGGATCGTGTCAACGTGGGGCCGCAGGCGCCGGACAATGTCGATCGAACTGTCGGATCGGCTGTGCTTGTCGATCAGGTTCACCCGGATCTCGGCGACGTGGCTTGCCAGCCGTTCGGCCGTGCCACGGAACATGCCGTTGAAGTCGACGACCCCGGCCTGGCCGAGCCAGACCTGGTAGTCTTGAACACTCGGCTCGGATGCCAGCACGCGGCCGATATCCCGGACCAACCGATCGGTATCCTCGACCGGCGTGGTCTCCGGCATCGTAATGACGATGTTGAACGTGTTCTTGTTGTCCTTGGGGAGAAAGCCAAGGGCGACGCCGAGCGGCGAGATCGCGCCGGCGACGCCAGATGGCCGGATGAACTGCCATTCGCCTTGCAGGAGCGAGGCGGACATCGCCGCAGCGATCGAGACGGCGAAAACGGCTCGAGCACGTCGGCTGTCCTGGAGCGGGGCGAACAGCCGATGGTAAAGACGCTGCAGAATGTCAGGATGTGAAGCATCCTCGCTCCCATGTGCTGGGAGCGAAGCCGGAAGCCACCGGTTCGCCGCCCACGGCGCAACGATGTAAGCGACGGCCACTGACGCGGCCATCGCGATCGGGACGTTGAAGGCGATCGGGTAGAAGTAATCGCCGGGCATCCCGGTGACCAGGAAGAGCGAGGCAAACACCAGCATGACGGCGAGCGTCGCCATATTGGTGGCGTTGCCGATCTCGTTGGTGGCGAAGATCGTGACGCGTTCCTTTTCGGCTCCATCGGAAAGGCCGTGGTAGTGCCGGTGGATGTTCTCGATCACCACGATAGCGGCGTCGACGAGGAGCCCGAGCGACAGGATCAAGGCGAACAGGGTGACTCGATTGATGGTGACGCCGCCGAACAGGTCTGCCGCCATCGTCACGAACAGAATGAGCGGCACGGTGACCGTGACGATCAACGCCTCCTTCCAGCCGAGGAAGAGGACCAGCACGACGCTCACCGTGAAGACCGCAATGCCGAGGTGCTCGATCAGGGTGTTGACGGCATTGTCGGCATTGCGGCCGTCGTCGCGAGTGACGACGACATGAACCTCGTCAGGCACCATTGAAGATTGCATGCGTGCGATGCCTTCTTCGACGGCCTTCGCCATGACGACGGCGTTTGCCCCCTTCCTCTTGGCGACCGCGATATTGACGGCGGGCATTTCACCTTCGCCGGTCCGCTCGAAGCGCGGGTCCCCTGGGCCGAATGCGAACCGGCTGAGGCGTTCGACCTCGGACCGTGGCCCGTCGGTCACGGTCGCAATGTCTCCGATGGAGATCGGGCGCTGATCGTGAACGGCGACGATCTGGTTGCGCACATCGTCGGCCGAAGCGAAGAAGCCCTGCAGCTTGACCGCTTCGACCCGCCCACTGCGGACGGTGGACTGGAGCGGAACCGTCAGGTTGGTCGCCGTGAACGTGGCCGAGACTTGTCCGAGCGTGACGCCGAACGACTGGAGCCGCTCCGGGTCGAGTTCGATACCGATCTCCCGGTCGCGTCCGCCACGAACGGAGACGACCGAGACGTTCTCGATGCTCCGCAGACGCTCGGCCATGCGGTCGGCGAGGCGCTTCAGCGCGAAATCGTCGTAGTGCCGGGACGCCAGCGTCACGGAAACGACCGGCACGTCGTCGGCATCGACGGCCCTGACCTGCGGCAGGCCGGCATCGGCCGGCAGTCGTCCGCGGTTCGCCAAAACGCGGTCGTAGAGCCGGACCAGCGACGCCTCCTTGGGCTGGCCGACCTTGAACATCACTTGAATGGTGCCGACGCCGGTCTGGGCGACGGCGTAGGTGTGGTCCACCCCTGCCATCTCGCTGAGGATGCCCTCCAGCGGCGTGACGATCAGGTCCTCGACCTCGGCAGCTGACGCGCCTGGCAGGGCGACCGAGACTGCAGCGCCGGGGACGAGGATCTGCGGGTTCTCCTCGCGCGGCGTCAGCATGACCGCCAAGATGCCGAGGATAGTGACGCCGAGCACCAGAACGCTGGTCAGCTTCGAGGCGATGAAGGTCTCGGCCAGCCGTCCCGCGAGGTTCAGCGGGGGCTCAGTCATGAGCACCTCCCGTCCTCGCGCATCCGTCATCGGCGCAGGTCGCCGTCACGATCGCGCCTTCGCGGACCGCCTCGTCCACCCGGGTGACGATGGTCTCGCCGGGCGAAAGGCCGGCGTTCACCTCGAGCGTGCCGTTCCGTTCGCGGCCGAACCGCAACCACCGGAAGCGGACGATCTGGTCCCTGCCGACCACGAAGACACCGTCGAGGCCTCCGCGCTGGGTCTTCGCTCGCGCCGGGACCAACGTCGCCGTGGCGGTCCCGAGGACGATTTCGGCACGGCCGAAGAGGCCCGGAAGGAGCCGCTGGTCCGGCGGGAGGGCGATCGTCACCTCGAAGCGGCGGGTCAGCGGATCGGCCGAAGGGACGATCCGCTGCACGCGCCCCTCTACCGCGCTGTCAAAAGCATCGATTTTGACCGACACTGCCATGTCCTGGGCAATCCGTCCGAGGCTGGCTTCGGCGACGAAATTTTGAACAGCAGAAGCTGGCGCGACTCGAGAGTGAGGATCGGCGTGCCCGCGGTAGCGAGGTCACCGCTGTGCTTGTGTCGGGTCACCACCACGCCGTCGACGGGACTGGCGATCGAGGCATAGGCCCTTTGAACTTCGGCTGAGGCGCGCGCGGCTTCAGCCTTCGCCAGGGTGGCGCGGGCGATGTCGCGTCGCACTACGGCCTTGCGTGCGACCTCAGCGGTGGCCGCTCCCTTCTCGACGAGGCCGCTGGCGCGGGAAGCGTCACCGCCCGCTTTCGCCTATGACCTTACGCCGGAAGGCCGCAGGCGTGAGACCATATGCGGCTTTGAAGCAGCGGTGGAAGTGGCTGAGATTGGCGAAGCCGCTGGCATAGGCCACCGCTGTCACATCCCCGGCGCCTGTTGCTAGCGCCATGGCAGCCTGCTCGAGACGCCTAGTCGTGACATAGGCGACGACGCTGGTGCCGGTGTGCCGGCGGAACTCGCGCGTCAGCAGGGTGCGCGACATGCCGAAGCGAGCTGCCAGTTCTTGCAAGCCGAGCGGCGCTACGGGATGCGCGTCGATCCAGGTCGTCACCCCACGTATCCGATCGTTGTAGCGTTGCCAGATCGGATCGCTGGCAACGACGCCGCGCGCTTTCGCATGCAAGGCAATCAACAGACCGAGAGCACCGAAGCCGATCTGCTGCTCATGAGTAGTGCCACCGTTGCTGATGCCATTGGGGATCAACCCGGCGAGCAAACCGATGCTATCGGCATCATGGTCGGCGGCGGTGACGCCTTCGGTACACAGAGTACCGAGCAACGCCGCTTGGGACGGCGCAATGTGAGCGCCGATGTCCTCGGCGGTCAGGCACGCCAGCTTGAGCCTGGCCGGCTCGTCCGACGTGACGACGTACCGATGCTCGACCCCCGGCGGCACGAGGATCGTCCGGTCTGCGACGAACCCGAACCGACCCGCGCCGCTCTCCAATCGACCGCCTCCGGCCCCGCATAGGATGAACTCCACAATCTCGTGGGCATGCCACTCGGTCGGTTCGACAAGTTCGACGCTCATTCCCCAAAGCATGGCGAATCGTACACAAAAAATGATCAACCGTACAAGATTACTGTTTTCGTTCGTGTTTGTTAAGCATGTCGTTGGCCCGATCCGCTGCGGCGAGGCGTGGCCCGGCACGACACGAGGAATCGATGCTAACGATCTATCATCTCTACCGCTCCCGTTCCGAGCGGCTGCTGTTTCTCGCTCACCTGCTCGGCGTACCGCACCGAGTGGTCGCATATCACCGCGATCCACAGACATTCCTGGCGCCGGCCTCGCTCACCGCCGTCCATCCCCTCGGCTCGTCCCCCGTGCTGGAGGACGCGACGGAGTCCGGACCTCTGGTGATTGCCGAATCCGGCGCTTCAATGCTGTACATGACGGAGACGTACGGTAACGGCCGGCTGCTGCCGCCCCCCGGTACTACGGCGCGCCAGAGCTGTCTGGAATGGGTGCACTTTAACGAAGGGACGCTGATGGCCTGGCTGGTCACTCTGATGATGCTCGGCAAAGCCGGAGTAATTGAATCGGCCACCGGAAAATTCGCTCTTTCGCGAATAGAGCGGTACGTGACTCATCTGGACAGAGCGGTGCGCGACACACCTTTCCTCTGCGGCCAGGAGATCACGGTCGCCGACGTGACGACTGCGTTCACACTCGATTTCCTCGGCAACATCACGTTTCCGGGTCTCTTCCGCATTCCCGCACTGGACTGGGCGACGGCGCTCACCGCCTACGCCGCCCGGCTGAGGGACGCTCCTGGCTACGCTTACAGCCAAAGACGGGATTTTTGAAACGATCAAAAGCCGCTCTCCCGCACTGCGGAAGGCGAGGTGCACTCGCTGCGGGATGGGATTCCGCCTCGTAGCGCTAGCGTTTGTCTCAGGAGAAAATCAGGATGCCAACTTCACTGATCATGACGAGTCGCACCTGCGGCGTGATCGCATTCGCCACCGGCGCCGCCTACTGGCTGGGGCACGACGTGCCGTTGAATGTTCACGTGGCGCTCGGCGTCCTACTAGTCTGCGCGGTCTCGGGTCTCGCCTTCATCGCGCGGACGCATGCCCCTGGTTTAGCCCTGAGTGCCGTCTTGTGCGCCGCGCTGGTTCCGCTGTTCGGATTGATGCAGGTCTTTACGCCAATCGGCGGATCGCCGGGCTTTCTTCAACTCGTCCATGTCATCGTGGCGGTGAGCGCCATTGGGGCTGCGGAGGCGCTTAATAAGCAACTGAAGAGGAGCGCCGCTATGTAACGGACGCATCCTCGAGTCCAGCAGGCCGGCGCTGACGACGGTCTGACGATCATCGCTGGTATCCAGAGCGGCAATCCCGAGGCACAGACGGCCGGCGCTGCGGTCGGGCGCGCGATCATCGCCGCGGTCTAGACGGAGGTCAGCGGCGCCCGCCGCGCTCCCCGATCAGGTCCACCCGTTTTCACTCCTATCACGGCCGTAGCAGGACCTTGACGGCGGTGCGTTTGTTCATGGCCCGGTAGGCTTCGGCGACGCGGACGAGCGGCAGCTCGAGGTCGAACACCTTGCCCGGATCGACCTTGCCGCCGAGCACGGACCCGATCAGGTCGGGCAGATAACGACGCACCGGCGCGGGCCCCCCGTGCAGGCGGACGTGGCTGAAGAACAGCGTCTGGCCGTCGAGTTCGACCCCGTGCGGCACCCCGACATAGCCGATCCCGCCGCCTGGCCGGGTCGAACGGATCGCCTGCATCATCGACTCCGGCGTCCCCACGCATTCGAGCACGGCGTCGGCCCCAACGCCCTTAGTCATGTCCTTGACGCGGGCGACACCCTCGTCCCCGCGCTCCTCGACGATGTCGGTAGCGCCGAAGGCACGGGCGAGGTCCTGACGCTCGGCGTGACGGCTCATCGCGATGATCCGCTCGGCACCCTTCTGCTTGGCTGACAGGACGCCGAGAAGCCCGACCGCGCCGTCGCCGACGACCACGACCGTCATGCCCGGTTGCACGCCGGCGGCGTCCGCGGCGAACCAACCGGTGCCGAACACGTCGGAGGTCGCGAGCAGGCCCGGGACGAGATCGTCGGAGGGAACTTCGGGAGTCGCGACCAGGGTGCCGTCGGCGAGCGGGACGGTGTCCCTCCGGTGAGGGCCGTCTTGCGTCCGGCTCGCTGAGCGGCGAGGTCATTAGGACTATTTCTATGGATAGTCCTAATGACGAACACGCGTGTGCAGGTGATCACGTCGATTCAGCGGCGCCGACGGTGGACGCGGGAAGACAAGGAGCGACTGGTCGCGCCGCGATGGAGCCGGGGGTGGTGGCCTCGGCGGTGGCGCGGGAGGCCGGGATCCACGTGAGCCAGCTGTTCCGGTGGCGGCAGCAGCTTTGTGGTCCGACGGGACCGTCGGCCGGGTTCGCCGAGGCGACGATCTTGCCTGAGCCTCGGGTGGCGGAAGACTCCAGCTCGGTTGCGGTGGCGCCGAGCGGATCGATCGAGGTGGAGTTCCTGGCGGCCCCTCGGTTGCGGATTTCGGGTGTGGTCGATCCGGCGACACTGACGGCGGTGATCGACGCCTTGGCGAAGGCCGGCCGCCGATGGACGCTCCCGATCCCGAATGGCGCGCGTGTGTGGCTGGCGACGGGCCACACGGACATGCGGAAGGGCTTCAACGGCCTGGCGCTGCAGGTCCAGGAGACGCTGCGGCGGGACCCGCACAGCGGTCATCTGTTCGTCTTCCGTTTGCGCAGCGGTGGACTGATCAAGATCCTGTGGCACGACGGTCAGGGCTTCTGCCTGTTCGCGAAGCGGCTCGAACGCGGGCGGTTTCTATGGCCGTCGCCGGCGGATGGGACGGTGGCGATCTCGGCGGCACAACTCGGCTACCTGTTGTCCGGGATCGACTGGCGCGCCCCCCAGTACACGTGTCGGCCCGACGCGGCGGGCTGACGCGGCGCCTCGTCCGGGGCTCACAAAGGCATTCGGGTGTGATTCGATCAGCGGGTGATGCGCCCCGCTGATTCGCCCTTGCCCGACGACGTCGAGACGCTGAAGCGCCTCGTGCTCGCGCGCGACGCGAGCTGGCCCGGGCCCGCGCCGAGGTGTCGAGCGCGGAGGCGCTGATCGCCCATCTGCGGCTAGCCATCGAGAAGATGCGGCGCGAGCTCTACGGCCAGCGCAGCGAGCGCAAGGCCCGCCTCCTCGATCAGATGGAGCTCCAGCTTGAGGAGCTCGAGGCCGCCGCGGCGGAGGACGAGCTCGCGGCCGCGACGGCGAGCGCGGCGGCAGGCGAGACGCCGGTTCGGCCGCACATCCGTAGGACGCCGTCCCGCAAGCCGTTCCCGGCGCATCTGCCGCGCGAGCGCATCGTGGTGCCGGGCCCGACCACCTGCACGTGCTGCGGCTCTGGACGGCTCGCCAAGCTGGGCGAGGATGTCACCGAGACGCTGGAGTCGGTGCCGCGACGCTGGAAGGTCGTGCAGATCGTGCGGGAGAAGTTCACCTGCCGCGATTGCGAGACGATCAGCCAGGCGCCGGTGCCGTTCCACGTGCTGCCGCGCGGCTTCGCGGGACCAAGCCTGCTCGTCGCCGACCTCGAGATCTGGATGCGGGCCGAGCGGGTCCGCCTGTCGCGCCACTCCGACGTCGCCAAGGCGATGGACTACATGCTGAAGCGTCGGGCCGCCTTCACGCGGTTCCTCGACGACGGGCGATTCTGCCTGGCGAACAACGCCGCGGAACGCGCCCTGTGTGGCATCGCGCTCGGCCGGAAGTCGTGGCTGTTCGCCGGCTCCGATCGCGGCGGCGAACGCGCCGCGCTGATGTACACCCTGATCCAGACCGCCCGCCTGAACGACGTCGATCCGCAGGCCTGGCTTGCCGACGTCCTCGCCCGCATCAACGATCACGCCATCCGAGATCTGGCCGCGCTGCTTCCCTGGAACTGGACGCCGGCCCCGACATCGCTCGCCGCCTGACCCACCGTCCCGGACAACGCAAGCAGAAATCCCGCGGCCCCCGCCGGGTGGGTACCCCTGTTCGAGATCGAGCGCGACATAAACGGCGTCTCCGCCGACGAGCGCCGGCGCGTGCGCGACCAGCAGAGTCGACCGCTCATCGCCGAGCTTCACGCCTGACTCCGCGACGAGCGCGCGAAACTCTCGGCCAAGAGCGAGACCGCCAAGGCGATCGACTATGCGCTGAAGCGCTGGGCCGCGCTCACCCGCTTCCTCGACGACGGCCGCCTGTGCCTGTCCAACAATGCCGCCGAACGGGCGCTGCGGGGCATCGCGGTCGGCCGCCACAACTGGACCTTCGCGGCTCCGGCGAGGGTGGCCGCCGCGCTACCGCCGTCTACACCCTGATCGAGACCGCCAAGCTCAACGACATCGATCCGCAAGCCTGGCTCGCCGACGTCCTCGCCCGGCTGCCCGACTATCCTGCCAGACGCGTCCACGACCTCTTGCTGTGGAACTGGAAGGCCCAGGCCTCCGCCGCTGCTGCCTGACTACCCCGGACATCCGCCTGACCTGACTTCCCTGCGGTCTTCACCGGATGGGTACCACGATAATTGACGTAGGACGTTGGTTCCCATGAGGGCGTCACCCGAGTTGGCGACATCCGAGTGGGTTCGCGTGATGTGCGACTACCGGTGTGACGGAATCTGGGATCATGAGGGGTTGTCGAGAAGCGTCGACGAGCTGCCGATCTCCGGGACGCTGAAGGATCGCCTGCTCGCTTGGCAGGCTTGGTTCGACGTTCTCGACGACCAAGCCGCCGAGGAGCAAACCGCCGTGCCGCTCGCGACATGGCAAGCCTTCGTCGCCGCGGGGCTCGCCGTCGCGCGGGATTTGAAGCGCGAGCTGCCCGACTGGACCGTCCTATATTTCGACGAGATCGAGCGCCGGACTAAAGGCCCGATCGAATCGGCGTAGCGGGAATCCGGCTGCGAAGTCAGCCCGGCGCTTCGCAAGAACTCCAACGGATGCCTGAGATCCGGACAGTCGGCTCGCGCGGGCCGGAACGGTCAATACGCGCTGCGGCCAACACGGAGCGATCCGGCCGTAGACGGCGCGCTACTCGATGCCGTGTCGGCGTTTGATCTCGTTGGTCATCTGCACGACCTCCTGCTTGCTGATCAGAGGCATGACAAACATCCTCGCCCCGTTCAGCCCGATCGCGCAAAGCGCCTCGTGACGTCGCTTCTCGAGCTCGCTCTGCCGCAGGCTCATATGGGTCAGCTGAATCGCGCCGAACGTGTCTTGGTCGTGCCTGTGCCGGTTCGGCAGCATCAGGTTCGCGCAGATCGCGAGAACCAGGGACACCGGGACCTTGTGATCGTATCCAGGCGTCCGCTTTCTCCTGTGACATCGATCGTCGATCTCTGCCTGGACCAGGAACGCATCTCGGAACCGACAAAAGGTCAGACAGTGTTTCTCTGCGTCCTCCGGGTCGACGCCGAACCGGAACCACACCGGCTTGCCCGGCGCGATGATCACGTCCTCCGGATGAGGGAGGCCTTTCGGGATGGTCGTGCCGGGCGCGCCGTACCGATCGATGTATCGTCGCCACGACGCTTGCTGGGCCTCGATCTCCTCGGCGAGTGCCTTCTTGTACCGTGCTTCGCGCTCGAGAAAGTTCCTCTGAGCGTGGGTGTTGCCCTTCAGCGCCGCGACCGCCTCGGCGCGCCGAACCGCGTCCGCCACGGTCATCTGGAGAACCTTGTCGCCTTCCCGAAGCTGGATGACGCGCTCGGCCTCTTCGAGGAAGCTGTCGCGCACCGACGTGTCCGGCGGCGGCTGAACAAGGGGCGTCTTTCTCGGCCGACCACGCGGGTTGCCCGAGACGCCCTTCACGAACCGGCCGCTCACGGGCGGCTTCCCGTATCCCACCTCGTAGGTTCGGTTCGAGGGCGGCTTTCGCGTGTCTCTCGTCATCGGCCAGCCTCCGGCCCCACCTGCAAGCTATGGCGCTGCTCCCTGACATCCTCGAAGGCGTCGCCGGTGTCGGCCAATGTCGCCCGCTTTCCGGTCAGTTGCTCCCAGCGCATGACGATGACGTCGCAATAGGCGGGGTCGTATTCGATCAGACGTGCGCGGCGGCCGGAGATTTCCGAGGCGATCAGGGTCGTGCCGGACCCGCCGAAGCCGTCTAGAACGACCTCGCCACGCCGCGAGCAATCACGGATCGCGTCGGCGACCAAGGCCGTGGGCTTGACGGTCGGATGCATCGCGAGGGCTTCCTCGCGGGCCGCCCCGATGCTGCTGATCCCCGCATAGTCCCACACATTCGTGCGATAGCGCCCCGAGTCACCGAGCCCGAAGCTGTTCGTGTGCGCGCCCGACCCGACCTTGTAGACGAAGACCAGCTCGTGCTTCGAGCGGTAGAACGTCCCCATCCCGCCGTTGGTCTTGTTCCAGACGCACAGGTTCTTCAACTCGGTGAAGGCGGCGTCGCCGGCCTGCAGCAGCTCGCGCATGTGGCGCCAGTCCATGCACACGAAGGCGATCGCGCCGTCGCGACACACAGAGGCTGCGTTGGACAGGGTGACGGTCAGGAAAGCGGTGAACGCCTCGCGCGACATCTCCCCCGACGCCATCGCGAACTCCCGATGGCGGATCGCACCGAGGCCGCAGACATGCCCGTCGACCGGCACATTGTAGGGCGGATCGGTGAAGACCAGGTCGACCCGTTCGTCGCCGAGCAGCCGCGCGTGATCGGCTGCCTCCCGGGCGTCACCGCAAAGCAGCCGGTGGCGGCCGAGCAGCCAGAGGTCGCCGTGGCGGGTGGCCGGGACCTCGGGCGGCTCCGGCACCACGTCCGGCGCCTCGGCGGCGTCGGGTGCGCTTTCGCGGGCCTGGTCGAGGGCGAGATCGACCTCGGCCAGCGAGAACCCCGTCACCGTCAGGTCGAAGTCCAGGTCGATCAAGGCTTGAAGCTCGATCGCCAGGACCTCGGTGTCCCACCCGGCGTTCAACGCGAGCTTGTTGTCGGCGAGCACATAGGCGCGCCGCTCGGCGGCCGACAGATGGGACAGCTTGAGGGTCGGCACTTCCCCGAGTCCCAGCTGGGCAGCCGCCATCACCCGGCCGTGTCCCGCGATGATCTCGCCGTCGTCGCTGATCAGCACCGGGTTGGTGAACCCGAACCGCTTGATGCTGTCGGCGATCTGCCGGACCTGCTTCTTCGAATGCCGCCGGGCATTCCCGGTATAGGGCCGCAGCGACGATGTCCGTCGCATCTCGATCTTGGGCGCAGAAGCCGACACGGCACCACACTCCGAATACGCGTACACAATGCGGCCGCCTATCGACCGGGCGGCCCAGGAGGCCTCGATTCGCCTCCCGTTCAAAATTCGCACAGAATCATTGCATCGACAAACGTTTTTAGAATGGAATTAGATGCATTGCCATACTTAATTATAGCGTCGCACACGCGCTCTTCTATTAGCCTTCTATCGGCCGTCAGTAATATTTGCGCGAACAATCAACACTACTCCGGTTCTTCGCCGCTACTACCACGCCGTGCCGCGACATGACTTCACCGGTCTTGGCTCTGCGCGTCGTATTCCCCCTCCGTTTCACTTCGCCCCGCCAAGATCCCGGATCTGCTATTCCGAATCCCACGGACGGACCGGTCAATCCCGATGAAGCCAACGTCCAGACCGCCTAAACGCAAGCGGATCCCACCCGGCGGGCAATCAACGCCGCCGAGTGGGGCGCGAAAATCGCTTCTGACGTAGAAAATTCCGGCCTTTCCGAGCGTATTGAGAGTAAAGCCCCTGAAGGCTTAGGGGCGCTTCCCTGATTTCCAGGAACAGGGAAATTCCGCCAAAGCCACGGAATGACGAGGGTTTTTCGCACATCTACCCGCCATTCCGGGACCGAGACGCAGTTTTCCCGGCAGGAGCGGCGAATATCAGGTGAGAGGTGTCCGATAGGGACTGCCTGCACCACCACCCAGCTTCGTCGACGACTTGCCTCCGCGGCTCGCTTTCGCGGGGGCGGGAGCGTCGCCTGTTCACCCGAAAATATCGGTGGTCATGCCGCGATACCAGCCGATCGCCTCCTTGGCCTGTTTCTCGCGCAGCTCCGGCGTCTCGTCGCGCTGTGAGGTGTACGGATCGAGCATCACGATCTTGCCGTCGCGCGGCTCGTAGCGGGCGCCATTCTTGATCGCGTCCGCGGGCGCGATCACGCTCCAGCAGTGGTTGGTGAAGCGCACCGGCAAGAGGCGCGCGCCGAGCAGCATATGGCGGATCACCATCGCGGTGTTCTTGGCCTCGTTGTTGGCCGCGAATCCCGACTTCGGAAAATCGCCGCCGATCGCGGCGTCGCCGATCACGTGGATGTTCGGGTCGACCGACGCGGTCATCGTGCCGGCGTCGACCGGGCAGAAGCCGGTCTCGTCGGTGAGGCCCGCGGCGCGGCCGAGGGCGCCCGCCACCTGCGGCGGGATGACGTTGACCAGCGCCGCCTTGTGGGTCTCGAGATCGGTCGTCACGGTCATGGCCTTCGGATCCACCGCCTTGATGCCGCCGTGCATCTTGGGATCCTGCCACTCGATCATGCCCGGATAGTGCCGCTCCCAGGCGTCCTCGAACAGCGGCTGCATGGCGAAGTGATCCTTGGCATCGAGGATGACGATGCGGGCGCCTTTCACGCCGCGCGTCGTCAGCGCATGCGCCATCATCGAGGCGCGCTCGTAGGGGGCCGGCGGGCAGCGATACGGATTGGGCGGCGCGACGATCACGACGACGGCGCCGTCCTCCAGCGCATCGAGCTGGCGCTTGAGCAACAGGAGCTGGTCGCCACCGCGCCAGGCATGCGGCATCCGCTCGGCCGCCTCCTCCGAGTATCCGGGCACGTCCGCCCAGCGGAAGTCGATGCCGGGCGAGACGATCAGACGGTCGTAGGGAACCCGCGTGCCGTCGGCGAGCCGCACCTGCCGGTCGGACCGCTCGATCGCCGCCACCGGCGCGAAGATCGGCCGGACCCCGCGGCCGATCAGGTTGTCGTAGCCGTACACCAGCGTCTCGTAGGGCTTCAGGCCGCCGAGGAATTGGTTCGACGTGAACGGCGTGACATAGCTGCGGTTCGCCTCGATCAGGGTGACGTCGAGCTCGGCGCCCGCCGCGACCAGATACTTGGCCGCTGTCGCCCCGCCGGCGCCGCCACCGATCACGACGACGCGCGGCCGCGCCTGCGCGACCGCCGGCGCAGCGAGCACCGGAGCCACGAGCGCGCCGAGCGTTCCGCCAACGAAGCTGCGACGATCGATCACGGCAGATCCTTTCACGATCTTCCGACGGGAAGAGCTTCGTGTCCCGGGCGCGGCGCGAC
>NZ_NPEX01000146.1:2793-14175 GCF_003258865.1 Rhodoplanes roseus | reverse complement strand
ACGAGATGATGCTGTCGGAGAGCCAGGAGCGCATGCTCATGGTCCTCAAGCCCGAGAAGGAGGCCGAGGCCGAGGCGATCTTCCGCAAATGGGGGCTCGACTTCGCCGTGGTCGGCGAGACCAACCCGTCGAAGCGCTTCGTGGTGAAGCGCGGCGGCGTCGTGATGGCCGACCTGCCGATCAAGGAGCTCGGCGACGAGGCGCCGGTCTACGACCGGCCGCATGTGCGCACGCCGAAGCCGGCCGTGCTGGATCCCGCTTCGGTCGAGCCCGAGACCAGCATCCCGCACGCGCTGGAGAGGCTGATCGGCACGCCGGATCTGTGCAGCAAGCGCTGGGTGTGGGAGCAGTACGACCACATCATCATGGGCAACACGGTGCAGCGGCCCGGCGGCGATGCCGGCGTGGTGCGCGTGCTCGACGGGCCAAAGGCGCTGGCGATGACCACCGACGTGACGCCGCGCTACTGCGAGGCCGATCCGTTCGAAGGCGGCAAGCAGGCGGTCGCCGAAGCGTGGCGCAATCTGACGGCGGTCGGGGCCACGCCGCTCGCCGTCACCGACAACCTCAACTTCGGCAATCCCGAGAAGCCCGAGATCATGGGCCAGCTCGTCGACTGCATCGCCGGCATCGGCGAGGCGTGCCGGGCGCTCGACTTCCCGGTCGTGTCCGGCAACGTGTCGCTCTACAACGAGACCAACGGCCGCGGCATCCAGCCGACCCCGACCATCGGCGGCGTCGGCGTGCTCGACGACTTCCTGAAGAGCGCCACGGTCGCCTTCAAGGCGGCCGACGAGGTGATCCTGCTCCTGGGCGAGACCACCGGCTGGATCGGCCAGTCGCTCTGGCTGCGCGACGTCTGCGGCCGGGAGGAGGGGGCGCCGCCCCCGGTCGACCTCGCGGTGGAGAAGCGCAACGGCGATCTCGTTCGCGCGTTGATCAAGGACGGCGCCGTCACGGCCGTGCACGACGTGTCCGACGGCGGCCTGCTGGTCGCGGTCGCCGAGATGGCGATGGCGGGCGGGCTCGGCGCGCATCTCGACGCCGCCGCGCCCGGCGCGATCCCGGCGCACGCCTTCTGGTTCGGCGAGGACCAGGCCCGCTACGTCGTCACGGTGCCGGCCGCCGGCGCGGCGACGGTCGAGGCGCGGGCGCGCGCCGCCGGCGTCCCGGTCCAAACGCTCGGCACCACCGGCGGCCACGCGCTTGCGATTTCCGGCGAGCGCGCGATTCAGCTACATGCTCTGACCGAGAGGTTCGAGCATTGGCTCCCCGCCTATATGGCGGGCGGGACGGTGTGAGGCCGCCGCCGGCGCAGGGCCGGCAGCGGCGTCGAACAGGGCGACGGGTGCGGAGACCGCCATGCCGATGAATGCGACCGACATCGAGGCGCTGATCAAGCGTCATATCCCGGACGCCGAGGTGACGATCCGGGATCTGGCCGGCGACGGCGACCACTACGCCGCGACCGTGATCTCCGAGGTGTTTCGCGGAAAGTCGCGGGTGCAGCAGCACCAGCTCGTCTATCAGGCCCTCAAGGCCGAGATGGGCGGCGCCCTCCACGCGCTGGCCCTGCAGACGGCGGCGCCGGAGAAGGGGTGAGTTGCCTCGGGCGGCGGCACCTCTGACCGCCGAAGCACTCCTCGGCCGCGTGCCCCGGACAAGCCACGGCAGGCCGCAGGCCTGATGCGCCGCAGAGCGGGGCCCAGGGGCGCCGAGGTGAATGGCTTGCCGGGTCGCACTGGGGCCCGGTTCGCCGCGCAACGCGCCGCGCCAGGGACACGGGGACTGTTCCGGGCCAGGGTTGGCCCGTCCCTTGCTCCTCCCGGAATGCGGCGTTCGCCGCGATCCAGCAGAACACCCCCGGAGGTGACATGACCCGTTCCCGTTTCGCCGCGCTCGCGACGCTGGCTTTCGCACTCTCGGTCGGCGCGGCCGCCGCCCAGGATCTCTCGCCCAACGGCGTCAAGACGCTGGCGCCGGCGGGGGCGATCAAGACGACGGGGACCTGGAGCCTCGGCACGCGGGCGGGCGACTTCGTCTACATCGCCGGCATGCGCGGCATCGACGCGGCGACCAACACGCTGGTGGCGGGCGACGAGGCGCGCATCCGCCAGGCCTTCCTCAACATGAAGCTGATCGCCGAATCCGAGGGCGCGACGCTGCGCGACGCCGTGCGGCTGGTCGTCTACGTCACCGACATGTACCGGTTCCGTCCGCTGGTGAACAAGGTCCAGGAGGAGCTGTGGGGCAAGGGACCCTATCCGCCCCGCACCATCATCGAGGTCGACCGGCTGAACCAGGACGACATCTGCGAGGTCGAGGGGACGTTCTACGCGCCCGCGAAAAAGTGACATTCGCGAACGTGAAATGCGCGCGAAAAAGTGAACCGAAATCCAGCTCACGAATCGTCACAATCGCGCCGAAGGGCTTGGTCGGACGCGGGGTCCTCGGCTATTTATGGGGTGAGCGGGTCCGGCTGCGATTGGGCGGTCGGCCTCCAAGGGACGTGATCATGGGCATCGAGCAATTCATCGACAACGAGCTGAAGTCGAACGACGTCGTGCTGTTCATGAAGGGCACGCCGCAATTCCCGATGTGCGGGTTCTCCGGCCAGGTGGTGCAGATCCTCGATTACATCGGGGTCCCCTACAAGGGCCTGAACGTGCTCGAGAACGACGAGCTCCGCCAGGGCATCAAGGACTTCTCGAACTGGCCGACGATTCCGCAGCTCTACGTCAAGGGCGAGTTCGTCGGCGGCTGCGACATCGTCCGTGAGATGTTCCAGGCCAACGAGCTGCAGCAGTTCTTCAAGGACAAGGGCATCGAGGTGAAGGCGCCGGCCGCGACCTGAGCGGGCGCCTCGACCCGGCGCAGCACGGCGCCGCGCCGCCATCGTCCGAGCAAAGCCGGGGCGCACCGCCCCGGCTTTTTTCGTCTCGCGCGGTCGTGCGTCGGGGCGACGTTCACGAGCCCCGCAGCCATGTCGGCACGCCGAGCCCGATCCGGGCCGTTCCGGCCGTTCCGGACGGGGGATCGCTCGCGAGCGTCCAGCCGGTGAGCGGGAGGCTCAGGGTTCCGCCGGCGCGCGGCTCGACGAAGACGAGCCGGGTGCCGCCCGGGAGCGGCAGCGCACGGACGTCCCGGATGAACGCCAGCGGCCGGCCGTCGATCGTGGCGCGCGCATTGCCGAAATAGGTCCGCTGCCAGTCGCCCGTTAAGCCGAGAAGGTCGACATAGCGGACCGGCTCCGGCGGCAGCGTCACCCGCAGCGTCTCGCCGTCCCGGACCGTCCCGACGGCCTGCCCGGAGAGCGTGACCTGCAGGCAGGCGATCAGCACCGACAGCGCGGCCACGGCGGCTCCCGGAATCCAGGAGCGGCGTCCCAGCCGCCGCCACGTCAGTACGGCCGCGGTCGGCATCATCAGAAACAGGAGCCACAGGCTCCAGCGGAAGTAATGGTAGTTGAGGTAGCGGTAGAGACCGTTCGGCAGCAGATCGAGATAGCTCGCATAGACGAGGATTTGGGCGAGCGACAGCAGCACGGCGGCGCGCAGCCACAGCGGCCCGTAGAGGAAGCACAGCGCGGCGGCTCCCAGTGCCGGCGGGAGCCAGGGAAACCGCGCGATCAGCATGCTGGCCGGTTCGACGTACAACGGTGCGCTGTCCGAGACGAGCGACACCAGCCGGACCGCGAAGCCGTCCAGGCCGAACATCATCGACGCGCCCATGTAGGGCGAGCCGATGCTGCCGTGGATGAGGAGATTGCTGCCGACGAGCAGCAGCGGCCCGAGCAGCACCGCCGATCCGGCGACCAGGTTGATGCCGACCCAGCGCCGCAGCCGGACCGCAGCGGTGCCCGGCACGGCGCGCCACACGAGGGCGGTCCAGAACGGCAGCAGCAGGCAGGCCACCATGGCGTCCATCGGCCGGGTCGGGACCAGGAGCCCGAGGGCGGTGCCGAACACGGCCGCATCGGCGAGGCGCACCCGACCGTCGCGCTCGATCCGCATCAGGGTGCCGAGCGCCACCAGCAGCAGGGCGGTGGCGAGGGTCGAGTTCCACGGAACCACCACGGTCTCGATCAGCATCCGGGGCAGCAGCAGGAAACCCACCGCGAACACGCCGGCCCCGAGCGGCCCGATCAGTGGCCCGAACAGCGTCACCAGGGCGTAGACCGCGACCGCGACGCAGATCAGATTGACGGCGATGAAAGGATCGTTGGGGCTGAGCCAGACGAAGGGGGCGGCGAGCAGGGCGTAGAGCGGCGGATAGTGGTGCTGGGCCGACGACAGGTCGAGCGTGGCGAAGGCCCGGGCCGCCGCCAGATAGCGGCCCTGATCGAACCAGCCGTGCCAGTCGGGCACGCCCTGCCATCCGATCATCCGGCTGGCGAAACGGACCAGGAGGATGACGGCGGCGGCCGCGGCGAACACCGCCGCCTCGCGACCGCGCAAACGAACCTGCGCGGCCGAAGCAAAACGCTCGAAGACTGACACGACACGTACTCGACCTGGTTTGGCGTGCTGCAGCAGGCCGGACGCTGTTAATGCTACTATGCTACCGTTTCAGCAGGACTGGTGCCGGCCGTCCAGCGGATTTAACGGCCGCGGTCATCGGGGCAGGCGCACGGCGCAACCGGTGATCCTGCCGCGGCCGGCGGCCGTAATCCTGGGGTGGCTCGAGGGTGTCCCTATGCGTGATCTCGTGGCGCGGCTGCGCGCCTATGCGGCGGTCGACGATCCGCTGGCCGGCGTCGCCGCGACGGTCGCGCTGGTCGTGCTCGGCAACCAGCCGTTCTATCCGCTGTACCTGCACGCCATCGCGGGCACGGCGGCCTGGCCGGTGTGGCTGACGCTGCTGTCCTCGCCGTTCTTCCTCGCCGTGCCGGCGGTGGCGCGGCGAAGCGCGTTCGCCGGACGGCTGATGCTGCCGGTGGTCGGGGTCGCCAACACGCTGATCGCCATCAAGGCGGTCGGGCGCGACAGCGGGCTCGACCTGTTCCTGCTGCCCTGTGCGCTGCTCGCCGCCGTGCTGGTGCGGCCGCAGGAGCGGCTCGCCTCGCTCCCCGTGCTGGCGCTGCCCGTCGCAGCCTATTTCTGGCTCGGCGGACTCGTCGGCGCGCCGCTGGTGGTGTTCCCGGCCGAGCAGCAGGCCGCCATGCTGACCGTCAACGCCGTCAGCGTCGCCAGCCTGATCGTGCTGATCGGCGTGCTGGTGGCCGGCCTGCCCGGGCGCTCCGCCGAGCCGGTGGGCTGAGCGCCGGTCGGCGGGCCGGGGCGGAGGTCGAACGCGGACAAGGAACTCTCGCCGCGGCGGAGCGGTTGCCGTCCCGGATGCTCAAACCGCGGGTGAGTCATGGGCCGCATCTATATCGGGGCCGCGTGGCTCCTGACGGTCGTCGTCGCCTACGGCATCGGCTGGTGGCGCGGCGCACGCAACGTCGTCCGAACCGCGGCCGACGCCGGCGGCACGGGATTCGAGATCACCTTGGTGCTGGTGCTGGTCGTCGCCGTGGCCTCGGCGCTCGGCGCGCTGTGGCTTCGCCACCGGCTGGCTGCCGGCAAGGATCGCGCTCTGCACGATCGAACGCTGCACGAATGAGCCCGAAGCGCGCCGGCCCGATGCGTCGGACGATCCATCCGCCGTGACGACCGTTGGGACCGCCAGGCGCGGTCCGGACGGCCGACGTCACCGGTCCGCCAGCCGCCGCCAGGCGACCACGCCGGCTTTCACCGGCACGCCCGTCTCCAGGTTCTGCCAGCCGCCATCGCGCCACTGGCAGGGATAGGGCAGGGCGTAGGTGCCGATGTGATCCTCGCACAGCAGCTCGCACGCCGCGCCGGGCGGCGGAACGCCTTCGCCCGGGAAGGCGTCGAGCCGGTGCTGTCGGGATGCGATGCGTCGATTCGGCGGATCGTGCGTCACGGATCACCGGGCTGGGCTGACATGCGAGCGGAGGGCGGGGCGTCCGGCACCAGAAACCGTGCCGCCGGTGGACTTCGATAAGCGAAAGGCCCGCCGGGCAGGGCGGGCCTTTTCAGCTAAGGGCCTGACGTGAGTGGCTCCCCGGGCCGGATTCGAACCAGCGACCAACCGGTTAACAGCCGGTTGCTCTACCACTGAGCTACCGGGGAACACGGGCCTCACGGCTCAGGCAGGTGGGCGTATAACAAAACCCCGAGAGAAATGCCAAGCCGAAATCGGGGAATGGCGTCTGCGAAGGTCGATTGTTCGGAATGTCGGCGTCTTGCAGCCGGATCGTCCCGCTTCGCCGCCCGCAGGCTGGTCTCACACACCGTGGCCGCGGCCGGACCGCGGCCGCAGAACCAGGATTCAGCGCTTCTTCCAGCCCTGCACGGCGATTCGCGGCAGATCCGCACGCGCCAGACCGAGCGCGGCGAGCTCGCGATCCGTCTTCAGGGCCAGGAGCTTGTAACGCGACACCAATTGCAGGCCTTCGCGGATGGCCGTCGCGACTTCGCGCAGGAATGCGACAGCCCCACGCTGGGCGGAGCGCCCGGCGGAATACGTGATCGACATGATTTCACCTCTAGATTTCGTGCCGTTGATATAGCTCGCCTTTCCGGTGCTTCCCAACGCAAATGCTGCATGGCGGGATAACGCTGCAGCATGGCCCGGCGGGTCTGCGTTATCCGCCTGTCTCCGGTCACGTGCGTGCCACAAACTTTCGCGCGCGGCGGCGGAGGGAGCGGGAGCAGGATACGAAGGGCTGCGGCCACAGGCCGAACTGCGATTCGCGGCAAAGCCCGCCGACGGCAGCCGACGGCAGCAGGTCGGGACAGCCGCGAGAGAAACGGGGAGAAGAGAACGGGGAAAGAAGAGTGGAGGCCACGCCCGGAATTGAACCGGGGTAAACGGTTTTGCAGACCGCTGCGTAACCACTCCGCCACGTGGCCTTTTCGGTCGACGCCCTGGTCGGGGCCGGCCCGCCAAATCCCCGGACGCACCGGAGTCGGCGAGCGCATGTTTAGCGCCGCCCGCCGAACATGCAACCGCTATCGCGGCCGCCGAACGCGGTGCGGGGTCGCGGCGAGGCGCCGTCCGCCACCCCGGCTACTTAGGGTGGGCGGAGCGCGGCGCGCCCGTCGCGCGGCTTGCGTCTCTCGCGGCCGCGCCCTTGACCGTGACGGCGCGGGCGGGCCAAACTCAGTATAATTCCAGACACGACGGTGCGGCCGTCGCGCCGGACATGGCGCGGAGCGCGACGCATCGGACCGGGGTCTTTCGTCCGGGATTCTCTTTGGAGGTGCCATGCCTGCCGTATCGATGACGGTGAACGGAAAGCCGGTGCGGGGCGACGTCGAGTCCCGCACCCTTCTGGTCCAGTTCCTGCGCGAGACCCTGCGCCTGACCGGCACCCATGTCGGGTGCGACACCTCGCAATGCGGGGCCTGCGTCGTCCATGTCGACGGCGTCGCGGTGAAGAGCTGCAGCATGCTGGCCGTCCAGGCCGACGGCGCCGAGGTGCTGACCATCGAGGGCGTCGCCACCGGCGACACGCTGCATCCGATGCAGGAGGCGTTCCGCCAGAATCACGGCCTGCAGTGCGGCTACTGCACGCCCGGCATGATCATGACGGCGCTCGATATCGTGCGCCGCAAGGGCCACGAGCTCGACGACCACACGATCCGCGAGGAGCTCGAGGGCAATCTCTGCCGCTGCACCGGCTACCACAACATCGTGAAGTCGATCGCGGCCGGCGCGCGCGCCATGGCGTCCGGCGATCCGGCCCGGCAAGCGGCCGAGTAACGAGCGGCCGAGGAACGTGCGGCCGAGGGATCGGCGCCGCGCCATCGTCATCACCTCGCCGGCGAAGGCCGACACCAGACGCGGCCACCCGGTGACGGATCGGATCTCGGGAGGACGCAGATGAACGCGACGGGCGGAAGCGTGACCGGCATCGGCGCCCCGGTGCGGCGCAAGGAGGACTTCCGGTTCGTCACCGGCAACGGCCGCTACACGGCCGATATCGGTCGGCCCGGGCAGGTGCATCTCCACTTCCTGCGCTCGACGCACGCGCATGCGCGCATCGTCCGCATCCAGGCCGGCCACGCCTCGCGCATGCCGGGCGTGCTCGCCGTGATCACGGGCGCCGATCTGGCGGGCGACAAGCTCGGGCCGCTGGTGTGCGGCTGGATGATCCACTCCACCGACGGGACGCCGATGAAGATGGCGCCGCACCCGGCGCTGCCGGCCGACACGGTGCGCTATGTCGGCGAGCCCGTGGTCGCCGTGATCGCGGAAACGCCCGAGCAGGCGCGCGACGCCGCCGAGGCCGTGGTGATCGACTACGAGGAGCTGCCGGCCGTGGTCGATCCGGCCGCCGCGCAGCGCGAGGGCGCCCCGCAGATCCACGAGGTCGCGCCCAGGAACACGATCTTCCACTGGCAGCTCGGCGACGCCGCCGCCGTCGACTCGGCCTTCGCCCGGGCGGCCAGCGTGACCAGCCTCGACATCGTCAACAACCGGCTGGTGCCGAACGCCATCGAGCCGCGCGGCGCGCTCGCCGAGTTCGATCCGGGCAGCGACAGCTACACGCTGTGGAACACCTCGCAGAACCCGCACGTGGCGCGGCTGGTGCTCTCCGCCTTCGTCGGCGTCGCGCCGGAGCATCGGCTCCGCGTCGTCGCCCCCGATGTCGGCGGCGGCTTCGGCTCGAAAATCTTCATCTATGCCGAGGAGGTGGTGGCGCTCGCCGCGGCCCGGCGGGTGCGCCGGCCGGTGCGCTGGATCTGCGACCGCTCGGAGGCCTTCGTGGCCGACGCGCACGGACGTGATCACGTCACCAACGCCCAGCTCGCCTTCGACCGCGACGGAAAGATCCTCGGCCTGCGGGTGAAGACGATCGCCAATCTCGGCGCCTACATGTCGACCTTCTCGTCGTCGGTGCCGACCTATCTGTACGCGACGCTGTTGTCGGGCCAGTACGCCATCCCGGCGATCCACTGCTCGGTCGACGCCGTCTACACCAACACGGTGCCGGTCGACGCCTATCGCGGGGCAGGGCGGCCCGAGGCGACCTACGTGATCGAGCGGCTGATGGAAGTCTCGGCCCGGCGCCTCGGCGTCGATCCGGCCGAGCTGCGGCGCAAGAACTTCGTCCAGAAGTTCCCGCACCAGACGCCGGTGATCATGAGCTACGACTGCGGCGACTACGCCGCCTCGCTCGACAAGGCGCTGGCGCTCGCCGACTGGGCCGGCTTTGCCGCGCGCAAGCGCGAGTCGGAGACGCGCGGAAAGCTCCGCGGCATCGGGCTCTCGGCCTATATCGAGGCCTGCGGCATCGCGCCGAGCCAGGCGGTCGGCTCGCTCGGGGCCGGGGTCGGCCTGTGGGAGTCCGCCGAGGTGCGGGTGAACCCGACCGGCTCGGTCGAGGTGCTCACCGGCAGCCACAGCCACGGGCAGGGGCACGAGACGACCTTCGCGCAGCTCGTCTCCGGGCGGCTGGGCATCCCGCTCGATGCCGTCTCGATCGTGCACGGCGACACCGACAAGGTGCAGTTCGGCATGGGCACCTACGGCTCGCGCTCCGGCGCCGTCGGCATGTCGGCGATCGTCAAGGCGCTCGACAAGGTGGAGGCCAAGGCCAAGAAGGTCGCGGCGCATCTCCTGGAGGCGGCCGAGACCGACATCGTCTTCGAGAACGGCACGTTCACGGTCGCCGGCACCGACAAGGCGGCGACCTTCGGCGAGGTGGCGCTCAACGCCTACCTGGCCCACAAGTTCGCCGGCGCCGACCTCGAGCCCGGGCTGAAGGAGGGCGCCTTCTACGATCCGGTGAACTTCACGTTCCCGGCCGGCACGCATGTGTGCGAGGTCGAGATCGATCCGGACACCGGCCGCGTCGCGGTCGCGCGCTTCACCGCCGTCGACGATTTCGGCGTGGTGATCAATCCGATGATCGTCGAGGGCCAGGTGCACGGCGGCATCGCCCAGGGCATCGGCCAGGCGCTGATGGAGCAGGCCGTCTACGACGAGGGCGGGCAGCTCGTCACCGGCTCCTACAACGACTACGTGATGCCGCGGGCCATGGACTTTCCGCCGCTCGTGGTCGACACCACGGTGACGCCGTGCCCGTCGAACCCGCTTGGTATGAAGGGCTGCGGCGAGGCGGGCGCCATCGCGGCGCCGGCCGCCGTGATGAACGCGGTGACGGACGCGCTCGGCACCGAGGACGTGCCGATGCCGGCCAACCAGCTCGCCGTGTGGCGGGTGCTGCAGCGGCAGCCCCGGCAGGCGGCGGAGTAGCTTTCTTAACCTCCCCCTGCAGGGGGGAGGTTCGGGGCGCGCGACAGCGCGCACCGGGGTGGGGTGAAGCCCCGCGCCTCGGCGACGCTGTCACCCCCTCCCGCCGAGCTTCGCTCGGCGACCTCCCCCCTCAAGGGGAGGTGCAGATCGAAAGGCCGCGCCCGCAGGGCGAGGACGTGGAGAGGACGGGATGTACGAATTCACCTATCACCGCGCGAGCGGGCTGCGGCAGGCCACCAATCTGCTGACCAAGTTCGAGGACGCCAAGCCGATCGCCGGCGGGCAGAGCCTGCTGCCGATGATGAAGTTCCGCCTCGCCTCGCCGTCCAACCTGGTCGATCTCAACAAGATCGAGGGTCTGAACGGCATCGAGCTGACGAGCCGGGCCCTGATCATCGGGGCGATGGCGCGCCACGCCGAGGTGCATACCAGTCCGCTGGTGCAGCAGGGCATCCCGGCGCTCGCCGCGCTGGCCGGGCTGATCGGCGATCCGGCCGTGCGCCATCGCGGCACCATCGGCGGCTCGCTCGCCAACAACGACCCGACGGCGGACTATCCGGCCGCCGCGCTGGCGCTCGGCGCCACCATCGTCACCACCAAGCGCAAGATCGCGGCCGACGAGTTCTTCGCCGGCCTGTTCGAGACCGTGCTGGAGCCGGACGAGCTGATCACCAAGGTGAGCTTCCCGCTCGCCAAGCGCGCGGCGTACCAGAAATTCCGCAACCCGGCGTCGCGCTACGCCATCGTCGGCGTGTTCGTGGCCAAGCGCCCGTCCGAGGTGCGGGTCGCAGTGACGGGCGCGGGCTCCTCGGGCGCCTTCCGCCTCACCGCCTTCGAGGAGGCGCTGAAGTCGCGCTTCCATCCGAAGTCGCTGGAAGGCCTGACCGTGCCGGCCGAGGGCCTCGCCAGCGACATCCACGCCAGCGCCGAGTACCGCGCCCACCTGATCGGCGTCATGGCCCGCCGCGCCGTCGCTGCGGCGAACGGGTAGAGCCGGCCACGGCATGCATACGCGGCAGTTGCGCTCCGGCCGATCTGTCGTACGACCTTTCTCGGCCTCGTCCTGAGGAGCGGCCGAAGGCCGCGTCTCGAAGGATGGGGCCGCCCCCG
>NZ_NPEX01000146.1:0-2783 GCF_003258865.1 Rhodoplanes roseus | reverse complement strand
CCCGCGTCGATCGACGCGACCCAGGAGCTTCTCGCCGGCGCCGACTACCTGGCCGACCGGTCGCTGGCGACCGTGCTGTTCCTGGCGCTGCGCATGGCCCGGCCGATCTTTCTCGAAGGCGAGGCGGGTGTCGGCAAGACCGAGATCGCCAAGGTCCTGTCCGCCACGCTCGGCCGAAAGCTGATCCGGCTGCAGTGTTACGAGGGGCTCGACGTCGGCAGCGCCGTCTACGAGTGGAACTACGCCGCCCAGATGATCGCCATCCGGCTCGCCGAGGCGGAGGGCACGGTCGACCGCGCGCGGCTCACCCACGACATCTTCTCCGAAGAGTTTCTCATCAAGCGGCCGCTGCTGCAGGCGCTGGAGCCCGACACCGGCGGCGCGCCCGTGCTGCTGATCGACGAGCTCGACCGCACCGACGAGGCGTTCGAGGCGTTCCTGCTGGAGGTCCTGGCCGACTTCCAGGTGACGGTGCCGGAGATGGGCACCGTGAAGGCCGCGCAGCCGCCCATCGTCGTGATCACGTCGAACCGCACGCGCGAGATCCACGACGCGCTCAAGCGGCGCTGCCTCTACCACTGGGTCGACTACCCGACGGCCGAGCGCGAGACCGCGATCGTGCGCACCAAGGTCCCGGGCATCTCGGCGCGCCTCTCGGAGGAGATCGTCCGCTTCGTCCAGGCCCTTCGTCACGAGGATCTGTTCAAGGCCCCCGGCGTCGCCGAGACGCTCGACTGGGCCGGCGCCCTGACCGAGCTCGACGCCGTCGCGCTCGACCCCGCCACCGTCTCCGACACGCTCGGCGTGCTGCTGAAATACCAGGACGACATCGCCCGCCTGCAGGGCTCTCGCGCGGCTGAGCTGATCGACCGCCTGCGCGCCGACATGACGGCGGCGGAGTGACCGCCTCGGGATCGCCAATCATGCGTTCGTGGCTCACCCCCCTCCCTGTCCCTCCCCCACAAGGGGGGAGGGAACGCTGGAGCCGCTATCGTGGTGTGATTGGGCGACGCGTTGATCGACCCGTGATGACGTCTGCTGCTGCTCCCTGGGCCGGCCGCGTGCCGCAGCCTGCTTCCTCCCCCCTTGTGGGGGAGGGTCGGGGAGGGGGGGACGGCGCCCGATGACCGACGAGCGGTCCCGCAAAGAACGCGATCCCGGCGAGAACACCGGCCGCCTCGCCGACAACATCGTGTACTTCGCTCGCGCGTTGCGGCGGGCCGGGCTGCCGGTGGGGCCGGGGGCCGTGATCGACGCCGTGGAGGCGTTGCGGGCGGCCGGCGTCGGCACCCGCGAGGATTTCTACTGGACGCTGCACGCCGTGCTGGTGAAGCGGCACGAGCACCGGCTGGTGTTCGACCAGGCGTTCCGGATCTTCTTCCGCCGGCGCGGCTATCTCGAGCAGCTCATGGGCCTGATGATGCCGCAGGCGCCCGGCGGCCCGGCCGAGGCGCCGAAGCCCGCCGCGGCGCGCGTGCACGACGCGCTGTTCGATGCGCTCAAGGACAAGCTGAAGCGCGAGGAGCGCGAGACCGAGATCGTGGCGAAGCTCACGGCGAGCGACGCCGAGCTGCTGCAGACGAAAGACTTCGCCCAGATGAGCGCCGACGAGATCGCCGCCGCCCGCGCCGCGATCCGCCGCATGGTGCTGCCGCTCGACACCGTGAAGACTCGCCGGCTGGTGCCGGACCGGCGCGGCCACCGCATCGACATGCGCCGCACGCTGCGCGCCAGCCTGTCCGGCGGCGGCGACCTGATCGACCTGAAGACGCGCGGGCCGGGCGAGAAGATGCCGCCGCTGGTCGCGCTCCTGGACGTCTCGGGCTCGATGGGCGAGTACACGCGGCTGTTCCTGCACTTTCTCCACGCCGTCACGGATGCGCGCAAGCGCGTGCATTCGTTCTTGTTCGGCACCCGGCTCACCAATGTGACGCGGGCGCTGAAGACCAAGGATCCGGACGAGGCGCTGGCCGCCTGCTCGGCCGCGGTGCCGGACTGGTCGGGCGGCACCCGCATCGCGACCTCGCTCGCCGCCTTCAACAAGCAATGGGCGCGCCGCGTGCTCGGGCAGGGCGCCGTGGTGCTGCTGATCACCGACGGGCTGGAACGTGATACCGATGCGCGGCTCGCCTTCGAGATGGACCGGCTGCACCGGTCGTGCCGCAAGCTGGTCTGGCTCAACCCCCTGTTGCGCTTCGACGGCTTCGAGCCGAAGGCGCGTGGCATCCGATCGATGCTGCCGCATGTTGACGAATTCCGGCCGATCCACAATCTGAGCAGCATGGCCGAGCTGGTGCGGGTCCTGTCGGAGCACGGCGATACCCGCGCCCGGCCGGGCGACCCGAAACGGCGCTTCCTGGCGGCCTGACCCGCGACAACGACGGAGCAAAACGATGCTGGCGCGCGACGAGGACATTCTCAAAGCCGCCGAGGATTGGCGGGCGCAGGGCAAGGGCGTCGCCCTCGCCACCGTGGTGGAGACCTGGGGCTCGGCGCCGCGGCCGGTCGGCTCCAACCTGGTGATCGACGACACCGGCAGCTTTCTCGGCTCGGTGTCGGGCGGTTGCGTCGAGGGCGCCGTGGTGTCCGAGGCGCTCGACGTGATCGAGACCGGCCAGGCCAAGATGCTGGAGTTCGGCGTCGCCGACGAGGCCGCCTGGAAGGTCGGCCTCTCCTGCGGCGGCACGATTCGGGTTTTTGTGGAGAAGGTGGAGTAGGCGAGGCGCGCTTTCTTCACCCTCCCCTGGAGGGGGAGGGTCGGGGCGCGCAAAGCGCGCTCCGGG
>NZ_NPEX01000145.1 GCF_003258865.1 Rhodoplanes roseus | reverse complement strand
GGCCGCGCGGGCGCGCGCGGCCGCGATCTTCACCGCCTCGACGATCTCCGGATAGGCCGAGCAGCGACACAGATTGCCGACGAGGTAATGGCGGATCGCCGCGTCGTCCGGATCCGGATGATCCTGCAGGAGCCGCTTCACCATCATGATGAAGCCCGGCGTGCAGAAGCCGCACTGGAACGCGCCCGCCTCGATGAACGCCTCCTGCACCGGATCGAGCCGGTCGCCGCTCGCCAGACCCTCGATCGTGTCGACCCGCGCGTCCGCCACCCAGGCGGCCGGATAGAGGCAGGCCGAGACCGGCTGGCCGTCGACATGCACGGTGCAGCAGCCGCACAGGCCCTGGCCGCAGCTCTCGCGGGCGCCGCGCAGCTCGAAGCGGTGCTGCAGCGCCTCGACCAGCGTCTCGTCGGACCGCACCTCGGCCGCGACCGGCGCACCGTTGAGCGTGAAGGCGATGCTGTGGGTGGTCGCCATGCTCAGGCTCCGGTCACTGTGCGGCCGCCGGCCGCCTGCAGGGCGTAGAAGATCTTCTCGGGCGTCAGCGGCAGGTCCAGCACATGCACGCCGATGGCATCGGCGAGCGCGTTGCCGATCGCCGCCGACAGCGCGATGGTGGAGATCTCGCCAGCGCCCTTGGCGCCGAACGGCCCGGTGCGCTGCTCGGTGTCGACATGCACGTTGACGAAGTCGCGCGGGATGTCGAGCAGCGTCGGAATCTTGTAGTCGGCGAGCGAGCCGTTGGTGAGATGGCCGTCGCGATAGATCATGTCCTCCAGCGTCGTCGCGCCGAGCTGCATGATGACGGCGCCGGAGACCTGGGCCTGCACCAGCTTCGGATTGATCGCCGTGCCGACATCGACCACGCTGATCAGCCTGGTGATGGTGAGCTCGCCCGTCTCGGTGTCGACCTCGACCTCGGCGCCGGTGCCGCCGACGCCCCAGAACGGCGTGCCCATCCGGGTCCGGCCGGTCTGCGTGTCGGGCTTCTCGTAGTCCGGGATGTAGCTGCCGGTGCCGATGATGTTGCCGGCCTGCATGCCGTACTTCTTCTTCAGCATCTCGGGCAGCGGCAGGTTGCTGCCGGGCGGCAGGCCGAGCTCGTCGGCGAGCGCCGCGATCTTGCTCCTGGCGTCCTGGGCGGCGCGGCGCACCGCATTGCCCATGTGGAAGGTGGAGCGCGAGCCGAGCGTCCCCATGTCGTAGGGCGTCACGTCGGTGTCGGGATGGACGACGCGGATCAGCGACGCGTCCATGTCGAGTTCCTCGGCGGCGATCTGGGCCATGATCGTGTCGGAGCCCTGCCCCATGTCGACCGTGCTGATGTAGAGCCCGCAGCTTCCGTCGGCGTAGAGATTGACGATGGCGACCGAGGTGGTCGGCGCCGTGATGCCCTTGAAGCCGATCGCGATGCCGCGCCCGCGCCGGATGCGGCCGGAGCCGCGGTCGAACGGCGCCGCCCAGTTCATCCGCCGCTCGATATCGTCCAGCACGATGTCGAGCGCAGCGTCGTCGGTCGGCGTGCCGCTCGCCTGCGGCCGGCCGTCGCGCAACAGGTTCTTGCGGCGGAACGCGACCGGGTCGAGCCCCATTGCGGCCGCGATCATGTCCATGTGGCACTCGTAGGCCCATGCCGTCTGCGGCGCGCCGAAGCCACGGAAGGCGCCGGCCGGCGGCCGGTTGGTGTAGACGGCGCAGGAGTCGATCGCGACGTGGTCGATGTCGTAGGGACCCGCCGAGGTGAAGCCGGCCTTCTGGGTGACGCGCGGGCCGATGTCGGCGTACGCGCCGCCGTTCCACACCACCTTGCAGGTGCGGGCGACAATGCGGCCGTCGGCGTTCACGCCGCTCCTGATCGTGAAGGTGCAGGGATGGCGCGTCACCATGTAGAACTGCTCTTCCATGGTGAGCGCGACCTTGACGGGCCGGCCGACCAGCAGCGACAGCGCCGTCACCAGCGCCTCGAGCTTGATGTAGAGCTTTCCGCCGAAGCCGCCGCCCAGATACGGCACCCGCACGCGCACGCGGTTCTCCGGCCAGCCGAGCAGGCGCGCGATCTCGATGCGCACGAAGGACGGGCCCTGCGAGGCGGTGTGGAGCGTCGCGCGCCCGTTCGCCACGTCGGCGACCGTGACGAACGGCTCCATCGGCGTGTGCATGGTCTGCTGGGTGCGGAACGTGTGCTCGAACACGTGATCGGCGGTGGCGAAGGCCGTCTCGGGATCGCCGTGGCGCAGCCGGTAGTCGAGCGCGACATTGGTGCCGCGCCGGCCCTTGAGATGCTTGAGATCCGGGAACGTGACGGCGGGCTTCAGCTCGTCGTGCACCATCACGTCCGAGGTCATCGCCTCGACCTCGTCGAGCACGGCCGGCAGCTCGTCGTACTCGGCCGTGATCAGGGCCGCCGCCTCGGCGGCGACGTGACGGTCCGCCGCCAGCACCACGGCGACCGGCTCGCCAGCGAACCGCACCTTGCCGTCGGCCAGGATCGGCTGGTCGTGGAAGGCCGGGCCGTAATAAGGATTCGGAATCACGCTGCGGATGTCGTCGATCGTCACGACGCGATGCACGCCGGGCACCGCGGCGGCGGCCGCGACGTCGATGCGCCTGATCCGCCCGTGCGGCACGGCGCTGCGGAAGATCACGCCGTGCAGCATGCGGGGCAGCTCGAGATGATGGATGTACTCCACCGTCCCGGTGACCTTCTCACGCGATTCGACGCGCGGAACGGAATCCCCGACTCGACCTGACAATGCACGCACGCTCATGTGCCGCTCTCCATCAGGCTGCGGACCGTGCGGCCGAGATGAACCCGCAGCAGATGCTGCTTGTAGTCGGCCGAGCCGCGGCTGTCGGTGACGATCTCGGTCTCGGCGACGGCGGCGTCGCCGGCCCGGCGCAGCACCGCGTCGTCGATCTCGGCGCCGCGCAGCACCGCCTCGGCGGCGACCAGGCGGGTCGGCTTGTCGAGCGCAGCGCTGAGCACCAGGCGCAGATCCGTCACGACACGTCCGGAGACGGCGGCCGACAGCGCGATGCCGAGCGCCGGCCAGTCGTGCTGCGCCCGCGTCGTCACCTTCACATAAGTCGAGCGCCAGCCGGGCCGCACCGGCACGTCCAGCGCGACGATCAGCTCGTCGTTGGCGAGCGTCGTCTCGTAATAGCCGGCGAACACGTCCGCGACGTCGAGGGTGCGCTCACCCGCCGGGCCGATTACCAGGACGCGGGCACCCAGGCTGAGCCACACCGGCGGCAGGTCGAGATGCGGATCGGCGTGCGCGATGTTGCCGCCCACCGTCGCGACATTGCGCACCCGCACATTGGCGAGCGTCGTCATGGTGCGCGGGACGACGGGCAGATGCGCCGCGATCTCGGGCGAATGCTCCAGCGCCGCGAAGGTCGTGAGCGCGCCGATGCGGAAGCGGCTGCCGGCGGCATCCCAAGCGATGCCGGACAGGCGGCCACCGAGCCGGCGCAGGCACACGAGGCGCTGCGGCTTGTAGATCTGCGCCTTCATCATCAGCATCAGCGCGGTGCCGCCGCCGACCGGGCGCACCGCCGGATCCTCCGGATCGAGAAGCCCGATGGCCTCCTCCAGGGAGCGCGGCTCGACGAGATCGAAGCTGGCCATGTCAGCGCTGCCGGGGCCGCGGGTGCTTCGCGGTCCGCGACCGCCCCGGAGCGGCGGTTCGGCACCGTCGGGCGACGTGCTCACAAAACGGCTTGTCGGGAACGATGACGCCCATGATCACCCGTCGCTGCACCTTGGACGGCCCGGGCCGAAGCCTCTGAAGCGAGCCGCCGACGCCCCGAAGTATTGCAGAAAAAAGGACGTCGTCAACTTTTTGGGACACTTTGGTCGACCCCAGTTGGAGCCATTCCGAGCGGCCGCGCGGTGGACGATCCATCGCCGTGCCCGGCCGAAGGGCCGCGGCCCATAAGATCAACCTCGACGTACCACGGAGCAATCCGGGTCGCTCGGGCCGCCGCGAGAACCGCCGAGACGGCGCTGTGAACGGCGCGGCAGCGCGACTTGCGGTCGTCTCATTTTTATTCTAGGTGCTCAATACTGGGCCAGTGCTGACGCTGGCACATCGCATCGGGGCCGCGGTCCGGGATGGGCCGGATGTGGTGCCGCCCGCGTGCGATGGTAAGACGGCCGCGGCGCGGGAGTCGTGTGGGTGCGGCCCGCCGAACGGCCGAGCTGGAGCGAGCGACCGATGAGCCTGCGCTACGAGGAGATCGGCCAGCGGCTGCGGGCCTTCCGGCTCGGATCCGGTCTGAGCGCCGACGAGGTCGCGGACCGGCTCGGCATCTCGCGCACCGCGCTCTACCGCTTCGAGAAGGGCGAGCTCGCCAAGATCGAGACGCTGGAGCGCCTCGCCGAGCTGCTGCGCGTCTCGCTGCCGACCCTGCTCGGCGTCGGCATCGAGTACATTCCCTCGGCGGTGGCCTATTTCGAGCGCCTGCGGCAGCTCGAGGAGACGGCCGAGCACATGGTGGTGCTGGCCGGCCCGATCTCGTTCCTGCTCGCCTCCGACAAGTTCGAGCTGGCGCTCGAGCAGGTGCTGCGCGAGAGCGTGCCGGACCACCTGCAGAATCGCGCCAAGATCCTCGACGACGTCGACCGGATCATGGAGATCCTGCACGAGCGCAAGAAGGCCTATCAGCAGCGCCGCCCGCCGATCGTCAACCTGATCTCGGCCATGCAGATCGAGCCGTTCCTGAAGAACGGGCTGATCGGCCGGGTGAGCCTGACCGAGAGCAAGCTGGCGCAGCGGCGCGAGCTGGCGCGCGCCGAGATCGAGCATTTCGCCTCGGTGATCGAGGAGGAATCGATCGGCGTCCAGATCGGCCTGGTCACCGACAGCCTGCCGCACACGGGCTTCCAGATCTTCCGCCGCCGCGCCGGCGACGTGCTGATCATCAGCCCGTTCCGGCTCGGCGAGCAGACCAACATCCGGGTCGGCGTGGCGATGGCGACCTCGGCGCCGGAGGCGTTGGCGCTGCACGAGGACGTCGTCAAGGAGGCGTGGCGCACCGCCATCAAGGGCCGCGAGGCGGCCGCCTATCTGCGCGAGCTGGTCGCCGCCAACCAGCCGGCGACGCGGAGCCAGGCGCGCGAGCGCGCCGCCGGCGACGCCCGGCCGCGCTGATCTGATCCCGGATCTGGCCGACCGGCGGCGCGACGACGGCGGCCTCAGCCGCCGCCGGTGCCGAGCGCCACGGCGTCCTGCTTGCGGGTCGCCCAGCCGGTGAACCGCTTCTCCACCAGCACGAAGATCAGGTAGGTCGCGATGCCCATCGCGGCGATCACGGTGACGCCGGCGAACATCAGCGGGGTGCGGAACTGCGAGGCCGCCTGCAGCATCAGGTAGCCGATGCCGTCGTTCGACGCGATCGTCTCGGAGATCACTGCACCGACGAAGGCGAGCGTGATGGCGACCTTGAGCGAGGCGAAGAAGTAGGGAAGCGAGCGCGGGATGCCGACCTTCCACAGGATGTCGAGCTTGGAGGCGCCGAGGGAGCGAAGCACGTCCTCCATCTCGGGCTCGGTGGTGGCGAGGCCGGTGGCGACGTTGACGGCGATCGGGAAGAAGCACAGCAGGAACGCCGTGATGATGGCGGGCGGCTGGCCGATGCCCATCCACAGCACCAGGATCGGCACCACGGCGGCCTTCGGCACCGAGTTGATGCCGACCAGGATCGGATAAAGGCCCGCATAGGCGAGCCGCGACGAGCCGATGACGATGCCGATGAACAGCCCGACCACCACGCCGATGCCGAAGCCGGCCAGCGTGTTGACGAGGGTGAACAGCGCGCTCGCCATGATCGGCTCGCGGTACTGGATCAGCGCCACGACGATGTCGGACGGTGCCGGCAGGATGAACTGGCGGACGTCGAACAGATCGACGGCCAGCTCCCAGACGACCAGCGCTCCGATGATGACGATCCACGGCATCGCCGTCTCCAGCCGCCGCCACTGCTTGCGGGTCATCAGGCGGCTCCCTTCAGGTCGGTCGGCTCGTCCGGCACCTCGCTGCGCGCCTGGGCGATCTCGGCCCGGATGCCGTGGACGATGTCGATGAAGTGCGGATCGAAGGTGCTCTCCACGGTTCGGGGCCGCGGCAGGTCGATGGTGTGGGTGGCGACGATCCGGCCCGGCCGCGCGCTCATCACATGGACGACGTCGGCCAGATAGGCCGCCTCACGCAGGTCGTGGGTGACCAGGATGCAGGTGAAGCGGCGCTCCATCCAGAGGTTCTGCAGCACGCCCCACAGCTCCTCGCGCGTGAAGGCGTCGAGCGCCGCGAAGGGCTCGTCCAGCATCAGGAGCTCGGGCTGGTGGATCAGGGCCCGGCACAGGCTGGCGCGCTGCTGCATGCCGCCGGACAGCATCCATGGATTGCGCTTCTCGAAGCCGCGCAGCCCGACGGTGGCGAGCAGCGCCCGCGCCTGCGCCTCGTATTCGGCGCGCTTGCGGCGGAGCTGACCGCGATGCGGACGCACGATCTCCAGCGGCAGCATCGTGTTGGACAGCACGTCGCGCCACGGCAGCAGGGTCGGGTTCTGGAACGCCATGCCGACGATCTTGAGCGGCCCGCGCACCGGCGCGCCGGCCACCGCGAGGGTGCCGGAGGTCACCGGCATCAGCCCGGTGACCAGCTTCATCAGCGACGACTTTCCGCAGCCGGACGGGCCCACCACGGCGGCGAACTCGCCCTTGCGGACTTTCAGGTCGAGGCCGGACAGCGCCAGGGTTCCATCGGTCTCGCCGTAGCGGAACGTGACGCCGGCGATGTCGACGAGCGGCGTCGCCGCGACGCCATCGGGCGCCGCGGCCGTCAGGGTCGAGGCGTCAGCCAATGTTGCGATCCTCGGCCGGAGGCATGAAGGACGGATCGAAGAGCTGCCCGACGGTGGGCGCGGTCGGCAGGTCGAAGCCGGTCTTGATCAGCCCGATGGCGCGCTCGATGCGGGCCGGGTCGGCCTGGCCGATACCGTTCTTGCGCACGTTGTCGGTGCGGATCAGCTTGTCGATCACCCAGTCCATGCGGGCGCGCTCGACCTTGGCGTCGAGCAGCTTCTCGCGCCTGACGACGCTGGCGATCGCCGCGTCGCGGGTCTTGGAGGCTGTCGTCCAGGCGCGCGCCGTGGCGATCGCCACGCGGCGGACCAGATCCGGGTTGCGGGCCAGGACCTCCGGATTGACGATCAGGCTGTTGCCGAAGAAGTCGAAGCCGAAGTCGGAGAAGTAGAGGAGCTCGATGTCCTCCAGCTTCACGCCGTTGCCGATCAGGTTGAAGATCGCCGTGTAGTCGAAGGCGATCACGGCATCGACCTTGCCGGCGAGCAGCATGGCGTCGCGCAGCTTCACGTCGACGGTCTGGCGGCCGAACGAGGCGGGATCGATGTTGTTGAGCGCCAGCAGCGCCGGGAAGATCTTGGAGCCGGCGTCCGACGTGCCGGTGCCGAGCGTGATGCCCTTGAGGTCGGCCAGCGACTTCACCGGCTTGCGCTTGAGGCTGAGAATGCAGGCCGGAAAGCGGTCGAAGATCGGCATCACCAGCTTCGGCGCGGCGGCCGGATTGTTGGCCGCGAAGGCGATCAGCGTGGTCGCGTCGGCCAGCCCGAACGGATGCGTGCCGGCGGCGACGCGGCGGATCGACTCGTCCGAGCCGGCCGATCCCTCCGGCGTCACGGCGAGCTTCTGGCTGTCGTAGACACCGTTCTCGGCGGCCAGGAACATCGGGGCGTTGCCGCCGTAGATGCGGAACTCGAGGCTCATCTTGATCGCCTCGGGCGACTGGCCGAGGGCGGGCCCTCCCCATCCCAGCGTCGCGGCGGCTCCCGTCGCGGCGGCTCCGCCGAGAAGGGTACGGCGCGTCAACCTGTCGAAGCCAGCCATCGGAGCTCTCCTTGATCTGCCCGGGTCGAGCGGTAAGTCCTCGTTCAGGGGGTCGGTGAACGGGTCGATGTCGTCTCGTCGGCCGCAGCCAGCACGGCGCGCACGATGCCGGCATAGCCGGTGCAGCGGCACATCTGCCCGGCGAGGCCTTCGCGCACGTCCTTCTCGCTGGACGGTGTGCTGCGATTGAGCAAATCACGTGCCATGATCAGCATGCCGGGCGTGCAGAAACCGCACTGCAGCGCGTGCTGCTCGTGAAAATGCCGCCGCAGCACGGCGGCGACCGGGTCGTCGCGCAGGCCCTCGATCGTCGTGATCCTGCGCCCCTCGGCCATCACGGCGAGGATCAGGCAGGCGCGCGTGGCCTTGCCGTCGACCTCGATCGTGCAGGCGCCGCACACGCCGTGCTCACAGCCGAGATGCGTGCCGGTGAGGTCGAGCCGTTCCCGCAGCACGTCGGCCAGGCTCTCACGCGGCTCCACCGTGACGGTCAGATCCTCTCCGTTGACCGACAGCGTGATGGTTCTCATGACCGCCGCGCCTCCGCCAGCGCCCGCAGCACCACGGCGGTGTGCAGGCGGACCGCATAGTCGTCCGGCGCGTCCATCAGGCCGGCGAGATCCGCCGCGACGGCCGCACGCAACGCCGCCTCGTCCATCCCGGCCGCGACCGCGTCGGAGGTCTCGGCCAGCCGCTCGGCGCGGCGGCCGGCGCCGGCCAGCACGATGCGGTCGGCCTGGTCGCCGTCGTGCAGCACGGCGACCACGAACGACATGGCGAAGGCGCCGGTCTTGCGCATCACCTTGGCGGTGCCGGTCTTGGCGGCGGCGTGCAGGCGCGGAATGTCGAACGAGACGATGATCTCGCCCGGCACGAGCGAGGTCGTGTAGATGTCCTCGATCAGATCGGTGACCGCAACGCGGCGCTCGCCGTCCGGGCCCGCGATGCGCGCCGTGGCGCCGAGCGCGACGAGGCAGGCCGGCCAGTCGGCGGCCGGATCCGCCATGGCGACGCTGCCGCCGATGGTGCCCTGGTTGCGCACCGCCCGGTAGGCGAGCTTTCTCGCAATCGAGCGCATCAGCCCGTGGCCGGGATCCGGCACGCGGCCGTCCTCGATCTCGGCATGCGTCACGGCGGCGCCGAGCGTGACGGTAGCGTCGGTCGCGCTGCTCTGCCGCAGCTCGTCGAGATGGCCGATATCGACCAGCAGGCGCGCCGACGCCATCCGCAGGCCGAGCAGCGGCAGCAGCGACTGGCCGCCGGCGAGCGGCATCGCGTCGTCGCCGAGCGCGGCGAGCGCCTCGCCGAGACTTTTGGCGCGAACATAGTCGAACGGGGCGGGCTTCACGACGCCGCCTCCGAAGGCTGTGCCGCGTGCGCGGAGCGGGCCGCCGCGACCGCATCGGACACGCGGCGCGGCGTCAGCGGCGTCTCGTCGATCCGCACGCCGATGTCGCGGAACGCATCGGCGATCGCGTTGGCGAGCGCCGCCGGCGGGGCGATCGCCCCACCCTCCCCCATGCCCTTCACGCCGTACTCCGTCACCAGCGCCGGCGTGCACGCATGGGCGATGTCGACCGCCGGAATCTCCGAGGCGCCCGGCACCATGTAGTCGGCGAAGGTGGTCGCCAGCGGCTGGCCGAGATCCGAGAACGGGATTTCTTCGTACAGCGCCGTGCCGATCCCTTGCGCGATGCCGCCCTGGATCTGGCCGTCGACGATCAGCGGATTGATCATGGTGCCGCAGTCCTCGGCGACCACGTAGTCGAGGATCTCGACCTCGCCGGTCTCCGGCTCCACCGCGACCACGGCGGCGTGGGTGCCGTAGGAGAACACGCCGCGCGAATCCGTCGGCTCGTAGGTGGAGACGACCTCGAGCAGCGGCTCGACGCCGTCGGGCAGCAGCTCCTGGCGGATGCTGGCCGCGGCCGCGATCTCGGCGAAGCTCACGCTGCCGGTCGCGGACAGCACGCGGCCGTGCTCGATCCGCACCGCGTCCGGCGTCGCCTGCAGCAGATGCGCCCCGATGAGGCGCAGCTTCTCGACGATCATCCGGCACGAGCGGGCGACGGCGCCGCCCGAGAAGACGATGGAGCGCGACGCGAAGGTGCCGAAGCCGAACGGCGCCGTCGCGGTGTCGCCGTAGCGGATCGAGATGCGGTCCGGATCGAGGCCGAGCTCGTGCGCCGCGATCTGGGCGAGCGAGGTCTCGTGGCCCTGGCCGTGGTTCTGCACGCCGACGTGAATCACCACCGAGCCGTCCGGCAGCATGCGCACCCGCGCCGATTCGTAACCCGGCACGACGCGCGACTTGCGCTTGGTCCACTCGGCCATGCCGTGGCCGCTCTGCTCGGAATAGAAGGCGATGCCGACGCCGATCACCCGTCCGTCCGGCTCGCCTGTTTTCTGGCGCGCCCGCACCGCGGAGAAGCCGATGCGCTCGATCGCGGTCTCCAGCGCGGCCGGATAGTCGCCGGTGTCGAAGCGCAGGCCGCCGGCCGTGTCGTAGGGCAGCTCGGCGCTGGTCACCATGTTGAGGCGGCGGATGTCGATCGGCTCGCGCCCGAGCGCGTGCGCCACCTCGTCGACCAGCCGCTCGATGGCGAAGCAGGCGCCGGGCCGGCCGACGCCGCGATAGGGGCCGAGCGGCGCCTTGTTGGTCGCCACGGTGTGGGTCCTGATGTCGAGATGGCGGATCCGGTACGGGCCCGGCAGGTTGCGGGCCGCCATGCTGGTTTCCATGAACGGGCCGCTCGGCCACAGCGCATAGGCGCCGGCGTCGACGAACACGTCGCCCTCGATGCCGAGCAGAACGCCGCTCGTGTCGGCCGAGATGGTGAGATCGTAGACGTGCTCGCGCGCATGCACCGAGGCGATCAGATGCTCGCGCCGGTCCTCGATCCAGCGCACCGGATACGGCACCTTCATGGCGATCGCCGCGATGGCGAGCTCCTCCGGCATCATCCGGTTCTTGCCGCCGAAGCCGCCGCCGACATCCGGCGCGATCACGCGGATCTTGTGCTCCGGCAGGCCGAGCGCCATGGCGAAGCCGCGCCGCATCACGTGCGGCCCCTGGGTGGAGAGATGGATCACCAGCTCGTCCAGGCGTGCGTCGTAATGCGCCACGATGCCGCGGCACTCGAGCGACACGGTCGCCTGCCGGTTCATCCGCAGGCGACGGTGCAGCCGGATCGGCGCGGCGGCGAGGCTCGCCGGATCGCCCTCGGTGACGCGGCTGGTGATGAAGGCGTTGTCGGGCCAGCCGTCGAACAGGCGCGCCGCATCGGGAGCCAGCGCATCGACGCAATCGATGACGGCGGGCAGCGCGTCGATCTCGACCGAGACGCGCTCGGCCAGATCCTCGGCGTGGGCGCGGTTCTGCGCCACGCAGGCGGCGACCGGCTGACCGACATAACGGACCTTGCCGCTGGCGAACGGCGGATAGGGACCGGAGCGGAACGCGGCGAGCTCGGGACCGGCCTCCAGCACGTTCACCCAGGCCAGATCCTCGGCCGTGAAGACGCGCGTCGCCGCATCGTCGGGCTTGTGCACCGCAGTCAGCACACCGTGGGCGACGTCGCTGCGGACGAAGGCGACGTCGCGCAGGCCGCGCAGCTTGAGGTCGGCGACGAACGCGCCCGCGCCGAGAAGATGGCGGGCGTCTTCCTTGCGCAGCAGGCTCGCACCGATCCAGCCGCCGGCGTGCTCGACCATGGTGATCAGACCTTCGGCAGGTCGTTTTTCCACTTGGCGATGATGCGATCGTCGAGCGCCTTGCTGGAGCGCGCGACGAGCGGGAACGTGTCCTTGCGCCGGAACGGCCGGCAGGCGTTGACGATGATGCGACCGTTGCGGCGGTCGGTGTCGCCGTCGTAGCACATCGGGTCGAGCGCCGAGCTCCATCCGCCCTCGATGATATCGATGTCCTCGCGGGTGTCGACGCGGCTCGACATCGCCCAGATCACGTCGTCGATATTGGCCGGGTCGACGTCCTCGTCGACCACGATGGTCCAGCGGTTGCAGTAGGCGCCGGCGTGGCAGTGCGACGCGATCATGCCGGCCTGCTTGGCGTGGCCGCCATAGAGCTGCTTGATCGAGACGGTGAGCCAGAAGCGGCTGCCGCCGGCCTCGTGGGCCCACACGCCGCGGACCTCGGGCACACCCGCCGCCTCGAGCTGATTCCACACCGCGCCGCAGCGATAGGTGCCGAGATAGAACGTGTTGTCGTTGGGCGGCACGGCCGGGATGGCGCCGAGCAGGATCGGGTCGTTGCGGTGCATCAGCGTGGTGATGCGGATCGCCGGCTCGGGCCGGCTGCCGCCGGCATAGTAGCCGGTCCACTCGCCGAGCGGCCCCTCCTGCACCAGATCGCCGGGATGGATGAAGCCCTCGAAGGCGATCTCGGAGCGCGCCGGCACCGGCAGCCCGGTCTTCGGCATGCGCAGCACCTGCATGGGCTCGCCGAAGATGCCGCCGGCCGCCTCGAGCTCGCTCTTGCCGTAGGGGATTTCCAGGCCCGACAGCATGAACACGACCGGATGGACGCCGACCACCACGGCGACCGGGCACGGCTCGCCGCGCTCGTGATACTTGTTCATCAGCAGGCGGCCGTGCTTGCCGGGCGACATCATCACGGTGGCGAGGTTCGGCCCGTGCGACTGCACCCGGTAGGTGCCGCTGTTGATCCAGCCGGAGTCCGGATCCTTCATGATCACCAGGCAGGCCGTGCCGATGAACGGCCCGCCGTCCAGCTCGTGCCACACCGGCGTCGGGATCGTGGTGATGTCGGCCGCGTCGCCTTCGAGGACGTTCTCCAGCAGCGGCCCGTCGTTCGCCTCGATCGGCGGAAAGCTCGGCGCCTCGCGCATGTAGCGCCGCCACCACTGCACCAGCTCCATCTCGGTGCCGTGCGCCGGCAGCCCGAGCGCCAGGTTGATGCGCGGCACTGACGTCAAGATGTTGGCGAGGACGCGGTGGCCCTTGGGGAAGCCCGGCACCTCGTCGAACAGGACGGCCGGGTTGCCCATCTTGCGCTGGTAGAGATCGACGATGCCGCCGATCTCCTCCTTGGGCTCGGCGCCCTTGATGACCTTCAGCTCGCCGTTGGCTTCGACCGCGGCCAGCCAGTCCCTCAGATCGGTGTTGCGCATCGCCGGGGGTCCTCGCTGTCTGAAGTCCGCGAAACGCTACGAACGGCCCGTCCAAAAATCAAGGCGTTTTTCCTTTTTTGATCTTCCTGCGACGAATGATCATTTTTTGGGACACTCGATGCAATCCGCTGCAGCGCATCGGGGCGTACGGTTGCGCACCGCACGCGGCGCGCGCCGTCGCGGCCCGTCCTCCGTCGCGCCCGCGGGACGCGGAGGAGCACGTATGGACGGCCGCGGTCCTTGTGGCGGGCCCGGCGGGGTGACATAGCTTGCGCAGCCGTTTTGCTCGGCTCGCCGTTTCGGGCGCACCCATGACCGACGCGTACCGCCGCCTGCTCGATCGTCTCGGCCCTGCCGTCAGTGCGGTGGGGTTTCTGTTCGTCATCTGGCAGGCCCTGATCCAGGGCGTGCCGGCGGCGGTCGCGGCAGCACCCGGCACGGCCTTCGCCCTGCTGGTCGAGGCGACCGCGCTGCTGGCCGCCGGCGCCGTGCTCACCGGGATCGGCTGGGTGACGCTCCTGCGGCTCACGGTGCGGCCGACCATGCGGCGGAGCTGCCTGTTCGGCATCTTCCTGTTCACCCAGCTGGACCGCTACCGGCCCGGCAATGTGCTGCAATACGTCTCGCGCCACGCCGCGCTGGCGCCGTTCGGCGTCTCGGTCGGCGAATCCCTCACCGTCGCCATGGCGGAGGCGCTGTGCCTGCTCACCGCCACCGGCCTGCTGATCGGCAGCGCCGCGATGCTGGGCGGGCTCGACGTGAGCCTCCCGTTCCGGATCGTCTCGGAGTTCTCGCTCGCCGTCACCGGCATGGCGGGCGTCGCCCTGCTGGTCATGGTGGTGCTGCAGCGCTCGGTGGTCGCCCGGCTGTTCGCCTCGCGGCGCGCCGTGGCCCGCATGCTGTTCGCCGTGGCGCTCGACGTCGCGACCTTCGTGGCGATGGGGCTGGCGCTCGATCACATGGTCGGGCTGGTCGCCCCGGCGGCGTCGCGCGACCTCGTGACGCTGTCGTCCGTGGCGGCGGCGGCCTGGCTGGCCGGCTTCGTGATGCCGGGCGCGCCGGCCGGCCTCGGCGTCCGCGAGGTGGTGCTGACCGTCCTGCTGGTCCCGACCGTCGGAGCCGACGCCGCCGCGGT
>NZ_NPEX01000144.1 GCF_003258865.1 Rhodoplanes roseus | reverse complement strand
CGCGCCGCCGCGTCGACCGTCTCCTCCTGGCGGGTGCCGAGCAGGAAGCCGACGTCGGCCGGCGCGAACTCGTTGTCGCCCGTGGAGGGATCGAGCTTGCTCGCCTCCATGTAGGGGAGCTGGGCCTCCTCGGGCTGCTGCTGGACGACCTCGACCCGCATGAGCTGGGCCGTCACCGCCTCGCGCAGGCTCTGGCTCATCGTCTCGAACAGGGCGAAGGCCTCCGCCTTGTACTCGTTGAGCGGATCGCGCTGGGCATAGCCGCGCAGGCCGACGACGTTGCGCAGGTGGTCGAGCATCACCAGGTGCTCGCGCCAGAGATGGTCGAGCGACTGCAGCAGGATCGACTTCTCGATGTAGCGCAGCACGTCGGGGCCCCACTGGGCCGCCTTGGCCGCCATGTGCTCGTCCGCCTTGCGCTCGACGCGGTGGATCAGCTCCTCGTCGGCGATGCCTTCTTCCTTGGCCCATTCGTCGACCGGCAGGTCGAGGCCGAGCACCCGGGAGAGCTCCTCCTTCAGGCCGGCGACGTCCCACTGCTCCGGATAGGCGTTCTCGGGCACGTGCTTGGCGACCAGCTCGTCGACCACGTTGTGGCGCATGTCGGCGATGATCTCGCTGGTCACCTCCTCGCGCATCCAGTCGATGCGCTGCTCGAAGATGACCTTGCGCTGATCGTTCATGACGTTGTCGAACTTCAGCAGGTTCTTGCGGATGTCGAAGTTGCGGGCCTCGACCTTCTGCTGCGCCTTCTCCAGCGCCTTGTTGATCCACGGATGGACGATCGACTCGTCCTCCTTGAGGCCGAGCTTGGTCAGCATGCCGTCGAGCTTGTCCGACCCGAAGATGCGCATCAGGTCGTCTTCCAGCGACAGGAAGAACTTCGAGTGGCCGGGGTCGCCCTGGCGTCCCGAGCGGCCGCGCAGCTGGTTGTCGATGCGGCGCGACTCGTGCCGCTCGGTGCCGAGCACGAACAGCCCGCCGGCGGCCAGCGCCTTGTCCTTCAGGCGGTTGATCTGCGCCTTGATCTCCTCGACCCGGCCGTGCTTCTCGTCGCCCTCGGGCAGCTCGGCGAGCTCCTGGCGGATGCGCATGTCGGCGTTGCCGCCGAGCTGGATGTCGGTGCCGCGGCCGGCCATGTTGGTGGCGATCGTGACGGCGCCCGGCACGCCGGCCTGCGACACGATGTAGGCCTCCTGCTCGTGATAGCGCGCGTTCAGGATGGCGAAGACCTTGGCCTTGGTGGCGCCCTCGTCGCCCGAATACAGCGCCGCGAAGGCGTTCGGATCGGAGAAGTCGTGCGCCTCCCAGCCCTTCTCGCGCAGCATGTCGGCGAGCAGCTCGGACTTCTCGATCGAGGTGGTGCCGACCAGCACGGGCTGGCCGCGGGTCTTGCAGTCCTCGATCAGGGTGATGATGGCGCGGTACTTCTCGGCCGCCGTCCGGTAGACCTCGTCGTCGTCGTCGACGCGCTGCATCGGCAGGTTGGTCGGAACCTCGACGACCTCGAGATTGTAGATGTCGAGGAACTCGTCCGCCTCGGTCTGCGCCGTGCCGGTCATGCCGGCCAGCTTCTCGTACATGCGGAAGTAGTTCTGGAACGTGATCGAGGCGAGCGTCTGGTTCTCGGGCTGGATCGGCTGGCGTTCCTTCGCCTCCAGCGCCTGGTGCAGGCCGTCCGAGTAGCGCCGGCCCGGCATCATGCGGCCCGTGAACTCGTCGATGATGACGACCTCGCCGTTGCGGACGATGTAGTCCTTGTCGCGCTGGAACAGCTTGTGGGCACGCAGCGCCTGGTTGACGTGGTGTACCACCGAGACGTTCTCGACGTCGTAGAGCGACTCGGTCTTGAGCTGGCCGGCGTCGCGCAGCATCCGCTCCATCTTCTCCATGCCGGCCTCGGTCATGGTGACGGTGCGCTGCTTCTCGTCGAGGTCGATGTCGGCCTTGTCGAGGCGCGGAATGAACTGGTCGATGGTGTTGTAGAACTCGGAGCGGTCGTCGAGCGGGCCCGAGATGATCAGCGGCGTGCGCGCCTCGTCGATCAGGATCGAGTCGACCTCGTCGACGATCGCGTAGACGTGGCCGCGCTGGACCATGTCCTCGACGCGGTACTTCATGTTGTCGCGCAGATAGTCGAAGCCGAGCTCGTTGTTGGTGCCGTAGGTGACGTCGCAGGCGTATTCGATCTTGCGCTGCTCGTCGTCGAGCCCGTGCACGATGACGCCGACCGTGAGCCCGAGGAACTTGTAGATCTGGCCCATCCACTCGCTGTCGCGCTTGGCCAGGTAGTCGTTGACCGTGACGACGTGGACGCCGCGGCCGGTGAGCGCGTTGAGATAGACGGCGAGCGTGGCGACCAGGGTCTTGCCTTCGCCCGTCTTCATCTCGGCGATGGCGCCCTCGTGCAGCACCATGCCGCCCATCAGCTGGACGTCGAAGTGGCGCTGGCCGAGCGTGCGCTTGGCCGCCTCGCGCACCGTGGCGAAGGCCGGCACCAGAAGGTCGTCGAGCGTCTTGCCCTCGGCCAGCTCCTTGCGGAAGGCCTCGGTACGGGCCCGCAGCGCCTCGTCCGACAGGGCGACGAGCTCGGGCTCCAGGGCGTTGATCTCGTCGACCCGGGGACGGTAGGCGCGGATGCGCCGGTCGTTCGCGTTTCCGAACAGCTTGCGGACGACAGCGCCGAACATCCCGGAGGTCCTTTCTGTGGCCTCGGGCTTTTCCAGGCCTCGAGGGATATGCGGCCGGTCCGGATGCGCCGGGCGACCGGCCCTGGTCCCGGCGCAGCCCGCCGTTCGGCGTGGTCGGCGCTTAGGGGGCGGAGGCGCGACGTCGCAAATCCAACGGGATACACCGGCGAGCGGTGGACAGATAGGAGGGGGTCCGGGCCTTGTCAATCCGGCCGCTCCCCTGCGGCGGAACGCCCTGCAGCCTTACAGGTCAGCGGTTTGTCATAATAGGCGCCGCAATCATGCCGTCCTTTGCCGCTAGCAGACCCGGCGGTTGCCAACCGCAGCGCGTTGCGCGAGGGTGCGGGGCCTTCACGGCGGGTAGGCAGACCCGTCTTTCCCAGGGATTCTCGATGATTACGCAAACTTCATGCTCGCGCCCGGTGGGTCCGGCGCGTCGTCGCGCCGGCTTCGGGGCGGCTCTCCTCCTGACGGCCGTCCTGACCGCCGGCGGAGCTTTCGCCCAGGCCCCGGCCGCGCCGCCGGCGGCCGACCCGGTGGTCGCGAAGGTCAACGGCGTCGAGATCCGGCAGAGCGATCTCGCCATCGCCGAGGAGGACGTCGGCCAGAACATCCCGGCCGGGACGCCCGACGCCAAGCGCGACTGGCTGATCAACTACCTGACCGACATGATGCTGCTGTCCAAGGCGGCCGAAGGCCAGAAGATCCAGGACACCCCGGACTTCCAGAAGCGGCTCGCCTATGTCCGCGGCAAGGCCCTGATGGAGACGCTGCTGCGCGACTCCGGCAAGTCCGGCGCGACCGGCGACGCCATGCAGCACGTCTACCAGGAGGCCGTGAAGCAGATGGGCGAGGAGCAGGAGGTGCATGCGCGCCACATCCTGTTCCGGGTCGCCGATGCGGGCGACGCGAAGGCCGCCGCCGCTGCCGAGGCCAAGGCCAAGGACACCCTCGCCAAGATCAAGAAGGGCGAGGACTTCTCCAAGCTCGCCAAGGACCTCACCGAGGACCCGCCCGGCAAGGCCGACGGCGGCGATCTCGGCTGGTTCACCAAGGACCAGATGGTGCCGGAGTTCTCCGAGGCCGCCTTCAAGCTCGACAAGGGCCAGGTCTCCGACCCGGTGAAGACCTCGTTCGGCTGGCACCTCATCAAGGTCGAGGACAAGCGCAAGCGCGAGCCGCCGCCGTTCGAGCAGGTGAAGGACCAGATCGAGACATTCGTGACCCGCAAGGCCCAGATCGAGCTCCTCAACAAGCTGCGGGCCGACGCCAAGATCGAGCGCCTCGACAAGCCCGAGGCCACCCCGGCCCCGGCCGGTGCCGCCGCGCCCGCGCCCGCGCCGAACGCGACGCCGGCTCCGGAGAAGAAGTAGGCCGGAGACGATATCGACCGGGGCCCGCGATGCGTTCGACGCTGGGCCTCGGTCCTGTCTTGCTCTGTAAATACTTGATTATTAAGCGCAAAGCTCGTAGCTTTGAATTATGCGGCGGATCCGGTTCAAGTTTTCTCCTGAGAAGGCCCGCGCTGCGATCCATTGGATGGTCCGCGAAAAGCCGGGCATCGACCTGCATGCCTTGTTGAAGGCCTGCTATTTCGCGGATCGGGCTCATCTCAACGCCTTCGGACGGCCGATCTTCGGGGCGACCTATCGGGCCATGAAGTTCGGGCCGGTCCCGCTCGAAATCTACGAGATGGCGAAGGGCGAGCCGCTGTGGCTCGCCGATCTCGGCATGGACGCCTATCCGTGGCGTCTCGACGGCTTTCGGCTTCGTCTCGTGGCGAACAGCGAACCCGATATCTCGGTGCTTTCGGAGAGCGATGTCGACGCTCTGAAGGAAGGCCTCGGCAGGTCGACGAGCATGAGTTTCGATGCCAGGACGAGTGCGACGCACGGAGCCGACTGGCAGGCGGCCGAGCTCGGGATCATGAGTTACGAGGACATGATCGACGATTCCCCGGACAAGGCGGAACTCGTCGGCCTTCTCAGAGAGACCTCCCGTTTCATGCGATTGTGACAATGATCCGGGCGCTCGACGTCATTTGGATCCGCGACGAGACGATCCGTCCACCGGGCCCCAAGATGGTCGTCTGCGTCGAGCCGTCGCTCGGATTGTTCTTCCGCATCAACACCGCGCCGAAGTGGCAGCACGCCGTCGCGCTCGCTCGGACACCCCACCACGAATTTCTGAAATGGGACAGCTATCTGGAATGCGGCGAGCCGCTGGAGCTCGACGAGTATGTGGTCGACGAAAGCCTGCGTGACCGGGGCGTGATCGGCACGATCGATCGGGCGCTCGTCCGCGAGATTGTCGCCGCGATCCAGAAGGCTCGCACCATCAGCCCGGCCGACAAGGAGCGGTTGAAGGCGGCACTGGGAGTCGACACCGATCGGACTTGAAGGTCGTTCACGGCCTCGATCCGTCGTCCGCCTCGCCGCCAGGCTGGGAAGACGCGGCAACACCCGCTTGACCCCGCCCCTCGGCCCTCCTAATCGACGCTGCGACGTTCGTCGAAGGCGCGGGAGGGGCTCGCGCCCGTCCACCGGGGGTCTGGGCCGATGGCCACAGCCGTTTCTCCGCTCGCGCCCGAGCGCTTTCCCGAAATGCCGGCGATCGACGGCGTCAAGGTCGCCACCGCCGCGGCCGGCATCCGCTATGCGGGCCGCACCGACGTGCTGTTGGCGCTGCTCGATCCCGGCACGGCCGTGGCCGGCGTCTTCACCAAGTCCAAATGCCCGTCGGCGCCGGTCGACTGGTGCCGCGGCAAGCTGAAGGCCGGCAAGGCGCGCGCCCTGGTGGTCAACTCCGGCAACGCCAACGCCTTCACGGGCAAGTCCGGCGTCGCCGCCGTCAAGCTGACGGCCGACATCGCGTCGAAGGCGGCGGGGTGCAAGCCGGCCGAGATCTTCCTCGCCTCGACGGGCGTGATCGGCGAGCCGCTGCCGGCGGAAAAGTTCGGCGGCGTGATGGACGCGCTGGTCGCCGCGGCCGAGCCGGGCCGCTGGGACGAGGCGGCGCGCGCCATCATGACGACCGACACGTTTCCCAAGGGCGCCGCCGCGATGGTGCGCATCGACGGCAAGCCGGTGACCATCTGCGGCATCGCCAAGGGCGCCGGCATGATCGCGCCCGACATGGCGACCATGCTGAGCTTCGTGTTCACCGATGCGCCGCTCACGCCGGCCGTGCTGCAGAGCCTGCTGACCAAGGGCGTCGAGGACACGTTCAACGCGGTGACGATCGACGGTGACACCTCGACGTCCGACACGCTGCTCGCCTTCGCGACCGGCACTGCCGCGGCGCGCGGCGTGGCGAAGATCTCGCGCGCCAGCGATCCGCGGCTGGAGCCCTTCCGCAAGGGCTTCAACCGCGTGCTGGCGGATCTGGCCGAGCAGGTCGCCCGCGACGGCGAAGGCGCGCGAAAGCTGGTCGAGGTGATCGTCGAAGGCGCCGCGTCCAAGAAGGCGGCGCGCCGGATCGCCATGTCGATCGCCAACTCGCCGCTGGTGAAGACCGCGATCGCCGGCGAGGACGCCAACTGGGGCCGCGTCGTGATGGCGGTCGGCAAGGCCGGCGAGAAGGCCGATCGCGACAAGCTGTCGATCTGGTTCGGCGGCGTGCGGGTCGCCCACAAGGGCGAGCGCGATCCCGGCTACGACGAGGCCAAGGTCTCGGCGCTGATGAAGAAGCCGGAGATCGAGCTGAAGGTCGATCTCGGCCTCGGCAAGGGCCGCGACCGCGTGCTCACCTGCGACCTGACGAAGGAGTACGTCGCCATCAACGGCGACTACCGGTCGTGATCCTCCGTCATGGCCGGGCTTGCCCCGGCCATCCACGCCTTTCCTGTTGCAGAGCCGTGACGACGTGGATGCCCGGCACAGGGCCGGGCATGACGGCTCCTGGACCGAGGTGCCGCCGGTGAAAAAGCTCGTCCTGGTCGCCGCCTGCGCGCTGATCGACGTGGACGGCCGCATCCTGCTGGCGCAGCGGCCCGAGGGGCGGGCCATGGCGGGGCTGTGGGAGTTTCCGGGCGGCAAGGTCGAGGCGGGAGAGGGCCCCGAGCAGGCGCTGATCCGCGAGCTCCACGAGGAGCTCGGCATCGTCGTGAAGGAGCCGTGCCTGGCGCCGCTCACCTTCGCGAGCCACGCCTACGCGGACTTTCACCTGCTGATGCCGCTCTATGTCTGCCGGCGCTGGGACGGCGCGGTGACGCCGCGCGAGCACGCCGCGCTGCGCTGGGTGCGGCCGAACAAGCTGCGCGACTATCCGATGCCCGAGGCCGACATCCCGCTGATCCCGCATCTGACCGGGCTGTTGCTGTAGGGCGCCTTCGTCGCACCTTCGCCGACCCTACGGCTGCGGCTTCTTCCCCGGCTCCGCCTTCTCGCCGGTCGAAATCTCGGTGGTGCCGAGCGCGTCGGCGAGGCGGGCCGTGGCGCTGCCGGGCTTCAGCGGCTTCTGCTGGCTCTCGTGCGGCGACCAGCCGGACAGCCAGACGATCTCGAAGGTCGCCCGCACGCGGCCGTCCGGATCGGAGAAGCGTTCGGCATAGATCTGCATCGCGCGCATCAGCGTGGCGCGGCGCAGCGGCACGCGCCGGCGCTCGACCAGCGGATTGGTCGCGCCCATGCGGCGCAGATCCTGGACCAGCGCGAAGGGCGAGGCGTAGCGCACCGTCACGGCGTCGACATCGGTCACCGGCAGGGCGAAGCCGGCGCGCTGCAGCAGCGCACCGATGTCGCGGATGTCGGCGAAGGGCGCGACGCGCGGCGACAGCCCGCCTTCGCATTCGGTCTCGGCCGCCGCGAAGCTCTGGCGCAGCTCGGTCAGCGTCGCGCCGCCCAGCAGCGCCGCGATGAAGAGTCCGTCGGGGCGCAGCGCGCGCCGGATCTGCGCGAAGGTGCCGGGCAGGTCGTTGACGCTGTGCAGGGCGAGACCCGACGTCACCAGATCGAGCGACGCGTCGGCGAAGGGCAGGACCTCCTCGTCGGCCACGACCGACAGGCCTGTGGTCCGACTGTCGCCGGCGAGCGTATCGACTCCGAACAGCGTGCCGATCCGCGGATGCGCGGCGAGCGCGGCCCGTACCGCACCGCCCGGCGTCCCGAGATCGACCGCAGCGGCGAAGGTCCGCAGCGTCGCGGCGAGCCGGTCGGCCATGTCCTCGGCGACGCGGTCGAGCAGAAACGTCGCGGGGCCGAGATCCAATGCGCGCCGGCGGCGTTGCAGAAGCAGGGGACGATCGAAAACGCGTGGAGCAACCATTTACCATCCTGGGTTATGATGCGGGTCGGTTCGACAACCGGGGCGAGTCGACACGCGGAAGGCGAGGCGGAGACGATAGTGGCGCGACGCTTGCATGAGAATCTCGCCGGGAGAGTCTCGGCGCGCCGTGCGCCCGGCACGTGATCAGATGACGATGCGTTGGTCATGCGTCCTTCGTCATCAAATGCCATGCGACGCGCCGAGTCGATTCGAGTGGTGTCGATGAACGAGGGTTCATATGGCCACGCGGGCGACCGCCACGACAGGAGCCGGCCTGCGGGCGGCGCTGCGGTTCGCCGTCGATTCCGTGTTGCCGCCGTTGTGCCCGGCGTGCAGCCAGCCGCTCACGGACGACGGTGCCGTGTGCGCAACCTGCTGGTCGCGGTTGTCGTTCATAGCGCGTCCTTATTGCGAGCGGCTCGGCATTCCGTTCGCACACGACGCCGGGCCGGGTCTGCTGTCGCCGCGGGCGATCGCGCATCCACCGGCCTTCGGGCGGTCGCGTGCCGCAGTGCGTTACGACGATGTGGCCGGATCGCTGGTTCATGCGTTGAAGTACGGCGACCGCATGGAACTCGCGCCCATGATGGGGCGATGGATGGCGGAAGCGGGACGCGAGCTGATCGATGCGGCGGATGCGCTCGTGCCGGTGCCGCTGCATTGGCGACGGTTGTGGGCCCGACGGTTCAATCAGGCCGCCGCGCTCGCCACCGTGATGGCCGATTTGCGTGGCATCGCTGTTCTGGTCGACGCGATGAAGCGGGTGCGGGCGACGCCGCAGCAGGTCGGGCTCACGCGCAGCGAGCGTGCGAGCAACGTGCAATCCGCGTTCCGCGTGACAGAACCCGGTCGTGCGGCCGTACGGGGCCGACGCCTGATCGTCGTGGACGACGTGATGACGACCGGTGCCACGGCGGAGAGTTGCGCCAGAACCTTGTTGCGAGCCGGGGCCGTGTCGGTCGACGTGATCGTGTTCGCGTGTGTCGTAGATGCAACGGTGGTATGACTCCCGAGTAACACGGATTGTTGATGCAATGCACTCTCCCCTATAGTGGAGAGCTATGGTTGGTGTGCAGTGCGGTGGTTTCGGCCCGACCAGTTTCTTCGGTCCGGCCGGTACGGCGAGACAAGACGAGCAATGCCAGACGTTGAAATCTACACGACGCCCTTCTGTCCCTACTGCACGTCGGCGAAGCAGTTGCTTCGCCAGAAGGGCGTCGCGTTCACGGAGATCGGCGTGGCCGGTCTGCCCGAGAAGCGCAGCGAGATGATCGCGCGTGCCAACGGGCGGACGACGGTGCCGCAGATCTTCATCGGCGATACGCATGTCGGCGGCTGCGACGATCTCTACGCCCTCGACGATGCGGGACAGCTCGACCCGCTGCTGAGGTCGTGACGGAGGGTGGATCAATGACGTTCCAGCTCAGAGAGAATTCGACCTTCCGGGTTGCTCTGATCCAGATGCAGTCGGGCCGTCGGCCGGCGACCAATATCGACACGGCCGTCAAGCTGATCGGCAAGGCCAAGGATCGCGGCGCGCATTATGTGCAGACGCCCGAGATGACCAATCTGATGGAGAGCGATCGCGAGCGCCTGCTCGAGCTGATCGCGCCGGAGGACAGCGACGCCGGCCTCGCCGCGCTGCGCGACACCGCGCGTACCCATCGGATCTGGCTGCATGTCGGCTCGCTGGCCGTCAAGGTCGGTCCGGAGCTCGCCGCCAACCGCTCCTATCTGATCGATCCGAACGGCGACGTGGTGGCGTCCTACGACAAGATCCACATGTTCGACGTCGACCTCGCCAACGGCGAGAGCTATCGCGAGTCGCGCATGTTCCGGCCCGGCGACCGGGCCGTGGTGGCAGACCTGCCGTGGGGCCGCCTGGGCCTGTCGATCTGCTACGACCTGCGCTTCCCGGCCTTGTTCCGGGCGCTCGCCGAGGCGGGCAGCTCCTTCATCGCGCTGCCGGCAGCGTTCACGCGCGTCACCGGCGAGGCGCACTGGCACGTGCTGACGCGGGCGCGCGCCATCGAGAACGGCTGCTACGTCTTCGCCGCCGCCCAGGGTGGTCTGCACGAGAACGGTCGCGAGACCTTCGGGCATTCGATCATCGTCGACCCGTGGGGCGTCGTGATCGCCGAGAACGGCACCGAGCCCGGCATCGTCATGGCCGAGGTCGATCCGGCCGCCGTGACGGCGGCGCGCAGCCGGGTGCCGTCGCTCCAGCACGGCCGCCGCTTCGAGGTCGTCGAGCCGACCGCCGCCGCGGTGCGTCTGCACGCCCTTCACGAGGCGAAATGATCCGCTACGCGCTCGCGTGCCAGGACGGCCACGCCTTCGAGAGCTGGTTCCGGAATTCGTCCGACTTCGACGATCAGGCGGCGCGCGGCCTCGTGAGCTGCCCGGTCTGCGGCAGCCCGAAGGTCGGAAAGTCGTTGATGACGCCCCGGCTCGGCCGCTCGTCGAAGGCGTCGGCGGCCCGCCTCGCGGCGGCCGCGGCCGCCGCGATGGCAGACGTCGTCGCCGACGCGGGTGCGGGCGGATCGTCCACGGCATCGGCGGGCGAAGCGCCGGCCGCTCCGGTCCCGGCTCCGGTGGAGGAGCCGCGCGCGCCGGTGGCGCTGATGTCGCCCCAGGAGGTCGAGCTCCGCCGCAAGCTGAAGGAGCTGCGCGATCATCTGGTGCAGACCGCCGAGCATGTCGGCGAGCGCTTCCCGGACGAGGCGCGGCGCATGCATTACGGTGAGATCAAGCACCGCTCGATCTACGGCGAGGCCTCCGCCGAGGAGGTCAAGTCGATGCTCGACGAAGGCATCGAGTTCCACCCGCTGCCGATGCTGCCCGACGAGCGCAACTGAGCCTTTCGCTTCACCTCCCCGGCCGACGGTCTTGCGGAATTCGTCGTTCCGGAGCGCGCCGGGGCGCGACCCCGGACTCCAGCACCGCGCTCGGCGTTCTGGACTGGATTCGGGTCCGGGTGAGGGGGCCGAGGTCTTCTGCGCCGCCGCCGTCCGGCTCAATGCACCCACAGCAGCAGTGCGACGCCGGCGACGATCAGGGCGATGCCGAGGAGCTCGCGCGCCGTGGTGCGCTGCTTGAAGGCGAAGCGCGTGATCGCCTGCGCGAACAGCACCTCGACCAGCGCGACGGTGCGCACATTGGCGGCCGACGTGAGTGCGAAGGCGCTGAACCACAGCTGCGAGGCGAGTGCCCCCATGAAGCCGGCGAGCAGCGAGGGCCGCCAGGCGCGCAGCACCGCGATCAGCACGGCGCGGTCGCGCAGCGCCAGCCAGGCGGAGAGCAGCACGGCCTGGATCAGCAGCGCGAGGCAGAGCGTCGTGCCGGCGGCGGTGACGAAATCGGTCGGCAGGCTCAGGATGGCGCCGCGATAGCCGATCGCCGACAGCGCGAACAGCGCCGCCGAGGCCAGCCCGAGCGCCATCGGCCGGGCGCCGCCGCCGGTCTGGCCGGGGCGCAGCGACATCAGCACGACCCCGGTCGTGGCGATCACGATGGCGGTCGCCATCGGCAGCGTCACGGGATCGCCCAGCATCACGAGCCCGAACAGCGCGACCTGGACCGGCTCGGTCTTGGTGTAGGCCGTCACCACCAGGAACGAGCGCTCTCCCATCGCGGCCAGCATCATGGCGGTCGCGGCGATCTGGGTGAGGGCGCCGGACGTCACGAACGGCCAGAAGGCGAGCGGCGGCAGCGGCGGCGTCGTGCCGCTCGCCAGCACGATCAGCCCGAGGAACGCCACCGCGAACGGGAAGCCGAACAGGAACCGGACATGGGTCGCGCCGACCGTTCCGAGCGTCTGGGTGAGCTGTCGCTGGGCGGCGTTGCGCACCGTCTGGGCCGCGGCTGCGGCGACGGCGAATGCGGCCCACGACCAGGGTCCGTCCGGCACGATCGTCTCCGACGAGAGGTGGGTTCGCCGCGTCTGCGAAACCGGGGGTCATTGCACGCACGGCACGCTGAGCCGCGGGGCGTAGCCCGGGCGACCTGCCGCGGGCGGCTGGTGCGGGTAACGCCGAGTCGTTATATCTCATGGACCGAGAATTGGTGGGATCGAAGCCGGCGCTCGATCGACAGGAACGGGACGGCAGCGGCAGGCCTGTCCGGGGTGCGACGAACCCGGACGTCGAGGACTGCAGGAGGGAAGCCATGAAGGCCCTGACGGTCGGCGGAGCCATGATCGACACGATCGCGATCATCGAGAGCTCCCGCATCGAGCGCATGGCGATGTCCAATGCGGACAGCTCCTTCCTGCTGATGGAGGAGGGCCGCAAGACCGAGGCGCTGGAGATCTCCACCCATATCGGCGGCGGCGCCGTCAACGCGGCCGTCTCGATGTCGCGGCTGGGGTTCGACGTCTCGACCCTGATCAAGCTCGGCCAGGACAGCCGCGCCGAGACGATCCTGACGCGGCTCGAGCACGAGGGCGTGTCGACCCGCTGGGCGCTGCGCGACAAGCGCGCGCCCACCGGCGCCTCGGTGCTGATCTCGTCGCACGACCGCAACGCCGCCGTGTTCACGTTCCGCGGTGCCAATACCGGGCTCGAGGCGGAGGATCTGCACGACCACGCCTTCGCGGTCGACGTCGTCTACATCACCTCGCTCAGCGGCCGGTCGGCGGAGCGCTTTCCCGAGCTGGTGCGCCGCGCCAAGGCGAAAGGCGCGATGATTGCCACCAATCCGGGCCCGCGCCAGCTCTCGGCCCGCGCCGGCCCGTTCCAGGAGGCGCTGCGCATGGTCGACATCGTCGCGCTCAACCGCGGCGAGGCCTCGGCGCTGGTGCCGAGCCTGATCGCCGAGTTCGGCGAAGGCGGCCCCAAGCTGCCGATCGCGCCCGGCGAGGCGCGCCCCGAGATCGACAGCCGGCCGCTGTCGGGCGGCGGCTACGACATGAGCGTCGTCGCCTTCTTCCGGGCGCTGACCAGCATGGGCCCCAAGCGCGTGCTGCTCACCGACGGCAACCGCGGCGCCTATGTGGCGACGCCCGACGAGATCGTCTTCTGCCCGTCGGTCGACTGCACGGTCGCCGGCACGGCCGGGGCCGGCGACGCCTTCACGTCGACCTACACGGCCTACGAGGCGCGCGGCTATCCGCCGCTGGAAGCCCTCAAGGCCGCGACCATCAACGCCGCCTCGGTGGTCGGCTTCGTCGACACCCAGGCCGGGCTCCTCAAGCGCGACGAGCTCGACGCCCGCATCGAGGCGCTCGGCCCGCAATTCGCCACCCGCCGTTGGCCGCTGCACTTCGAGTCGCCGGACGGCGAGCGCGTCGGCGACATCGCAGCGGAGTGACGTCGGAGCAATCTCGTAGCCTGGGTCGAGCGCAGCGAAACCCGGGATCCTCCCTGCGCCGCACCCGCATTCCGCTCCGCTCCATGCGGGCTACGGCCATGGGCCAGAACCGGACATGAACGAGCCTCGCCTCAACATCCCCGAATGGACCGTCTCGGAGCTCTCCTCGGCGCTCAAGCGCACGGTCGAGGACGCCTTCGGGCATGTCCGGGTGCGCGGCGAGATCTCGGGCTTCCGCGGCGTGCACTCCTCCGGGCACGCCTATTTCTGCCTGAAGGACGAGAGCGCCCGCATCGACGCGGTGGTGTGGCGCACCGCCTTCGGCCGCATGCGGATCAAGCCCGAGGAGGGGCTCGAGGTGATCGCCACCGGGCGGCTCACCACCTATCCGGGCCGTTCGACCTATCAGATCGTCATCGAGACGCTGGAGCCGGCCGGGCTCGGTGCCCTGATGGCGCTGCTCGAGCAGCGCAAGCAGGCGCTCGCCGCCGAAGGACTGTTCGACGAGGCGCGCAAGCAGCTCCTGCCGTCGCTGCCCGGCGTCATCGGCGTCGTCACGTCGCCGTCCGGCGCGGTGATCCGCGACATCCTGCACCGCCTGGAGGACCGCTTCCCGCGGCCCGTGCTGGTGTGGCCGGTGCGGGTGCAGGGGGAGGGCGCGGCGGAAGAGATCGCCGCCGCCATCCGCGGTTTCAATGCGCTGCCCGAGGACGGCCCGATCCCGCGGCCCGATCTCTTGATCGTCGCCCGCGGCGGCGGCTCGATCGAGGATCTGTGGGCCTTCAACGAGGAGATCGTCGTCCGCGCCGCCGCCGACAGCTTCATCCCGCTGATCTCGGCGGTCGGCCACGAGACCGACGTGACGCTGATCGACTTCGCCTCCGACCGCCGCGCCCCGACGCCGACCGCGGCCGCCGAGATGGCCGTGCCGGTGCGCTCGGAGCTCTTGGCCCGGGTCGACGGGCTCGGCCGCCGTGTGCTGACCTGCTGGGCGCGCGCTCAGGAGGGCCGGCGCGTGGCGCTGCGCTCGGCGGCGC
>NZ_NPEX01000143.1 GCF_003258865.1 Rhodoplanes roseus | reverse complement strand
CCGCGCCGGCCGCCCGTCGCAGCAAGGCGGCCGCCGCCTCGAGGATCGCGGAGCCGCCGACCGTCAGCGAGCGCGACGCGCCCGTGCCGTTGCCCCGCGCGATCAAAGCCGTGTCGCCCTGGACGATCGTGATCGCGTCGGGTGAGAGACCCAGCGCATCGGCCGCGATCTGGGCGTAGGTGGTCTCGTGACTCTGGCCGGACGACTTGGTTCCGATGCGGACCTCGACCCCGCCGTCGGCACCGACGATCATCTCGGTGGATTCGCCGAAGGCGGGCGCATAGCCCTCGATCGTGAAGGCCACGCCGACGCCGATGCGCAATTCCGGTCTGTCGGCGCGGCGTGCGCGGGCCTCCGCCAGAGCGGGCCGCATGGCGTCGAGCTGGGCCGGAAAATCGACGCTGTGGAAGGTCACGCCGGTCCGCGCGGTCCAGGGCAGCATGGCGGGCGTGATCAGGTTGCGGGCGCGGATCTCGACCGGATCCAGGCCGAGCCGGCGGGCGGCCATGTCGACCAGCCGCTCGAGCGCGAACGCCGCCTCCGGCGCGCCGGCGCCGCGATAGGGCGCGGTCGGGACCGTGTTGGTGAGCACCCCGCGCAACACCGCGTGCAGAGCTACGATCCGGTACGGACCGGTGAGCGCCTTCGCGGCATTGAGCGCCGGCGTCACGCCGCGCGGCGCCAGATAGGCCCCGAGATTCACGTCGTCCGCGACGTCGAGCGCCGTGATGAGGCCTTCCGCATCGACGGCGAGCCGTGCCCGGATGCGATGATCGCGGCCCTGCACGTCGGACAGGAAGGATTCGTTGCGGGTGGAGATCCACCGCACATCCGCCTTCAGCCGGCGCGCCGCCCAGGTCACCAGCGCCGCCTCGACATAGGCCACGTTCTTGCCACCGAAACCGCCGCCGATGTCGGGCGCGACGACCCGGAGAGCCGAAGGATCGATCGCGAGGACGTCGCGCGCCAGCGCATCGCGCAGCGGATGCGGCTTGCCGGCCGCCGCGATCAGGGTCGTGGTTCCGGAGAGTGCGTCGTAGCGCGCCAGATAGGCACGGGTCTCGATCGGCGCCGGCGCGAGGCGCGGCACCAGCGTGTCGATCTCGACCACCACGGCGGCCGCCGCGAAGCACGCCTCCGCCGCAGCGCGCGTGCCGATCTCGTGAGAGAACAGCACCGGGTCCGCCACGCCCGCCATGCCGTGCGCGAGCGCGCCGGCGACGTCGACCACGGCCGGCTCCGCGGCGATCTCCAGCGCCACGGCTTCGGCTGCGTCCATGGCACGCGCGAGCGTCTCGGCCACCACCAGCGCGACCGGCTCGCCGACGTAGCGGACGCGCCCGGCGGCGAGCAGCGGCTGCGGATCGGCCACTGCGGCCGGGCCGTGCTGCCTTGCGTCCTCCTCGCGCCCCGGCGGGCACACCTCGAACGGAATGCCGCGCAATCCGTCCTGCGCCACCTCGGTCGCAGTGAGGACCGCGACGACCCCCGGCAGCGCCGCTGCGGCTTCGGTCTCCAGCCGGACGATGCGGCCCGCCGCGACCGGTGAGCGGAGCACCACCGCGTGCAGCATGCCGGGTGCGGCAGCGTCGGCGACGAACCGGCCGGCGCCGCGCAGGAGACGGTCGTCCTCGACCCGGGGCAGGGAGCATCCGACCCACTGCGTTCCGGCATGCGATACCGGCTCGTCGAGCCGATCCGCCGGATCGTGCGGCGGCTCCCCTACCGGCGACGGCACAGCCCATCTCTCAGGCATCACTTGCTACTCGAATCGGCACGCGATCGAACGGCGCCGAAGCAGCCCGGTCGCGGAGCGTCGACCGGGGTGGTCGGCGGCAGGTTTCGGATGGAAAGACACTTTGTATGACATCTCCAGCAATCGACGTGCCATGCGGCGCGGCTTGGCACCCCGATTGCTTGCCCTTGCGCTCCGGCCTGCGGGTGAGAACGCTGCGGGCGAGAACGAGGAGAGGGTGCCATGACGAGCAAGGCGACGATCGGCAGGCGCGACGTGCTCGGGGCCGCTCTCGGCGGCACGCTCGGCGCATTGTTCCCCGCAGCCCCGTTCCAGGGCGCGGCGCGTGCCGCGGGCTCCGACGCCGCCCCGCTTTCGTTCCAGCTTTCCTGGATCAAGAGTATCCAGTACGGCGGCTATTTCGCGGCGATCGAGCAGGGCTTCTTCAAGAAGCACGGCGTCGACCCGACCTTCAATCCGGGCGGCCCCAATGTCGACGCCGTCGCCAATGTGGCGAGCGGGCTGTCGCCGATCGGCGACCGGATCACCGGCCCGCTCGTGCTGGCGCGCGAGAAGGGATTCCCGATCAAGATCATCGCGACCGTGTTCCAGAAGAGCCCGACCGCCATCATGAGCCCGGCCGGCAAGCCGATCCGGGCGGTGCGCGAGCTCGCCGGCAAGACCATCGCGTCGCCGCTGTCGAGCCGCCCGATCCTGCTCAACCTGCTGCGCGACGCCGGCGTCGATCCGCGTTCCGTCACCATCGTGCCGGCCTCGCCCGATCCGACCGGCCTCGTGAGCGGGCAGCTCGACGCCTATATCGGCTACTCCACCAACCAGGGCGTCATGCTGCAGACCCGCGGCTTCGAGATCGTCGCGCTCAACGTGCACGATCTCGGCGTGCCCGAGACGGCGGGGACCATCTACGCTCGCGAGGATTTCCTGAAGGACAACCGCGATCTCACGGTGCGATTTCTGCGCGGCGCCATCGAGGGCTGGCGCTGGGCGCTGGAGCGGCCTGAGACCACGGCCAAGCTGATGGTCGAGAAGTACGGCAGCCCCGGCCTCAACTACGACGCCCAGCTCGCCGAGATCCGCGCCAGCACGTCCCACATCATGGCGCGGGTCGGCACCGAGAAGCTGCTGTCGATCGACCTCGATCAGTTCGCCACGGTGATCGACCAGTATCGCCGCGCCGAGATCGTGAAGTCCGACCTGAAGGCGACGGACCTCTGCGACCCGAGCTTCATCGACGCCGCGCTCGCCGCCTGATCGGCGTCGAGCGCGCGGTCAGAAGCGCGGCAGGTAGCGGTCGTAGCCGAGCTCGGTCGAGAAGGCGCGCGACTGGATCGCCTGGAACGCGGGCTCGATGACGTCGGCGGCCGAAGCGAGCGCATCGAGGTCGCGCCGCACCATCGGCATCGCGGCGGCGAGATCGCGCGTCAGCTTGCTCTCGTCGTAGGTCGCGCAGCGGCCGTCGCGCACCACCTGCCGGCCGGCGACCCACACGTGTCGGATCGCGCGCCCGGTCTCCGCGAAGACGAGCTGCCGGGCCGCGCTGTTGAACGGCCGCCACGCCGGATCGTCGAGATCGTAGGCGACCAGATCGGCCGCCATGCCGGGTGCGACCGCGCCGAGGACGCCCTCTCGCCCGGCGGCGCGGGCGCCGCCCAGCGTGGCGAGCCGGATCGCTTCGGCGGCCTCCGGCCGCTCGGGCCCGACGATGCCGATGCCGCCGAGCAGGCAATAGAGCTTCATCACCTGGAGCATGCTCTGGACGTCGGCGCAGCTGCAGTTGTCGCAGCCGAGCGACAGCGGAATTCCGGCGCGCCGGTAGGCGGCGAGCGGCGCGACGCCGCTGCGCAGCTTCAGATTGCTCAGCATGTTGAGGACGACGCCCGTGCCGGTGTCGGCGATCCGGGCGATCTCCTCGGCGTCCGGCCACACGCCGTGGGCGATCGTGACGTGCGGTCCGAGCAACCCTGCGTCGTCCATCAGGGCGATCAGCGAGCCGGCGTGATCGGTGTAGCGTTCCTTGCCGAGCAGGCGCTGCAGGCGCGTTTCGTAGACATGCGTGTAGACCGGAAGCCCCCCGGCCTTGGCGAGATCGCCGACGCCGCGCAGCAGCTCGAACGAGCAGCGCTGCGGCGCCGAGGGGCTCAGCGCCCAGACGACGGCGCCGTCGCGGTCGCCGATCCGGGCGATCTGCTCCTCGACGAAGGCGAGCTGGCGCGCCGGATCGCCGGTCGCGGTGCCGACCGTCGCGTGATGCTCGTGCGGCACCATCTCGTCGGCCCACAGGATGGTGTCGAGCTGCGACTTGTCGCGCACCGCGATCGACAGGATCACGCGGACTCCGACCGTCGCATAGGCGTCGACGATGGCGTCGACATAGGCCGGATCCATCGGCGCGAGATTGAGGAAGTCCTGAACCGTGGTGATGCCGTTGCGGGCGCATTCGACGGCACCCAGGATGGTCCGCAGGCGGACCTCCTCGATCGACCGGTCGGAGCCGATCGGGCCGGCGATCATGCCCCAACGCTCGAGCGACATGGTCTCGAACATGCCCTTGGCGAGCACGTCGTGCGAATGATAGTGGCTGTTGACGAAGCCCGGCGCGAGCAGGTGGCCGGAGAGGTCGATCACCTCGTGCACGCCGGGCGGAACCGGATCGCCCACCGAAACGATGCGGCCGTCCCGGACGAAGACGTCGGCGACCGCCGGCGCGTCGGTGTCGCCGCCGTGGTCGTACACGAAGGCGCCCTTCAGGACGAAGCTCCGGGCCATCGATCGTCTCCCCTGTCCGCAGGCGCGTACCGGCACGGACCGCCGTGTGCGACTTGGTATACCGAGCCGCCGATGCCGGCGAAAGCGCGGATGCGCGCCAGAATGGTGCGTCACCTTGCCCAGGACCGTGCCAGGACCGTGCCAGACCGCCCGGCCGAGCAGGGCCGGCGCGAGCCGGGCCAGCGCGGGGCGGGGCAGCGTGGACCGGGAGACGCGAGCGTGACGGCGAGAGCCGTCACAGATGCATGACGCCGAAGCCGATCCGCTCGTGATTGGTGAGCTGGTGCATGGCGGAATCGCCATAGGCCGCGATCGCGACCCATTTGCCGTCGGAGACGATCGCCACCTTGACCTTGAGGCTGCTGCTGTCGACGACCGCATGGGTCAACCCGTGCCACGCCTCCAAACCGGCATGGACGACGGCATGGATCGGGCCCGCCTTCTCGGTGATCGTCTCGGCCTTGAGCGCCGCGCCGATCAGCGAGCGCACGAACACCTTCTCGATGTCGCCCTTGCGTCCGCTCACATAGGTCACGGTCAGCTTGAGATGATGCTCCTGGCCGACCAGCGTCTTGATGTGAGTCTCCTCGTCGTCGTTCGACATGGCCGTGATGAGGGCCAGCTTGCCGATGCGATTGGTCGCGATGTCCATGGGGCACCTCGGGATCGGGGGGACGGGGACGCCACCTCCCGCAGCGGCGCGTGTCATGAATAGCCGACCTCTCCCGCGGTTGAACAGACATTCCTCCTGATCATCTCAGCCGTGCGCCGGGAGCAGGACGTTGCGCCTTTCAGGACATGTTTCAGAAAACTGCAATCGAGGGCGGCCGAAGCGTGTTTCCACCATCCGGGATTCTGCTTGCTCGATCGCGATTGACAGGACGAGCTCGTGAGAACAGATTTCGCGGCGTTCCGTGATGCGTGGCTGTCGACACGGAGCATGTGAGACCAAGCGAACGGCCACACCGGACTCCGGGTCTCTTCGCCGCGCCAGCGCGCAGGGCGATCCGGTCGACACCAAGTGAACCCGCGAATCTCGTGACGGTGCTTCTCGAGCGGTGACGTGCCGAACCGGTACGCCGCGCTGCGCCCTCCCGTGCCTGACGATGTCCTCGTCCAGGTCCGTGGCCGCGCAGGAGTATCGTCGTGGGTCTCTCCTCCGTCCTCCCGGAAACACCGGTCGTTCCAGCCTTGCTCGACGGCGCCGCTTGGCGCATCGGCTCGGCGACGCTGACCGGACTCCTCCTCGAAGTCTGCTCCCACCCGAAGCCCGGGCTGGTGACGCCGCGTTCCATGGGCGCGCACGAGGACATGGACGTCCGCACCTTCATGCTGTCGTCGGCGGCGATCGCGCCGTGCCTCTACCAGTGCGCGGCGCTCGGACGCGCGCATCGCGGCGCGCCCGTCCGTCTGCTCTCCGCCGTGCGCGCGGTCGGTCGTGAGCACGACGCCGCACTTCTCGCCGCCACCAACGGCGTCAACACCCAGCGCGGCGCCCTGTTCTGCGCCGGCCTGCTCGCCGCCGCCGCCGGCTGCGTGAGCCGCGCGACCGACGCGCTGTCGGCCGACGACGTGCTGAGGACCGTCGGCGAGATCACCGAAGGCCTGTGCGAGCGCGAGCTTCGCCGCAACGCCGGCGAGCCGCGCACCGCCGGCGAGATCCTGTTCCGGCGCCACGGCACGCTCGGCATCCGCGGCGAGGTCGAGGCCGGCTTCCCCAGCGTGGTCGACTGCGGGCTGCCGGCCTTGCGCACCGCGCTGGCCGCCGGGCACGGTCTCGACCGGGCGCTCGTGCACGCGCTCGTCGCGCTGATCGCGATCTCGGAGGACACCACGGTGATGTGGCGCGGTGGCCCCGAGGCGCTCGACTTCGTGCGCGCCGAAGCCCGCCACGTGATGGACCTGGGCGGTGCGCTGACGCCGGAGGGCGTCGCCGCCATCCATCGCCTCGACGAGGCCTGCATCGCGCGCCGGATCAGTCCCGGCGGCTCGGCGGATCTCCTGTCGGTGACGGTCGGCACGCATCTGCTGGAGCATCCGGCCTTCCCGCAAACCGCCACCCGAGGCTTCTGCCTCGACGGCGACCGACACCACCCGAAACCCGATGGAGACCGACGATGAACGTCATCGTTTACACGCTGGCCGCCTACGCGATCACCGCGGTGATCTCGTACGCCGTGATCGGCGTGATCGTGCTGCTGAACAAGGTGCTGAACCGGGGCGAGGGGGCGTGAGCCCCCGCGTCCGCCGGCCCGCCCGGGCCGACTGACACTCAACAAGGACAATACGATGTTGGAGCAACTCTTCGCGGTCTTCCCGGGCATCGCTACGATGTTCGTGCAGGATCCGATCATCGCGGTGACGCGCATCGGGCTGATCGTCATGGGATTCGGCCTCGCCTATCTCGGCTTCAAGCGCACGCTTGAGCCGCTGATCATGGTGCCGATGGGCGTCGCCATGATGTGCGTGAACGCCGGCGTGATGTTCCTCGAGGGCCACAAGATCGGCACCTTGATGCTGTCGCCGCTGATCGCCGATCCGGCCGAGCTCGTGAACGCCATGCAGGTCTTCTTCCTGCAGCCGATCTACAACTTCACCTTCTCGAACTCGCTCGTCGCCTGCATGCTGTTCTTCGGCATCGGCTCGATGTCGGACATCACCTTCATCCTGGCGCGTCCCTGGGCCTCGATCACGATCGCGATCTTCGCCGAGCTCGGCACCTTCGTGACGCTGGTGATCGGCTATTACTGCGGCCTCACGCCGGGGCAGGCCGCCGCGGTCGGCTCGATCGGCGGGGCCGACGGCCCGATGGTGTTGTTCGCCTCGCTGGTGATGGCGAAGGATCTCTTCGTTCCGATCTCCATTATCGCCTATCTGTATCTGTCGCTGACCTATGCGGGCTATCCCTATCTGATCAAGCTCCTGGTGCCGGCCCAGTATCGCGGCGCCGAGATCGAGATGGAGTTCCCCGAGGTCACCCAGAAGTCGAAGTTCATCTTCACGATCGTCGCGGCCACGCTGCTCTGCCTTCTGCTGCCGGTCGCCGCGCCGCTGATCCTCTCCTTCTTCCTCGGCGTCGCCATCAAGGAGGCCGAGATCGAGCCGTACCAGGAGCTCCTGGAGAAGACCATCACCTACATGTCCACCCTGCTGCTCGGCCTGGTGCTCGGCATCCTGTGCGAGGCGTCGACCCTGCTCGACGTGCGGGTCCTGCTGCTGCTCGTCCTCGGCATGACGGCGCTCCTGTTCTCGGGCATTGGCGGTCTCGCCGGTGGTTGGCTGATCTGGGCGATCTCGCGCGGCAACTTCAACCCGGTGGTCGGCATCGCCGGCGTGTCCTGCGTGCCCACCACGGCGAAGATCGCCCAGAAGATCGTCGGCGAGTCCAACCCCTACGCGATGATCCTGCCGGTCGCCATGGGCGCCAACATCTGCGGCCTGATCGTCTCGGCGATCGCGGTCGGCGTCTTCGCCTCCACGATCGGCCTGGTGGCCGGTCACTGAGACCCGGAGGATCGCGCCGTGCACGCCCTGGTTCACGATAGGCTCGTCGCGCCGCTCGACGCGGGCGACCACACGGACGGCAGGATCGGCGACACCGTCCTGCGGATCCCGGTGGTCGAGTCGACGAATGCGATGCTGATCGAGCTGGGGCGTGGCGGCGCGACCGACGGAACCGTCCTGATCGCCGCGGATCAGGTCGGCGGTCGCGGCAAGGGCGAACGCTCCTGGTTCTCCCGTCGCGGCGAGAGCCTGTGCGTGTCGGTTCTGCTGCGGCGGAGCCCGCGTCGCGACTTCGGCCAGCTCACGCTGGTCGCCGCGGTCGCGATCCACGATGCGGTTGCGCGGCTCGGGATCGAGACCTCGATCAAATGGCCGAACGACATCCTGCTCGGCGACCGCAAGGTCTGCGGCATCCTGGCCGAAGCGGCGGCGAGCCCGGAGGGGGAGATCGAGTTCGTCGTCCTCGGCTTCGGGCTCAATGTCTCGATCGCGGCGGACGACTTTCCGCCGGCGTTGCGCGACATCGCGGGCTCGCTTCAGCAGGCGACGCACCGTCCGCTGGGCTGCGACTCGGTTCTCGACCCCTGCCTGTCGGCGCTGTCGGACTGGATCGCGGTCTGGGAAGAGCATGGCTTCGCGCCGGTGGCCGAGGCCTGGCGGCGTCACAGCAGCACGCTCGGGCGGCGCGTCGTGGTCGCCGACGAGCGGGAGCAGCGAAGCGGAACGGCCGTTCGGCTCGCGGCCGACGGCGCCCTCGTCCTGCGCGACGACGCCGGGCGGGAGCATCACATCCACTCCGGAGACATCTGCAACGGGCGGGCGCCGGTCGGGCGGCCTGGTCCGGGCGAGTGAACACGTCCTCAAGGGGGTTCTACATGAAAGTCGAACGTCAATGGAACACGTTGGAGCGTGATACGGCGCAGCGAATGGAAGCCGCCGCACGCTTCATCGGTCCGGGCAAGCAGGTGAAGGTCGAGGACGTCGTGCCGCTGCTCGAGGCGGTGGTGCGGCCCGGCGACAAGGTCAACGTCGAAGGCAACAACCAGAAGCAGGCCGACTTCCTGGCCGAGGCGCTGTGCAAGGTCGATCCGGCCAAGATCCACGACCTGCACATGGTGCAGTCGTCGGTGCCGCTCGCCGCGCATCTCGACGTGTTCGAGAAGGGCATCGCCAAGAAGCTCGACTTCGCCTTCGGCGGCCCGCAGTCCGGCCGCGTGGCCACGTTCATCCGCGAGGGCAAGCTCGAGCTCGGCGCGATCCACACCTATCTGGAGCTGTTCGGGCGCTACTGCCTCGATCTCACGCCGCGCGTGTCGCTGATCTGCGCCTACGAGGCGGATCGCGAGGGCAACCTCTACACGGGCTTCAACACCGAGGACACGCCCGTCATCGTCGAGGCGACCAAGTTCCGCAAGGGCATCGTCATCGCCCAGGTGAACAAGATCGTCGACAAGCTGCCACGCGTCGACATCCCGGCCGACTGGATCGACGCCGTCGTGCAGTCGCCGAAGCCGTTCTTCATCGAGCCGCTGTTCACCCGCGATCCGGGCCTCGTCACCGAGCGCCACATCCTGCTCGCCATGATGTGCCTGAAGGGCATCTACGGCGAATACGGCGTGAAGCGGATCAATCACGGCATCGGCTTCCTCACCTCGGCGATCGAGCTCTTGCTGCCGACCTACGGCGAGGAGCTCGGCCTCAAGGGCAAGTGCTGCACGCAGCTCGTGCTCAACCCGCATCCCACCATGATCCCGGCGATCGAGTCGGGCTGGATCGAGGCGATCTACTGCTTCGGCGGCGAGCTCGGCATGGAGAACTACGTGCGGGCGCGGTCCGACGTGTTCTTCACCGGGCCGGACGGCTCGCTGCGCTCGAACCGCGCGCTCGCCCAGACGGCGGGTCACTACGCGCTCGACATGTTCATCGGCTCGACGCTGCAGATCGACCAGTACGGCAACTCCTCGACCGCGACCGCCAATCGCGTCGCCGGCTTCGGCGGCGCGCCGAACATGGGCTGCGACGCCAAGGGCCGGCGGCACTCGACCGACTCGTGGCTCAAATGCGGTCGCGAGGTGCCGAGCATGAACGAGCTGATCGGCGACATGCCGCGCGGCAAGCGCCTCGTCGTGCAGGGCATGGAGACGTTCGGCGAGGGCCGCGCCCCCGCCTTCGTCGACAGGCTCGACGCCTGGAAGCTCGCCGAGAACGCCAAGCTCGATCTGCCGCCCGTGATGATCTACGGCGACGACGTCACCCACCTCGTGACCGAGGAGGGCATCGCCTACCTCAACCGCTGCGCCGATCTGGAGACCCGCATGGCGGCCATCCGGGCGGTCGCCGGCTACACCGAGGTGGGCCTGCGCGCCAAGCCCGAGGAGACCAAGCGGCTGCGCGACGACGGCATCGTCAAGACCGCCGCCGACCTCGACATCGACCCCGACACCGCCACCCGCGACCGGCTCGCGGCCCGCAACATGCGCGAGCTCGTGGACTGGTCGGGCGGTCTCTACAACCCGCCCGCCCGCTTCCGGAACTGGTGAGCCACGGAGACACGACGATGGCCCTCAACACTCTCGAATTCGAATGCAAGGCCGAAGCCGCCTCGGTGCGGCTCGCGGCGCCCGTGCACTACGGCGTGGTCGGCTCCGGTGACCTGGAGGTGATCCTGGAGCCGCGCGATCTCGAAGGCGCCGTCACGGTCAAGATCACGACGCCGGTCGCCGGCTTCGACGCGGTGTGGCGCAAGGTCCTCGAGACCTTCGTGAACCGCGCGAAGCTCGCCGACGTCGCCATCGACATCAACGACAACAACGCCTCGCCGGCCGTGGTCTCCATGCGCCTGCAGCAGGCGTTCGCCGAAACCGCCGCGTGACGCGGGAGGACGATTGACATGGCGAACTGGAGCAAACTTCAGACCCGGAGCTTCCTCGAGTCGAGCGCGCGCGATCGCGCGATCGGCCTGGTGGACGAAGGGACCTTCACCGAGCTGGCCGGTCCGTTCGACCGGATGTCGAGCCCGCATCTCGTCGCGCTCGGCGAGGCCGTCGAGTTCGACGACGGCGTCGTCACCGGCGTCGGGCGGATCGGCAAGCGGCCGGTCTTCGTGATCTCGCAGGAAGGCCGCTTCATCGGCGGCGCCGTCGGCGAGGTCGGTGGCGCCAAGATGGTCACCACCATCGATCTCGCCATCGGTTTCGCGGACGAGCTGCGCGCCGCGAACCCGAAGATCGCCCCGGACGAGCTGCCCCTCGTGGCGATCTCGTTCGAGACCGGCGGCGTGCGTCTGCACGAGTCGAACGCCGGCCTGCTCGCGCATGCCGAGGTGATGGACGCGTTCCAGCGTGCCCGCGGCAAGGTGCCGGTGGTCGCGCTGATCGGCTCGCGGATCGGCTGCTTCGGCGGCATGGGCTTCGTCGCCGCCGCGACCGACGTGATCGTGATGAGCGAGTTCGGCCGCCTCGGCCTCACCGGCCCCGAGGTGATCGAGGAGGAGATGGGCAAGGACGAGTTCGACGCCTCCAACCGGGCGCTCGTCTATCGCACCACCGGCGGCCGCCACAAGTACATCATGGGCGACTGCAACTTCCTGGTCGACGACCGCATCGCCGCCTTCCGCGGCCAGGTCACCGAGCTGTGCAAGCTGCCGGTCGGAGACTTCGAGCAGTTCCGCCGCATCGGCTCGGCCGCGCTGGTCGAGAAGCAGATGCGGGCGGTGGCGCTCGCCGCCGAGATGCAGCCGAAGGACGCCTACGACGTCTGGCGCCGTGCCGGCAACAACGATCCGGCCGGGCTCGGCGACGCGCCCGTCGACGACTTCCGCAAGCAGGCGCAGCGGCTCTCGGTCTGAGCCCGCGCCGCGCAGCCAAGATTTGGAGATCACCATGGACACCCTGATCGGGCAAGGACTGGTCGCCCTCGAGATGATCGTCGACCCGGGCTCCTTCGCGCGCGACCGTGTCGGCGCCAAGGAGTTCACCGACGAGAGCTACGGCCCCGGCGCCGTGGTCGGCACCGCGACGCTCGACGGCCAGACCGTCACGGTCATCGCCTCGGACGCCGAGGCCTTCAACGAGAAGTTCCCGGTCGTCTACGCCGGCATCATCGGCATGGAGGAGGGGTACAAGATGGCGTCCGCCGTCTACGCGACCCTCGCGGCCGATCGTGACGCGCCGGCGTCGGCCAAGCGGCCGATCGTGCTGATCGTCGACACCCCCGGGAACGGCCCCGGCAAGGTCGAAGAGATCTTCGGCATGAACAAGGCGACGGGCGCCTATCAGCTGGCGCTCGCCGAGGCCCGCGCCGCCGGTCATCCGATCGTCGCCGCCGTCATCGGCCGCGCCATCTCGGGCGCCTTCCTGTGCCACGGTCTGCAGGCCGATCGCATCGTCGCGCTCGACGCCAAGTTCGGCACCATGATCCACGTGATGCCGCTCACCAGCGTGTCGCGCATCATCAAGAAGAACATCGAGGTGCTGGAAGAGCTCTCCAAGAGCAACCCGGTGTTCGCCGCCGGCCCGCAGTTCTTCCACAAGCTCGGCGGTGTCGAGGAGGTGGTGCCGGAGATCGCCGATCTGCGGTCCGTGGTGATCCGGCAGGTCGCCGCGCTGCGCGTCGCCAAGGCGAAGGGCGAGGCGACCGGGCCGGTGGGGCGTGCCGTGCTCGGCGCCGCCCGCGGCGGCCGTGTCACGCGTCCGCAGGTCGCGGCCAAGATGGCGGCCGAGTTCGCCGCCGTCGCCGACAAGTACCGGCCGCAGAGCGCCTGAGCCGAGACCCCGGAGGCACCCGCGATGTCCGACGCACTCGACGATCTGGAAGAGATGGCGTCCGCCTTTGCGACGGCTCCGTCGATGGCCGAGATGCCGCGACGGACGCTGACCGACAAGGGCATCGCGGGGCCGACGGCGGCCCACGTGGTCGAGGAGGTGCACACGCCCCTCAACCTCGCCTACGTGACCTTCACGACCGGATCGTCGGCGTTCCAGAACATCGTCGGCGTGACGTTCAGCGAGATCGAGGAACGTTGCGCCGTCGCGCGCCGCGTCCTCGACACGGTCGGGGCGGTGGCGGGCCAGCGCATGCTGGTGACCTACCCGCCCCTGGTGAACGTGTTCTCGCGGCCGGCGCTCGATCGCGCCGGTCTGCAGTGGTTCTTCCTCGAACGGTCGAGCCGCGAGGCGTTCATCGTCGCCTTGTGCCGGCAGCAGCCGGCACTGGTGCTCGGGGAGTCGTCGTTCATCCGCGCCAGCCTGGAAGAGGCCTCCAGGCTCGGCCTCGCGGATCGGCTCCCCGAGCACCTCGTCATCATGGTGGCCGGCACGCCGCTCGATCTCGACCTGCTGCCGGTCGCAGAGCGGCACGGCTACCGGGTGCACGATCTCTACGGCTGTCAGGAGTTCGGCTGGCTCACGCTGGACGGCGTTCCGCTGCGCGACGACATCGTGCTGGTCGCGTCGCCGGCCGGCGAGGGCTGGCGCGAGCTGGTCGTCGGCGGCCTGCCGACCGCGGACAGCTTTCCGTACGCGGAAAGCGGTCACGTCTGCAATCCGCAGGGCCGCATCATCACCTATCGCCGACGGCGGACGCATCCGGAATACGAGGTGCTGGTCCGCCGCACGCCGCACGCGGCCGAGACGGTCGATCGCGCGGCGCGTACCGTCCTGCGCATCAAGGGACGCGTCGTGAAGGTGCCGCCCGGTCTCGTCACCGGCGCGGCCGCGACCGAGCTCGAGCTGGTGCCGAGCCTGCCCGCCGCCGACGGCCGGGTGGTGGCCCCGATCCGCATCGTCGGCCCTGTTGCGACGAGGCTGTTCGACGATCTGGTGCGGGCCCAGATCGATCTCCAGGCGACCGCCAAGACCGATCCGGTCTGGCGCAAGACCCGATAGGCGGCGCCATGCAGTTTCCCCGGCACACCCTGATCTTCATGCGGGCCGCGGCGCGGCCGGGCCTCGCCGAGGCCGTGGCGGCCGGCGTGCTGCCGCAGTTCCGTCGCGCGCCGCTGCAGGCCTGGGCGGCCGCCGCGTTCACCGACAACGACATTCCCGGCATCGCCTGCCGTCCGGAGCGCACGGTGCCGAACGGGCATGTCGAGCTCGGCGTCGCCTTTCCGTTCCGTCACGACGGCTCGCGCGTTCGCGCCCGCATCACGGTGCCGCTCGGCGCGATCGCCGACATCCGCTCGCCCTACGAGGTGCTGGCGGCGCCGCGGCCGCGCGACCTTCCCTTCGCGCCGGTGCTCGACGCGCTGCTGGAGGCGGCCGCGGATCACGACACGCGTCTCGGCGTGTTCGGGTCGATGGCGCTGCAGCTCGCCACCCGCCTCGGTTATGTCGAGGCTGTCTCGGATCTCGACCTCGTGGTGCGCGCCTCCGGCGACAGCAAGGC
>NZ_NPEX01000142.1:10488-14451 GCF_003258865.1 Rhodoplanes roseus | reverse complement strand
CCTGGTCTCGTGAGGCCGGTCGCGGACGCCGGCGAACCGGCGCCCCCGGGCGATCAGATCAGTCCCAGGCCCTTGAGCACCGAGAGCATCACGGCGGCCGCCGCGACGGAGCCGATCTGGCCACCGCAGTTGGCGCCCATCGCGTGCATCAGCAGGAAGTTGCGCTTGTCGTAGCGCTGGCCCTGCGCCTGGACGACGCGCGCCGCCATCGGGAAGGCCGAGATGCCGGCGGCGCCGATCAGCGGATTGATGCGGCCGCCCGACAGGACGTACCAGATCTTGCCGAACAGGACGCCGACGACGGTGTCGAGGCAGATGGCGACGAAGCCGAGCGCGAAGATCGCCAGCGTGGTCGGCTTCAGGAAGTCGTCGGCCGCCATGGTGGCCCCGATGGCGATGCCGAGGAACAGGGTCGCGATGTTGGCGATCTCGTTCTCGGACGCCTTGGTCAGGCGGGTGACGACGCCGCATTCCCGCATGAAGTTGCCGAGCATGATCGACGCCATCAGGGGCAGGCCCTTCGGCGCGATCAGACCCGTCACCACGGTGACGATGATGGGGAACATCACCTTGGCGTTCAACGAGACGGTCCGCTTGACCGTCGGCATGTGGGTCTTGCGCTCCTTGTCGGTGGTGAGCGCCTTCATGATCGGCGGCTGGATGATCGGCACCAGCGCCATGTAGGAATAGGCCGCGACCGAGATCGGGCCGAGCAGCTGCGGCGCGTATTGCGACGCGACGTAGATGGCGGTGGGGCCGTCGCAGGCGCCGATCACGGCGATCGAGACCGCCTCGAGATGCGGGAAGCCGAGCCACAGCGCGAGCAGCAGCGTCAGGAAGATGCCGCACTGGCCGGCGGCGCCGAACAGCAGGATCTTGGGGTTCTCCAGCAGCGGGCCGAAATCCGTCATGGCGCCGATGCCGATGAAGATCAGCAGCGGGAACAGCTCGTTGGCGATTCCCATGTTGTAGATGCTGCGCAGGAACCCGGTGTCGTCCTTCGCCATCGCCTTCAGCGCTTCGGGCGCCGTCGGGCCGAGCGCGTCGAGCACCTGCTTGGCGCCGATGTCGATGCCCTGGTGCATCAGCTCGCTGCCCGGGATGTTGACGAGCAGACAGCCGAAGCCGATCGGCACCAGCAGCAGCGGCTCGACGTCCTTCTTGACGCCCAGGAAGATCAGCGTTCCGCCGATGATCAGCATCACGATCTGCTTCAGCCCGGCGATCGTGAACAGGATCTGGACGCCGTCGGTCAGACCGAGGAGCCCGGTGAAAATGCCTTCGATCATTTCAGAAGTCCCCGTCTAGCCGCGGTTCGATTTGCTTCCGTCCTCGGCCGAGAGCGGAAAGATCTTCTTGAGGATCTGGATCGACCAGATGAGGATCGCCAGGGTGAGAAACGTTCCCCCTATGCCCACCACCATCATGGTTAGCCCGAATGTCAGTTTGTCCATGCTTCTTCCCCGTGATTGTGGCGGCCCGTGACGCCCCGTTCAGCCGAATGCCTTGATGCCGGTCTGTGCTCGTCCGAGAACCAGGGCGTGGATGTCGTGCGTCCCCTCGTAGGTGTTCACGGTCTCCAGATTCTGGGCGTGACGCATGACGTGGTACTCGACCTGGATGCCGTTGCCGCCATGCAGGTCGCGGGCGGCGCGCGCGATGTCGAGCGCCTTGCCGCAATTGTTGCGCTTCATCAGCGAGACCAGCTCGATCGAGGCGCGGCCCTGGTCCATCAGGCGGCCGAGCCGCAGCGCGCCCTGCAGGCCGAGCGCGATCTCGGTCTGCATGTCGGCGAGCTTCTTCTGCACCAGCTGGGTCGCGGCCAGCGGACGGCCGAACTGCTTGCGGTCGAGCGTGTACTGACGGGCCCGGTGCCAGCAGTCCTCGGCCGCGCCCATCACGCCGAAGGCGATGCCGTAGCGGGCCGGCGCGAGGCAGCGCGACGCGCCCGCCATGCCGGCGACGCCGGGCAGCAGGGCGTCCTCGGCCACCGTCACGCCGTCGAGCACGACCTCGCCCGTGACGGAGGTGCGCAGCGACAGCTTCCCCTTGATCGCAGTGGTCGAGAGACCGGCGGTGCCGCGCTCGATCAGGAAGGCGCGCAGCGCCCCGTCGTGAGCGGCCGAGCGGGCCCACACCAGAAACAGGTCGGCGATCGGCGCATTGGTGATCCAGGTCTTGGCCCCGGTGAGCCGGTAGCCGCCGTCGACCTTGTCGGCCCGCGTCGTCATTCCGGCCGGGTCGGAGCCGGCGTCCGGCTCGGTCAGGCCGAAGCAGCCGATCCTCTCGCCCGAGACCAGGCCGGGCAGGAAGGCGGCGCGCTGGCGGTCGCTGCCGAAATGGAAGATCGGGTATGCGACCAGCGAGGACTGCACGCTCATCAGCGTGCGAAAGCCCGAATCGACTCGATCGAGCTCGCGCGCGACGAGCCCGTAGCCGACGTGAGTCGCGCCGGCGCCGCCCTGGGCCTCCGGCAGGGTGACGCCGAGCAGGCCGAGCTCGCCCATCTCGCGAAAGATCGCCCGGTCCGTGGTCTCGTCGAGATAGTCGCGCACCACGCGCGGCATCAGGCGGTCCTGCGCATAGGCCCGTGCGGTGTCGCGAATCAGCCGCTCCTCTTCGGTGAGCTGATCGTCGAGCTGGAACGGATCGTCCCAGTGGAAGGAGCCGCCCAGCGGCTCGGGGGCCAGCGGGGCGGGGTCGTGCTCGGCCATGCTCATCGCAGCGTCCCCTTGTCCGGACGGCCCGAAACCAATATCCCGCGTGCTGCTCGATTATAACGGACCCGATTAGCCGCCAGGAACAGTGAAAACCCCATGTCCGAGTTGCTTTCCGCGCGCGTAGCGGGGTTTCTGGATTTGCATCACGTGATGTCGCTGGCGACCGTCGGCCCCTCCGGGCCGCATGCGGTCAATCTGTTCTATGCGCGCGACGGGCTCGCGCTCGTCTGGGTGTCGGAGGCCGGGGCGCGGCATTCGCTGGAGCTGGAGGCGGAGCGGGCCGTCGCGGCCACGATTGCGGCCGACACGGCGGACTTCACGGCGGTGCGTGGTGTCCAGATGCACGGTCGTGCCCGCCGGGTCGACGATCCGGCCGAGACGGTGCGCCTGCGCGGCCTGCTGGCGGACCGCTACACGTTCCTGAAACGGCTCGACGCGCTGCCGGAGCGCCTGCGCGACGCCGTCGCTCGCGTTTCGCTCTACCGGCTCGATCCCGACCAGGTGGTGCTGATCGACAATGCCCGCGGCTTCGGCCACAAGGAGACGCTGGTGCTGCAGCGCAGCTAGGCGAGGCGGTTCGGCCGCCCGGGTCGCTGGCTTCGGCCGGTGCGGCCGTCACGGCTGAAATGTCGCGCCGGCCGGGGTCCCGGCCGCCCTCACTCCGCCGCGCGGCGGGCGGCGGCCTTGGCGAACTTCTTGGTGATGAAGTGCCGCTTCAGCCGCGAGATATGGTCGATGAACAGCACGCCGTTCAGGTGATCGATCTCGTGCTGGACGCAGGTGGCGAACAGGCCGTCCGCCGTCTCCTCGTGGGTCTTGCCGTCCAGATCCATCCAGCGGATCCGCACCCTTTCGGGCCGCTCGACGTCCTCGTGGACGTCCGGGATCGACAGGCAGCCCTCCTCGTAGACATTGGTCTCCTCGGACGACCACACGATCTCCGGATTGATGAAGACGCGCGGCTGCTTCTCCTCCTCCTTGCGGGAGAGGTCCATGGTGACGACGCGCTTGGGCACCGCGACCTGGATGGCGGCCAGGCCGATGCCGGGGGCGTCGTACATGGTGTCGAACATGTCGGCGACGAGCGTGCGAATCTCGTCGTCGATCGTCGTGACCGGTTCGGACACCAGCCGGAGCCGCTTGTCGGGGAGAAGGATGATGTCTCGGATCGCCATGGCGGCGATTTAAGGAAAGTCACGCGAGGCGTCAAATCCGGGGTGCTACGACCGGGGCGGGTGGGGGC
>NZ_NPEX01000142.1:0-10478 GCF_003258865.1 Rhodoplanes roseus | reverse complement strand
GGCGCCGCCCCGCCCCTGAACGACCGGCCCCCGAGACCCCCGCCCCGACCCAAAAAGAACCCGATCGCCCGGCAGGCTTGTGCCGAATCCCGTCCTCTCCCATACGGTGGCCATGACCCCGACCGACATCACCGAGACTCCGGCTCCCGCAGCCCGCCCGTCGCTCGCCGAGACCTTCTCGGTCTATCTGCGGCCGCGGGTGCTCATCGTCATGTTCCTCGGCTTCTCGTCGGGACTGCCGCTGGCCCTGTCGGGCTCCACCCTCCTGTTCTGGATGCGCGAGTCCGGGGTCGATCTCGGCACCATCGGCCTGTTCGCGCTGGTCGGCACACCCTATACGTTGAAGTTCCTCTGGGCCCCGGTGGTCGACGCCCTGGACGTACCCGTGCTGTCGCGCCTGCTCGGCCGCCGCCGCGGCTGGCTGGTGCTGACCCAGATCCTGCTGATCGGTGCGATCGTGCTGCTCGGGGCCTGCGATCCGGTCCGGGCGCCCTGGCTGGTGGCGCTCGGGGCGCTCCTGGTCGCCACCGCCTCGGCCACCCAGGACATCGTCATCGACGCCTTCCGGGTCGAGAGCCTGCCCGAGAACGAGCAGGCCGCCGGCATGGCGTCCTACGTCGCCGCCTACCGGATCGGCATGCTCGCCTCGACGATCGGCGCCTTGTTCCTGGTCAGCGGCTTCGAGGCGCTCGGCTTCGTCCGGGCCTCGGCCTGGACCTGGGGCTACGTCGCCATGGCGGCCCTGGTGGCGATCGGCATCGTCACCACGCTGCTCGCCACCGAGCCGGCCGGCTCCGACAGGGCCGTGAACGATCCCGAGCACCGCATCGAGAACCGGGCCCGGCGCGTCATGGTGGCGGCGGTCGGCGCCTTCTCCGAGTTCCTCACCCGCGACAGCGCCGTCCTGGTCCTCGCCTTCGTGATCTTCTTCAAGTTCTGCGACGCCTTCGCCGGAGCCATGACGGCGCCCTTCGTGATCGACCTCGGCTTCTCGCGCAACGACTACGCCGCCATCGTCAAGGGCGTCGGCCTCGCCGCCACCCTGATCGGCGGCTTCGCCGGCGGCACTCTCGCGCGGGCTTATCCGCTGGTGACGGCGCTGTGGATCGGCGCGCTGCTGCAGAGCGTCTCCAACCTGGTGTTCGCCTGGCAGGCGATGGTCGGCGTCGATCTCTGGGCCCTGACCGCGACCATCATCGTCGAGAACTTCACCGGGGCGATCGGCACCGTGGTGTTCGTCGCCTACCTGTCGGCGCTGTGCAACAATCCGCTCCATACCGCGACGCAATATGCGCTGCTGACGGCGCTCGCCGCCATCGGCCGCACCTACCTGTCGTCGGGGGCCGGCTTCATCGCCGAGGCGACCGGCTGGATCACCTTCTTCATGCTCAGCGCGGTCGCCGCGATCCCGAGCTTCGTCCTGCTCGTGTGGCTGCAGCGCCGGGGGCATTTCGTGCGGCTCGCCGAAGGGGTCGCGGCCAAGCGTTCTGCGCAGGACACCTAGGCGTTTGGGGCGGTTCCGCCCCGCTTTCCAACCCGCGGCCTTTCTGGTTTACCCGAAGCTGCCACGCGCGGCATCCGTGTCCGCTTCGCCGGCACGGCCGTCGCCACGCGACCCGGCCCAACAGGCAACAGCCTACACAATCATTCGGGGGAGATGTTCCGTGAAGCAGGTCGAAGTCGCAGTCATCGGCACCGGCTGGATCGGCGGCATGCGGGCCGAGACGCTGTCGCGCTCGGCGCTGGTCGACAAGCTCCATATCTGCGAGATCCGGCCCGAGCGGCTGGCCGAGATGAAGAAGCTCACCCGGGCCGCGACCGCGACGCTCGACTATCAGGACGTCATCAGCAATCCGAACATCTCGATCGTCTATGTCTGCACGGCGCCGGAGCCCACCCATTTCCCGATCGCCCGCGACTGCCTGAAGGCCGGCAAGCACGTGCTCCTGGAGAAGCCGATCTCGCTGGACTTCTGGGAGGCCGACGAGCTGATCACGATCGCCAAGCGCAACGGCGTCAAGTTCACGATCGGCTACTCGCAGCGCTTCAACGCCAAGATCGCCTACGCCAAGAAGCAGATCGCCGAGGGCAAGCTCGGCGACATCGTCTCCGTGATGGTGAGCCGCCATCTGTCGCGCAGCCTCGGCGCCAAGATCGCCGGCCGCACCAAGCTGTCGCCGGCCGCCATGGAGTCGACCCACGATCTCGACTTCGTGCTGTGGATGCTGGAGCCGGCCAAGCCGGTGCGGGTCTACTCGCAGGGCGCCTACGGGGTGATGAAGCCGCTCAACGGTTCCTACGACTGCATGTGGAACACCATCACGATGGACAACGGCGCCGTCGTGGTGGTCGGCGGCGGCTGGAACCTGCCGCCCGGCTATCCCAACTACTCGTCGACCTGGATCGAGATCACCGGCACGGCGGGCGCCCTCATCCTGGACGGGACGTATCGCGACAACTGGCTCAACACGGTCGAGGGCGGCACCCGCTACCCGATGTCGACCATGCCGGGCGAGCAGGTCGACCACATGTATGCCGGCCAGCTCGGGCCGGAGACCATCCACTTCCTCGAATGCTGCCTGCTCGACCGCCCCGTGATGGTGCAGCCCGTCCACGCCCGCTTGGTGATGGAGACCTACACGGCCGCCGATCTCTCGGCCGAGCGCAACGAGCCGGTCGACATGCCGCTCAACAACGAGGCCCTCGCCCGCATCGCCGAGTGGGACCGGCGAAGGTAGGAGAGGCTGCAGCGTTTCCGTCCTCCTGCAAGTCTCCCCGTCCTCCTGCAAGCTCTCCCCGTCATCCTGAGGTGCCCGGCGAAGCCGGGCCTCGAAGGATGCCGGCCACGCCCGGGCCGTCGCCCTTCGAGGCTCGCCCGAGGGCTCGCACCTCGGGGTGACGGACAACAAGAACGGCCGGGCTGGGGCCCGGCCGTTCTGCTGTCTGCTCCGCGGCGCGCAGGGCTCAGCGCATCCGGCCGAACCCGCCGCCGCCGAAGCGCATGCCGCCGCCGCCGCCCATGCCCATGCGGGGGCCCATGCTCACCGGCCGGGCGACCATCACGGGCTTTGCCATCATCGGCTTCGCCATCATGGGGCGCGTCATGATCGGCTTGGCGACGATCGGCTTGGCGACGATCGGCTTGGCGACGATCGGCTTGGTCACGATCGGGCGGACGATCGGCTTCGGCGTGTCGAGCACGGGCCGGCCGATGATCGGCTTGCCGGGCAGCGGCTTGACGACGGGCGGCAGCACCGGCGGCTTCACCACCACGGGGCCCTGCGGCAGGGCGCCGTGCCGGCCGAACGGGCCGCGGTCGATGAACGGCCGGTCGATGAACGGCCGGTCGACGATGACGGGCGCCGAGACGACCGGCGCCACCATCGTGGTCACGGCCGGGGTCGGGTCGATCAGGGCCTGACGGGTCGGGCCCGAGAGGTCGGCGCGGCGCCGGATCGTCGGCGTGCCGCAGGCGCGGTCGCGGGATTCGGCGCCGAGCGAGCGGCCGGTGCGGTCGATCAGGCGCTGCGCCGTCACGGCATAGTCGCTGGTCGGGAACTCGGCCAGGAACGCCCGGTAGGCCGCGGCCGTGTTGATGGTCGCCGCCTCGTGCCACGCGACCAGCTCCTGGCGCCGGTCCATCAGGCCGCGCACCCGCGGCGTGAAGACCTCGGCCGGGAACAGGTCCAGATAGGCCTGGTAGGCCTCGAGCTGGTCCTCGCGAATGACGATCTCGTAGGCCTCGCGCGCCGACTTCTGCTGCAGCTCGCCGCGCCAGCCGTCGGCCGAGCGGGTGAGCGGGCCGCCGCCGAGCGAGGCGACCTGGGTGCCGGCCGAGGCTCCGCCGGTCGCCGGTCCGGCCGAGGCGCTGGTCACGCCGGTGGTCTCGGCCGGGCCCTTGAAGAACGCGAAGTCGCCGGTGAGCGAGGAACTCTCCCACGGCGTCTGGCGGCCGTCGGTCGCCTGGTGCACGGCGTAGCGGACCCGCTTGAACGCCTGCTCGATCGGCAGCCCGGGTTCTCGCGCGACGCCGAGGAACGCCGACGTGTAGGGGCTGTTCTTGCCCTCGCCGTCCTCGGCCTCGGAGCCGGGCGCGGTGGCGTAGGACACGATGGTGCCGTTCGGCGCGTCGACGATGGCGAGCCCGCGGCCGCTGGCCTTGCCGATCTCCGAGAACGGATTGTTGCGGCAGGCGTCGAGCATCACGATGCGGGTCTTCACCGGCACGGCGGCGAGCGCGTTCATCAGGTCGGCGAGCCGCATGGTCTGCAGCGGCACGTCGGATTCCCGGCTGATCTGCGCATCGACCGGGACCAGATAGTTGTCGCCGTCGACCTGCAGGCCGTGGCCCGCGTAATAGACCAGCGCGACCGTGTCGGAGCCCTTGCCGGCGACCTTGCGGGTGAAGTTGCCGATGGCGCGGCGCATCTCGGACTGGCCGAGATCGCGCGCCGTGATCACCTCGAAGTCGGCGGAGCGCAGCAGATCCGCCATCGCCTTGGAGTCGTTCGCCGGGTTCGGCAGCGCCGGCACCGACTGATAGGACGAGTTGCCGATCACCAGCGCGACGCGGCTCTCCGCGAAGGCACTTCCGAGACCGCTGACCGAGACGAGCGCCACGGCACCCGCGAACAACCACGACCGACAGGACATGACCGCACCTCGTGACATCGTCGCTCCTCCCGATCGGATCGCCGCCGCGTGTCGCCGGCCGGTCGACCCGGTGCTGCTCCGACGGTTGGTTCCGTCCGCGAGCCCACGGTTCGCATGACCGGCAGAATGGCGGCGGCCGGGGCGGCGGCTCTGTGCGTCGCCTCACACGGAGCGCCGTTCTCACGCACCCGTGACGGGGAGGGCGCCGGGACGGACGCGTTCGGACGCTGCAGTGCAGCATGCGTTTCGACCGGCGCTCGGCGTCGGGCCCACGGCCGAAGGCGGGGCGCGACGTGAGATCGACCGCGTGGGTCTGGTTGTAATTCTCAGATAACGACGAATTGTTGAGTCACGGGCACCCCCGGCGTCATGTCGCGGCGCGATGCTGTTGCCAATCGCAGGCGGCCGCGCGAGGCTTCCATCGACCAGACGTCGCGGGTCCCCCGTCCCGCGAGCTCCGGCAAGGGCGCGTCCGGGTCACCCCTCGCGGGGCGCCGACAGCAACCGCGACCGCGGGTGACCGCGACCAAAGTGTGAGGAATGGCCGTCTTGTGGCGCCGGCCCTCCACGGCCTATTGATTGAGGAACGAGGAAACGGACGGCGCGGCCGGGGCCAGGCCCCGAAATCAAATGTCCGCCGCGGAGGGAGCAGCAGATGACGGGAAAAGTGTACGAGGTTCCGGCCGACTGGTCGAAGCGGGCCTATCTGGACGACGCCGCGTATCAGGAGATGTACAAGCGGTCGGTCTCCGACCCGAACGGCTTCTGGGGCGAGCAGGCCGGGCGCATCGACTGGTTCAAGCCCTTCACCAGGGTCAAGAACACCTCCTTCGATCCGCACAACGTCTCGATCAAATGGTTCGAGGACGGCACCACCAACGTCGCCCACAACTGCATCGACCGCCACCTCGCGACGCGGGGTGATCAGGTCGCGATCATCTGGGAAGGCGACGATCCCAAGGACGATCGCAAGATCACCTACAAGGAGCTGCACGCCGAGGTCTCGCGCTTCGCCAACGTGCTGAAGGCGCGCGGCGTCAAGAAGGGCGACCGCGTCACCATCTATCTGCCGATGATCCCCGAGGCGGCGTTCGCCATGCTGGCCTGCGCCCGCATCGGCGCGATCCACTCGGTCGTGTTCGGCGGCTTCTCGCCCGACAGCCTCGCCGGCCGGATCGAGGACGCCAAGTCCGCCGTGATCGTCACGGCCGACGAGGGCGTGCGCGGCGGCCGCAAGGTGCCGCTGAAGGCCAATGCGGATGCCGCGGCGACGCGCGCCGGCGGCGTCGACACCATCCTGGTGGTCCGCCGCACCCATGCCTCGGTGCCGATGCAGGCGGGCCGCGACGTCTATTACGACGACATCGCCAAGACCGTGCCGGCCGACTGTCCGTGCGAGGAGATGGGCGCCGAGGATCCGCTGTTCATCCTCTACACGTCGGGCTCGACCGGCCGTCCGAAGGGCGTGCTGCACACCACCGCCGGCTATCTGGTGTTCACCGCGATCACCCACCAGTACGTCTTCGACTATCACGACGGCGACATCTACTGGTGCACGGCCGATGTCGGCTGGGTGACGGGCCACAGCTACATCGTCTACGGGCCGCTCGCCAACGGCGCCACCACGCTGATGTTCGAGGGCGTGCCGAACTATCCGTCGAACTCCCGCTTCTGGGAGGTGATCGACAAGCACAAGGTCGACATCTTCTACACGGCGCCGACCGCGATCCGGGCGCTGATGCAGGCCGGCGACGAGCCGGTGAAGAAGACGTCGCGGAAGAGCCTGCGGCTGCTGGGCTCGGTCGGCGAGCCGATCAATCCGGAGGCGTGGGAGTGGTACCACCGCGTCGTCGGCGAGGACCGCTGCCCGATCGTCGACACCTGGTGGCAGACCGAGACGGGCGGCATCCTGATCACGCCGCTCCCGGGCGCCACCAAGCTGAAGCCGGGCTCGGCGACGCGGCCGTTCTTCGGCGTGCTGCCGCAGATCGTCGACGCCGCCGGCAACCAGCTCGACGGTGCATGCGAGGGCAGCCTGTGCATCGTCGATTCCTGGCCGGGCCAGATGCGCACCGTCTACGGCGATCACGAGCGCTTCGTGCAGACCTATTTCAGCACTTACGTGGGCCGCTACTTCACCGGCGACGGCTGCCGCCGCGACGAGGACGGCTACTACTGGATCACGGGCCGGGTCGACGACGTGATCAACGTCGCCGGCCATCGTCTCGGCACCGCCGAGGTCGAGTCGGCGCTGGTCGCCCATCCCAAGGTGTCGGAGGCGGCCGTGGTCGGCTATCCGCACGACATCAAGGGGCAGGGCATCTACGCCTACGTCACCCTGATGACCGGCCAGCAGCCGTCCGAGGAGCTGCGCGCCGAGCTGGTCGCCTGGGTGCGCAAGGAGATCGGCCCGATCGCCTCGCCCGACGTGATCCAGTTCGCGCCGAGCCTGCCGAAGACCCGCTCCGGCAAGATCATGCGCCGCATCCTGCGCAAGATCGCCGAGAACGAGTTCGGCAATCTCGGCGACACCTCGACGCTCGCCGATCCGACCGTGGTCGACGACCTGGTCAACAACCGCCAGGCCTCCAAGCGCGGCGCGGCGTAATGTCTCGGGAGCCGGCGGTCACCGTGGGGCGTTGAACCAAGCGTGACCGCCGGCCCACTCCTCAGCGTGGACACCGGAGCGGGAAGGCGGTACGATTTCGGCAACTCAGGAGGGTGCGATGATCCGAAGAATGATGATCACGGGCTTCGTGCTGGCTGTAACGCTCGCCACGAGCGCGACCTGGGTATTGGCCAAGGCGGGGGCCGGTGGGCCGGTTTAAAAGCGCAAGGGCGGTCGCTCACTGTGAACAGGCGCTTTCGTATATGTTGAAATGCGCGGCGATGTAAGGACCGTATTCAGTCACATTTGCCTTCTCGTAACTGTCTTTTGACCGTGCCAGGAGCGATCGAATCCTGGCACAACGGTCTTTGCTGAAGTCGTTGCGAATAGCCCCGAGAACGACGTCCCGCATCGCCAGCGTATCGTAAGTGTCTCCGATGGTGCGGAGCCAAGTTACTGCCTGCCTAGCCATCGGGTCCAATTTTGGTGCGAGTTTTCTTTGCTTTGCTATTTCGGTTTCCAGATTTGTCTTATTGATCCCTGCAACGAGTTCGCTGATCGACTCGGAGTCGATCCATTTATTCAATTCATACGCTGCGCCGCCTTCAGAAACCCCTTCGAGCATTGCGATCTCATGGGGCAATAGCCGTCGCCCATCAAGCCAGTCGGCAATGATGCTGTAAAGAGAATCATTTACGATTGAAGCGCGTACACGCTTGTAATGGTCCACTACATTTTTCAACTGTTCCGACCGTCGATCGCCTTGAATCGACCGATTCTCGCTATCACGGCGCGCGCTTTCGACATGTCTCAATAGTTCGTCGACGAGCGAGATTGCTTTCTTGCAGTCCTCCACTGTTTCGTTCGATGGCCGGCGTGCCTGAAAGCGAGCAATCACGCGTGCGCTATAAACATTGATCTGAGCAACGATCGCACTGTTGCTTTGATGAAGGTGAGGCCGGATATTATCAAGGAATTCTAGGCCTTTATCGACCCGTGAAGTCCAGGAAATGAAGCTGCTCACGAACGAGACGGCATATCCCGTCGCCGCAAGCGTTTCAGGCGACATGGCCGGGTCGCCTGAAACCTTCTTTGCGTATTCCTCTAAGATCGATTCATTAAAGCAATTTTGATCGCATGTAATTTTTGAACTGATTGTTTTTATAATTAAATCTATTACTGCTTGACGGTCGTCGCATTCGATTGCCTGCGATGTCAGAAAGTCGTTGGTGCGTCCTAAAATAACGTAAGTATCTTTAATTACGATCTCTGCTTGACGTTTCGATTTCTTCTGGCCCTCCGGAGTTGTGTCCGCCATTAGAAACAGGCGGCCCCACCCCTCTGCGGCCCTAGCAGCCTGGCCATGCAGGTCGGTGTGAAAAAGATCGAAATGTTCCGATAGGCATTTCCCAAGTTTGGCTAGCGGAATCGCGATCTCGTTCATGAAGCGATTGTTGTCGTTTTGAAATGGGTCGGCATATCCGAGGCGACTATTTACGGCAGCTTGGGCCGGGCCACTAAGCTCTTTTGAAAGCCAGTCGTAATTCGCCCAGCCTGCTACGGAAATTCTTTTTTCCGGGCCAGCAATCGTCTGCGTGAACACCTGGAGCGATTTCGAGGTAGCGCTGGCGAAGCGTGCCTCCACACCGGCGACCTTGAAGCTCTCGACCCTGGTGATGAGTTCCGGGAAAAAAATCTGAATGGTCGCCAAAGCGACGAGAGTCACAGCGGCAATCCCGACAATGCTGGTCAGGGAAATCACCGCGCTTTTAGCTCCGGAAGACTCTGCCGCAGAGGACGAGGGCTTCTTTTGTCCTTCGACCCGACGCGGCTGCACCAGACGTCGAAGGAGCGTGATCCCGGCTGGCAGCCTGTGACGCACGGCGACCAACAGCGCTCCGAGGGCGGTGGCGACAATGCCGCCCAGGACCTTAGGTGCCGAAAGATGATCCAAAGCCCTCACGAAAGGTGAGGACCAAGCACCGGTCTGGAGGCCGTACACGCCGCCGACAAAAATCACGGCGACTGCCAGGGTGACCCCGAGGAGAAGGTAGTACGCCCAGCGATTGCGCCGAACTCGCCACTGGTGACCCTCGGCAGGGTTCAGATGATTGACTAGGTACCAATTCCAGCCGGTCTCAAAGAGCCAAGCCGTCGATGCACCGAGAAAGAAGGCAATCAGAAGCATGGGATCAACCACTTTTCGGGGATGGCGATCATGCGAGAAACGGCATCGCGAGACAATTAACGGTTGCGTTATCCCGGCATGGACGATCGACTCGTCCCCGTTCTTGTCGAACGAACATCCTGACCTGCCTGAGCAGAGTTCAGGAGGTCACTGCCCTGCCGAAGGGAGCTCGTTCAGTGGCAAGCCAGTGCCGACGCTCTTGTCGTCATCGCTCCGCGGCTCGCGTAAATCCGCCACAGCAACTGTGACGCTTTTGCTGCACCTGACGTTTACTTCAATCACGAACGCTTTGAAGGGGTTGCCCCGCACATACCGAATATCAAATGGTGGCGCTGTTTCATTCGTGGGCGACGGGCCACGGCACGGACGTCGACAGCATCTGATTTCGGAGGGGGAGACATGGCACGCTTCGAGTCACGCTTGGCCGCCGTCGCGGCCGCGGCCGGCATCGCGCTCGCGATGGCGGCACCGCAGAGCGCGTCGGCGCGCGAGCAGGTGGCGTTCAGGGACGCCAGCTACTCGGCCGGCACCATCGTGGTGAAGACGCACGAGCGCCGGCTCTATCTGGTGCTCGGCGACGGCACCGCGCTGCGCTATCCGGTCGGCGTCGGCAAGGCCGGCAAGCAGTGGGCCGGCACCAGCCGCATCACCGGCAAGTACGTGAAGCCCGACTGGGCGCCGCCCGCCGAGGTGAAGCGCGACAACCCGCGCATCCCGGACCTGATCAAGGGCGGCACGCCGCAGAACCCGATGGGCGTCGCGGCCATGACGCTGTCGGGCGGCGAGTACGCGATCCACGGCACCAACGTGCCGCGCTCGATCGGCGGCTACGTCTCCTACGGCTGCATCCGCATGTTCAACGAGGACATCACGGACCTGTACAGCCGCGTCGGCGTGGGCACCACCGTGGTGGTCCAGCGCTGATCAGGCTCCCGTCCTGAGAGCCTGACCAAAAATTGAGTGAGTGATTTCGGGGGGCTGTGATTCCGTCGGATTTGCGAGATTCGATGGAGAGCACGATGCCTTGGA
>NZ_NPEX01000141.1:10363-14534 GCF_003258865.1 Rhodoplanes roseus | reverse complement strand
GGGGCGCGAGCCGGAGGCTCGCGAACCCGGAATCCAGCCCCGCAAAAGATTGTCGCTGGATTCCGGGTTCGCGGCTTTGCCGCGCCCCGGAATGACGGCCTCGCTGCTCATCCCCTCACTCCGTCAGCACCACGGCAGCGTCGGGGGGGAAGGACAGCCGGACCGTGTCGTCCCAGTCGATGCTCGATTCGATGCGGCGCCGGGCGTTCGTCACCGCTGCCTTGATCACGGCACCGTCGTCGAGCCGCACCTTGTAGACCGAGATGTCGCCCAGATAGCCGATGTCCGCCACCTTGCCGGCGACGCTGTTGATCGGCTCTGCCGCGCCCGATCCGGTCGCGACCGAGATCTTTTCCGGTCGCACCGCCAGCGTGATCCTGTCGCCCGTCCGCACGGGTGGCGCTCCGGCGGCGCGAAAAACGCGGCCGGCCGCATCGGTCATCTCGACGTCGTCGCCGTCGACCGCCGTGACGCTGCCCTCGAAAAAATTGACGTCGCCGATGAAGCCGGCGATCCAGCGCGAGCGCGGCTGCTCGTAGATCTCCGCCGGCGTGCCGACCTGGGCGAGGCGGCCGTGGTTCATCACGCCGATCCGGTCCGCCAGGGTCATGGCCTCCTCCTGATCGTGGGTGACGACGACGAAGGTGGTGTCGAGGCGCTCCTGCAGGGCCATCAGCTCGAACTGGGTCTCTTCGCGCAGCTTCTTGTCGAGGGCGGCGAGCGGCTCGTCGAGCAGCAGCACCTTGGGATGCTTGGCGAGCGCCCGGGCGAGCGCGACCCGCTGGCGCTGGCCGCCGGAGAGCTGATGCGGCTTTCGCGATCCGAGCCCGTCGAGGCGCACGAGCCGCAGCATCGCGGCGACCCGGGATTCGACCTCGGCGCGCGGCAGGCGTTCCTGCTTCAGGCCGAAGGCGACGTTGCCGGCGACCGAGAGGTGCGGGAACAAAGCATAGCTCTGGAACATCATGTTGACGGGGCGCCGCCACGGCGGCACCGCCGCGATATCCTGGCCGGCGAGCAGGATCCGGCCGTCGTCCGGCCGCTCGAAGCCGGCCAGCATGCGCAGCAGCGTGGTCTTGCCGCAGCCGGACGGTCCCAGCAGCGCGAAGAACTCGCCGGCGCGGATGTCGAGGGACAACGCGTCCACGGCCGTCACCTCGGCAAACCGCCGGGTGACGGCGTCGAACCGCACCATCGGCGTGTCGTGATCATCCCGGGAAACCAAGGCACGGCGCATCGAGGGATCCGCAGCGAGGAGTGTCGCTCCCTTGTTGCGGAGGCCGGAGGCGCCGATCAACCGGAATTTTGTGCTCCGGGGCGCTATCGTCGGCCGACGAGGTGATTCGCGCAGGGCAGCCGGCGGGGGCCGGAAGGAGACGGAATGGACTTCAACGGACGGCACGTGGTGGTGACGGGCGGAACCGGGGCGCTGGGCCTCGGCGTGGTGACGGCCCTGGTCGAGGCCGGGGGCATCTGCCACATCCCCTACACGCGCGAAAGCGCGGCGGCCGAGTTCCCGTTGCGCGACCACGCCCGGGTGGTGCTCTACGGCGAGGCCGACCTCACCGACGCGGAGTCGGTCGAGCAGCTCTACGACCGGCTGCCGCCGCTGTGGGCCTCGATCCATCTGGCCGGCGGCTTCGCCTATGGTCCGCTCCGCGACCTCGAGGAGGACGTCCTGCACCAGCAGATCGCCGTCAACCTGCTCACCTGTGCGCTGTGCTGCCGGCAGGCGCTGCGCAGCTTCACGCGCGGGCGGAACGGCGGCCGGATCGTCAACGTGGCGGCCCGGCCGGCGCTGGAATGGCGCACCGGCGCCGGCATGGCGATCTACGCGGCCGCCAAGGCGGCCGTCGCGGCGCTCACCGTGGCGCTCGCCGAGGAGGTGGCGAAGGAGGGCGTGCTGGTCAACGCCGTCGCCCCGTCGATCATGGACACGCCGGCCAACCGCAAGGACATGCCCAAGGCCGACCTCTCCGCCTGGCCGAAGGTCGAGGAGGTGGCCTCGACCATCCTGTTCCTCGCCTCCCCCGAGAACCGCGTCACCCGCGGCGCCATCGTGCCGGTGTACGGCAAGGCGTGAGACGGCTCAGCGGGCTCGCCTCGCGCGGGTCGGCTTGGGCGGCGCATAGGGACGGAACGCCGCTTCGAGGTCGGTCGCGGCGGCGGGGCCGGGATCGAGGCGCAGGCGCTGCTCGACATGCTGGAAGTGGTGGGCCGACAGGGCGACGGCGTGCGCGACGTCGCGGGCCCGCAGGGCATCGACGATGACGCCGTGCTCGTCGACCGCACAGATGGACTGGCTCGCCGGCTCGTAGACCGACACCATCACGGACGACCGGCTGAGGAGATCGCGCAGGATGCGTGACAGCTCGGCATTGCCGACGGCGTCGACCAGCAGCAGGTGGAACGCGCCGGACAGCCGCACCGAGGCGCTGCGGTCGCCGCGCTCGGCGGCGGCGCGCTCCTCGGCGAGATGCGCATCGAGCCGCGCCAGGATCGCCTCGTCGAGCCTCGGCACCAGCGCCATCAGCACGCCGGCCTCCAGCACCCGGTGCGCCTCGTAGATCTCGCGGATTTCTGTGAGCGTCGGTTGCGGCACGCGAGCGCCGCGGTTGGGGATGATCTCGATCCGCCGCTCGGCGCCGAGCCGGTGCAGCACCTTGCGGATGCGCTCGCGCGACACCCCGAAGATCTCCGCCAGCCGGTGCTCGGCCAGCTTGGTGCCGGCGCGCAGCGAGCCGTCCATGACGGCGCGGGCGATCGCCGCGTGGATCGCCGCGTCGGTCTGCGGATCGGCCTTGGTGGCTCGTGACTGTCGGGTCGGCACGCGTCTCTCCCGGCGCGCCGCAGAAATGTGCACATTAATTCCAGAGAATGTGCACATTCTTCCAGTGGCGATCGCCATGCGACACAATAGACTTCAACTAAGCTGTTGCAAATACGAGAATATGGAAAAATGTGCACAACTGGCCCGTGGCTTGCATTCTTGTCGCTGTAGCGCCGTTCGGCCCGCAGTGAGGACACCGATGACCCGAGACCTCCGACCTTTTCGTCCCGGCCTCTCCCGCCGCTCCGTCCTGCAGATCGGTGGAGGCGCCGTCGCCGCCATCGCCGCCCCGGCCGTGGTGCGGGCGGCGCCCAAGGAGATCGTGGTCGGCGGCCCCGCCGGCGCGGCCCGCTATCTAAACGCCGACGTCTTTCCGGTGATCGAGAAGAAGCTCGACGCCAAGATCCTCTACGAGGGAACCAACTCGCTCACCAACCTGCAGAAGATGCAGGCCGATCGCGCCAGCCCGAAGATGTCGGTGGTGATCATGGACGATCCGGTGATGATCCCGGCCGCCGCCGAGGGGCTGATCACGCCGATGACGACGTCCGCCGTGCCCAATCTCGGCAAGCTGGTGCCGGGCGCGGTGCATCGCGACGGCCTGTGGGCGAACTATCAGAAGCCGTGGGCCGGCATCGCCTTCTCGACCAAGCGCATGAAGCAGCCGCCGGCGCGCTGGTCCGATCTGTGGGACGCGCGCTACGGCCAGAAGGTCATCGTCCCGTCGATCCAGAACACCGAGGGCTACTGGACGCTGCTGGTCGCCGCGCATCTCGAGACCGGCAAGCCGTTCTCGGAAGCCCAGTACGAGATCGACGCGGCGTTCAAGAAGCTCAAGAGTCTCAAGCCGAACCTGCTCAGCGTCTACACCAACGCACCGCAGGCCATCAATCTGCTGGAGCAGGGCGAGGCCTGGATGATCGGCGGCCAGTTCTCGGCCTACACGCTGATCCGCAAGGCCGAGGGCTCGCCCGTCGACCTCGCGATTCCCGCCGAGGGCGGGTTCGCCATGCCGTCGGGCATCGCCAAGGCGAAGGGTGCTCCGGCCGACGCGCTCGCCGACGCCGTCGTCGACGCGCTCCTGTCGCCCGAGATCCAGTCGATTCTCGCCACCAAGGCGTTCGTGGCGCCGACCAACCCGGCCGCGACGACGCCGGCCGGCTTTCCGGACAGCGCTACGCTGTTCGCTCCCGACTGGGCCTTCTTCGCCAAGGAGCGGGCCGGCTGGACCGAGCGCTGGATCAAGGAGATGGCATGAACGCTCCGGACGCGTCTGCGCACGTCGCTGTCCGTCGCGTCTCAAAGCGATACGGACCCCTCACGGTGCTCGACCGGGTCGAC
>NZ_NPEX01000141.1:0-10353 GCF_003258865.1 Rhodoplanes roseus | reverse complement strand
CGGGTCGACCTCACGGTCGACCGCGGCGAGCTGGTGACGTTGCTCGGCCCCTCGGGCTGCGGCAAGACCACGCTGCTGCGCCTCGTGGCGGGGCTGGCGGCGCCGGAGGAGGGCACGATCGCCATCGCCGGTCGCGACGTGACGCGCGTTCCGCCGCATCGTCGCAATGTCGGCGTGGTGTTCCAGAGCTACGCGCTGTTCCCGCACCTGACCGTCGCCGGCAATGTCGCCTTCGGCCTCTCCGTCCGGGGCAGGCCGCGTGAGGAGATCGACCGCGCGGTAAAGCGCACGCTATCGCTGGTGCGGCTCGAGCATCTCGGCGCGCGCCGCGTCTCGGCGCTGTCCGGCGGCCAGCAGCAGCGCGTGGCGCTCGCCCGCGCGTTGGCGGTCGGGCCCGAGGTCCTGCTGTTCGACGAGGCGCTCTCGGCCCTCGACCGCAACCTCCGCGAGGAGATGCAGGTGGAGCTGCAGCGTCTCCTGCGCGAGATCGGCGCCACCGCGATCTTCGTCACCCACGACCAGGACGAGGCGCTCACCATGTCGGACCGCATCGCCGTGATGAATGGCGGGCGGATCGAGCAGCTCGCCGACCCGAAGACGCTGTACGAGCGGCCGGCGACGCTGTTCACGCTCGGCTTCGTCGGCCAGTCGACGCGGCTGCGCGGCACCGTCGCCGAGGCGGGCGACGGCATGGTCGCGGTCGATACGGCGGTCGGGCGCGTCGCGGCGGTCGGATCGTATCGGGCCGGCTCTTCGGTGGTGGTGGCGACCCGTCCCGAGCATCTGCGGGTCGTCGCCGAGTTGGCCGGCCACGAGGGCGCCGAGCACGCCCGCAACAGTGTCGACGGCCGCATCCGCGCCGTGATCTTCCAGGGCTCGCGTAGCCGCATCGAGGTCGCGGCCGGTGACCAGATCCTGCTCGCCGAGGCGCCCGGGCGCATCGCCTCGGAGCTGAATCCCGGCGACGCGGCGCGGCTGGTCTGGCCCGTGACCGAGACCTTCGCGTATCCGGACCCGGAGGCGCGCGCATGACCGCGGCCGATCTGCCCGTACCGTCCCCGGTCGTGTCGCCGGCGCCCGATCGCGAGCGCTGGCTGGCGATCGGCTTCGCGACGCCGGCGGCGCTGGTGCTCGTCGTGCTGTTCGCCCTGCCGCTGGCGCTGCTGTTCACGGCGAGCGTCGCCGGCCCGGCCGGACTGACGCTGTCGGAGTATGCGAAACTCGCGACCCCGCATTATCTCGGCGTCGTCTGGAACTCGCTGCGGCTCGCACTGCTCACCACCGGGATCGCCTTCCTGATCGGCTATCCGGCGTCCTTCGCACTCGCCCGTGCCCGCGGCGTGCTGCGCAGCGTGATGCTCGCGTCGTTGTTCCTGCCGCTCGCCGCCAGCGTCATCGTCAAGGCTTTCGCCTGGACGATCCTGCTGCGCAGCGACGGGCTGGTGAACACGGTGCTGATGGCGCTCGGCCTCGTCGACGAGCCGATCCGCATGATCTTCACCGAGACGGCCCTGGTCGTCGGCGCCGTGAACATCTTTCTGCCCTTCATGATCCTGCCGATATACGCCGTGGTCGCGCAGCTCGACCATCGCCTCGTGGAGGCGGCCGCGACGCTCGGGGCGTCGCCCGCCGTCGCCTTCGTGCGGGTCGTGATGCCGCTGACCCTGCCCGGCATCGTCGCCGGCCTCGCGCTGGTGTTCTCGCTCTCGGTCTCGGCCTATGTGGTACCGACGCTGCTGATCGGCGAGCGCTATCCGACGCTCTCCACCACCATCGCCAAGGCCTTCCTGCTGGCGCGACAGCCCGGGTTCGGCGCGGCTGCCGGTGTCGCGCTGCTGGCGATCACGCTGGCGGCGGTCGCGCTCAGTGCCCGCCTCGGCCGCAGCGGAGGTGCGCGATGACGGCGCGCCTCGCGGTCGGCTTCGCCTGGCTCGCGGCGCTCGCCGCGGTGCTGTTCCTGCTGGTGCCGCTCCTCACGGTCGCCGCGGCGAGCTTCTCGCCGACGCCGGTGTTCGACCTGCCGCTCGACGGGGCGTCGCTGCGCTGGTACGCGCGCATCGCGACGCTCGACGGATTCTGGCCGGCGCTGTCGCTGTCGCTGCAGATCGCGCTCCTGTCGACCGCGATCGCGCTGGTCATCGGCACCCTCGCCGCCATCGCCATCGTGCGCGGCCGGCTGCCGGGTGCGGAGGCGCTGGCGACCGCGCTGGTGTCGCCGCTGATGATGCCGGGGCTGGTGCTCGGCATCGCGCTCCTGCAGTATTTCCGCGCGATGGGCTTCACCGCGACCTGGAGCGCGCTGCTGCTCGCTCATCTGGTCGTGACGCTGCCCTATGTCGCCCGCACCATGATCGCCGGCCTCGCGCTGTTCGACTTCACCCTGGTCGAGGCGGCCCGGACGCTCGGCTGCACCTATGCGGGCGCGATCCTCCGGGTGATGGTCCCGGCGCTCGCGCCCTCCTTCCTCACCGCGGGGCTGTTCAGCTTCCTCGCCTCCTTCGACAACTATCCGGTGTCGATCTTCCTGACCGACGTGCGGACCAAGACGCTGCCCATCAAGATGCTGCAATACATCGAGGAGGCGCCCGACCCGACGCTGGCGGCGCTCTCCACCCTGATCCTCGCCGCCACCGTGATCCTGCTGGTCGCCAGCGACCGGCTGATCGGCCTGCACCGCATGGCGGGGACGAGCGAATGACCGCGCCTGTCAAGCTCCGTCATCCGCCGGTCCGCGACCTCGTCGGCTACGGCGGCAAGCCGCCGCATCCGCGCTGGCCGGGCGGGGCGCGTGTCGCCGTGTCGGTCGTCGTCAACTTCGAGGAGGGCGCGGAGTTCGCCGTCTCCGAGGGCGACGGCCGCAACGAAGGCGTCTACGAGGTCGAGCATCGTCTCGACGGACCCGATCCGTGCATCGAGAGTCACTTCGAGTACGGTACGCGCGCCGGCTGGTGGCGCGTGATGGATCTGCTCGATCGCCACGGCGTGACCGTCACGGTGAGCGCCTGCGGCCGCGCGGTCGAGCGCCTTCCCGAGATCGCCCGCGATGCGGTCGGCCGCGGCCACGAGGTGGCGGCGCACGGCTGGCGCTGGGAGAGCCACGCCGGCATGGACGAGCGCACCGAGCGCGACCGCATCGTCCGCACGGTGCGGGCGATCGCGGCGGCGACGGGGCAGCGGCCGGTCGGCTGGCACACGCGCTCGGCCGCCTCGCCCAATACCCGGCGGCTGCTGGTCGAGGAGGGCGGCTTCCTCTACGACAGCGACGCCTACAACGACGATCTGCCGTTCTTCGTCGCGGTCGGCGAGCGGCGGCACCTGGTGCTGCCCTACGCGTTCGACACCAACGACATGCATTTCCAGCACACCCAGCGCTTCAGCGGCGCCGACTTCGCCGACTATGTGATCGACGCCTTCGACTGGCTGGCGTGCGAAGGCGAGACGGCGCCCAAGATGATGTCGATCGGCCTTCATCCGCGGATGATCGGCCGGCCTGGCCGCATGGGCGCGCTCGACCGGATTCTGGGTCACGTCACCGGCTCCGGCACGGCTTGGATCGCGCCGCGACAGGCGATCGCGCGGCACTGGCTCGAGACGTTCGGCGAAGCGAAGCGGTCGTGAGCGCGACACCCGCGGGCGAGGCGGCACGCCGCAAGAGACTCCTGGTGATCAACCCGAACACTTCCGAGCGCATCACCGCGATTCTTCTGAGCGAGGCCCGACGGGTCGCCGGCGAGGCGGCCGATGTGGATGCCGTCACGGCGCCGTTCGGCGCCGCCTCGATCGAGTGCCGGGCCGAGCTGGTGATCGCCGCCCATGCGGTGCTGGAGGCGATCGCCGCGGCGCCGCCCTGCGACGCTGCCATCATCGCCGCATTCGGCGATCCCGGGCTCGACGCGGCCGCCGAGATCGCGCCCATGCCGGTGATCGGCCTCGCCCGCGCCGGCCTGACGGCCGCGGCGGCGGGAGGGCGCCGCTTCGCCATCGTGACGCTCGGCCGCCACATGCGCGGCGAGCTTTTGCGCGCGGCGGCGGTGGCCGGGGTCGCCGATCGGCTCACGTCGATCCGCTTCCTCGACGGAGGCGTGCTGGATCTCGCCCACGACCGCGACACGTTCCGCGACGCCATGGTGGAGGCGGCCGCCGCCTGTGTCGATCAGGAGGGCGCCGAGGCGGTGCTGTTCGGCGGTGCGCCGTTCGCCGGCGTCGGCCGCGATCTCGAGGGCCGCATGTCCGTGCCGGTGCTGGAAGGCTTGAGTTGCGCTGTTCAGCAGGCGCTGGAGCTGCCGTGTGGCGTGCCGGTGCCCGTCACTCCCGGCGGCGCCAAGAAGCCCCGCCTCGACCTCTCACCGGCCCTCGCCCGGCTGATCGACGGGCTGCTCTCGCGGCGGGCCGGAGATTGACCCGCCGCGCGCCGTCACGGAACCGTCATGGTCGCGGGCCTTTCTACCGGGTGTGAACGCCGGCCCGGAGCCCCGATGTACGCCGCGACGCTCGGCACTCGCCGCTACACGTTTCCCGACCTGAAGACCCTGCTGGCCCGGGCGACCCCGGCGCGCAGCGGCGACGTGCTGGCCGGGATCGCGGCCGGGACCGGCGAGGAGCGGGTCGCGGCCCAGATGGCGCTCGCCGACCTGCCGCTCGCGACGTTCCTCGGCGAGGCCGTCGTTCCTTACGAGGCCGACGAGGTCACCCGGCTGATCCTCGACACCCACGACCGCGCGGCGTTCGCGCCCGTCTCGCATCTGACGGTCGGCGGGTTTCGCGACTGGCTCCTGGCGGATGCCGCGACCACGCCGGTGCTGACGGCGCTCGCGCCCGGCCTGACGCCCGAGATGGTGGCCGCCGTCAGCAAGCTGTGCCGGCTGCAGGACCTGATGGTGATCGCGGCGAAATGCTCGGTCATTACCCGGTTCAGAAACACGATCGGCCTGCCAGGCTGCCTGTCGGTGCGGCTGCAGCCGAACCACCCGACCGACGACCCGCGCGGCATCGCGGCGAGCATTTTGGACGGGTTGCTGCTCGGCGCCGGCGACGCCGTGATCGGCATCAACCCGGCGACCGACTCGCCGGAGCGGACCCGCACGCTGCTCTGTATGCTGGAGGAGATCCGTGAAAGGCTCGACATCCCGACCCAGCATTGCGTGCTCGCCCATGTGACGACGACGCTCGACCTGATCCGGACCGGAACGCCGGTCGATCTGGTCTTCCAGTCGATCGCCGGCACCCAGGCGGCGAACCGGAGCTTCGGCATCGACCTCGCACGGCTCGACGAGGCGCGCGACGCGGCTCTGTCGCTGGGTCGCGGCACGGTCGGCGACAACGTCATGTATTTCGAGACCGGGCAGGGCAGCGCGCTGTCGGCGAACGCGCATCACGGCGTCGACCAGCAGACCCTGGAGGCGCGCGCCTACGCGGTGGCGCGGCGCTTCTCGCCGCTGCTGGTCAACACCGTGGTGGGCTTCATCGGCCCGGAATATCTCTACGACGGCAAGCAGATCATCCGGGCCGGCCTGGAGGACCACTGTTGCGGCAAGCTGCTCGGCGTATCGATGGGCGTCGACGTCTGCTACACCAACCATGCCGAGGCCGACCAGGACGACATGGATGCGCTGCTCGCCCTGCTGGTCGCGGCGGGCGTCAATTTCGTGATGGGCGTGCCGGGCGCCGACGACATCATGCTGGGCTATCAGAGCACGTCGTTCCACGATGCGCTCGTGATGCGCGACCTCTACGGCCGTCGGCCGGCGCCGGAGTTCGAGGCGTGGCTCGCCCGCCAGGGACTCTTGGATGCCGCAGCGCGAATCCGTCCGGGCGACTTGCCGCAGCACTTTCGTGCGCTGCTGCCGGCGTGATGTCATGGCGCCTCGCGACATCGACGATCGAGACTCCGAGGCCTGGGCCGCCCTGCGAAGCCTCACGGCGGCGCGCATCGGCCTGACCCGCGCCGGCGCGTCGCTGGCGACCGGGCCGCTGCTCGATTTCCGGCTCGCCCACGCTCGCGCCCGAGACGCCGTGCACGCGCCGTTCGAGCAGGCTCGCCTGCATGGTCGCCTCGCCGAGTGTGGGATCTCCGTCCTGAGTGTCGCCAGCGCCGCCGCGGACCGGCGCGAGTATCTGATGCGGCCCGATCTCGGGCGTCGCCTGGCCGCCGACGCCGACGGGGTCCTGGCGCCGCATGCGGGCGCGTGGGATCTCGTTCTCGTCGTCACCGACGGATTGTCGGCGCAGGCCGTCGAGCGGCACGCCGCTCCGCTGCTGGCCGGGCTGCTGCCGGGGCTGACGGCGGAGGGGTGGCGCGTCGCGCCGCTGGTCGTGGTGCGGCACGGGCGGGTGGCGGTCGGCGATGCGGTGGCGGCGGCCCTGGGGGCCTCGAGTGTCGTGGTGCTGATCGGCGAGCGGCCCGGCCTGTCGTCGCCCGACAGCATGGGGGCGTATCTCACCTGGCGGCCGCAGCCGGCCACCACCGACGCCGACCGCAACTGCCTGTCCAACATTCGGCCCGACGGCGTGCGGCCCGCCGCCGCGGCCGTCACGCTGACGCATCTGCTGCGGGCGATGCGGACCCGCCGTCTCTCGGGCGTGCGGCTCAAGGACGAGTCGGACGCCGTGCGGGACGGCCGCGCCGGCGAGGTGCCGCTCAGGTGACCCGAATCTGCGTCAGGCCCGGATCGGCCTCGTGCAGCGCGAGCAGGTTGCCGCCCATCGGGAAGACCTGATAGCCGAGCGCCCCGAGCCGGTCGCGCAGCGCCGCCTCGTCGGACTTGATGGCCTCGACGATCACTTGCGGCCGGCACCGCCGCAGCGTCTCGTCGGCGCCCTTCAGCACCTCGAGCTCCATGCCCTCGACGTCGATCTTGAGGAAGTCCAGCCGCTCGGGCGACAGCCCGTCCAGCGCGAGCAGGCGCGTCTCGACGCCGTGGCCGTCGGCGTAGTCGATCTCCTGCCCGATGAACTCGGTCGTCTCGCGCTTCCTGATCTCCAGGCTGCCGAAGCTCGACGGCACGAGGTAGTTGGGCAGCGGCACCCTGATGGTGCCGTCCTGCGCGCCCACCGCCGCCCACACCGCGCGGGCATTGAAGCAGTTGTTCATCGTGATGTTGCCGGCCAGCGCATAGAAGATCCGCTCCTGCGCCTCGAAGGCCAGCACCTCGCCCCAGCCGTGCATGGCTTTCGCCCACTCGATCGTATGGACTCCGATGTTCGCGCCGCAGTCGATCGCCACCACGCCGTCGCCGAAATACTGGCGGCGGAGCTGCAGGAGCTTGACCGCGATGTCGACCTCGTCGGGATCGTAGACGGACCGCTGCAGAAGCTGGAACCCGACACCGACGCCGCCGCCTTTCACCAGCCGATAGTCGTGGCGATTCACCAGCATGGTGCCGTGAGCGGTCGAGACCATCACGAAGGCGGTCGGGCGGGCGGCGGAGGTCATGGTGGGTCGGCCGGCGGGAGGGAGGGGGCTGTGGTGATACGGCCCGGCGTCCCGGACCGGGCGCCACAAACAAGGCAGGCGCCGCCTCATGCCGGTCCATGTCCTGCGCGACACAGGGCCGGCACCACAGGGAGAGCGCAGCATGATCGATCGACGCCGATTCGCCGCGACCGCGGGTCTCGCGACGCTGTTCGCCGGGGCCGCACCGGCGGTCTTGCGCGCCGCGCCGGGGGCGGAGGGGATGGCGGAGGCGTTCGCCCGCATCGAGCGGGAGAGCGGCGGGCTGCTCGGCGTCGCCGTGATCGACACCGGCTCGGGCGCGCGCAGCGGCCACCGGGCCGACGAGCGCTTCGCGATGTGCAGCACCTTCAAGCTTCTGGCCGCCGCCGCCGTGCTGGCGCGGGTCGACGCCGGCAAGGACGCGCTCGACCGGACAATCCGCATCGAGGAGACGGCGCTGGTCGAGTACTCGCCGCTCACCAAGCCGCATGTCGGCGGCGAGATGACGCTGGAGGCGCTGTGCGAGGCCGCCATGGTGGTCAGCGACAACACCGCCGGCAACCTGCTCCTGGAGAGCCTCGACGGCCCGGCCGGCTTCACCGCCTGGGTGCGCACGCTCGGCGACGCCGTCACCCGGCTCGACCGTATCGAGCCCCACCTCAACGAAGCCGCGCCGGGCGATCCGCGCGACACCACCACGCCCGCCGCCATGGCGGCGAACCTGCAGAAGCTGGCGCTCGGCACCATGCTGCCGCTGCCATTGCGGGACAAGCTCACCGGCTGGCTGGTCGGCAATCGCACCGGCGACACGCGGCTGCGGGCCGGCGTCCCGCGCGACTGGCGGGTCGGCGACAAGACCGGCACGGGCGAGCGCGGCTCCACCAACGATGTCGGCATCCTTTGGCCGCCGAACCGCGAGCCGATCGTCGTCGCGGTGTATCTCACCGAGACCACGGCGGCCCCGGAGGCGCGCAACGCCGTCATCGCAGCGGTCGGCAAGGCCGTGGCGGCGGCCGGGCCGGCTCAGCCGTAGAGCGCCTTGTTCTCCTCGCGCAGCAGGTTCTTCTGCAGCTTGCCCATGGTGTTGCGCGGCAGCTCGTCGACGAACAGCACGCGCTTGGGCAGCTTGAACTTGGCGAGCCGGCCCTCCAGCGCGGCGATCACGTCGCGCTCGGTCAGGGTCGCGCCTTGCGCCTTCACCACGACGGCCGTGACGCCCTCGCCGAAGTCCGGATGCGGGCAGCCGATGACGGCCGATTCGACGACGCCGGGCAAAAGGTCGATCTCGCTCTCGACCTCCTTCGGATAGACGTTGAAGCCGCCCGAGATGATCAGATCCTTGGCGCGGCCGACGATGTGGACGTAGCCGCGCGCATCGATCATGCCGACGTCGCCGGTGATGAAGAACCCGTCGGGGCGGAACTCCTCCTTGGTCTTCTCCGGCATGCGCCAGTAGCCGGCGAAGACGTTCGGGCCCTTCACCTCCAGCACGCCGACCTCGCCGGGGGGGAGCGCCTCCCCGGTGCCGGGATTCGCCACCCGCACGGTGATGTCGGGCAGCGGGAAGCCGACCGTCCCGGCGATGCGCTCGCCGTCGTAAGGGTTGGAGGTGTTCATGCCGGTCTCGGTCATCCCGTAGCGCTCCAGGATGGCGTGGCCGGTCTTGGCCCGGAACTGGTCGTGCGTCTCGGCGAGCAGCGGCGCCGAGCCGGAGGTGAACAGCCGCATGTGGGCGGTCGCCTCGCGGGTGAGGCCGTCGTGCTGGACCAGCCGCACATAGTGGGTCGGCACGCCCATCAGGGTGGTGACGCGCGGCAACAGCGCGATCACCTGGTCGGCGTCGAATTTCGGCAGCCACAGCATGGTGCCGCCGGCGAGCATCACGGTCATGGCCGCCGTGAACAGGCCGTGGGTGTGATAGATCGGCAGCGCGTGAAGAAGCACGTCGGCCTCGGTGAAGCGCCAGTAGCCGACCAGCGTGTCGGCGTTGGACCCGAGATTGCGGTGGGTCAGCATCGCGCCCTTGGACCGGCCCGTGGTGCCGGACGTGTAGAGAATGCAGGCGAGGTCGCTCTCGGCGCGCGCGATGTCCTCGAACGTGTCCGGCAATGCGGCGGCGAGATCGGGCAGCGAGCCGCGGCCGTTCGCATCGAGCGTGTCGAGCGCGGCGCCGCGCAGCTCGGCGATCGGCGCGAGAGCGTCGCGCCGCGACGGGTCGCAGACGATCAGGCGCGGCTCGGCGTCGCCGACGAAATATTCCACCTCGTAGGCCGTGTAGGCGGTGTTGAGCGGCAGATAGACGGCGCCGGCCCGGATCACGGCCAGGAACAGCATCAGGTTCTCGGGCGACTTCTCGACCTGCACGGCGACCCGGTCGCCCGGCTTCACGCCGCGCTGCACCAGCGCGTTGGCGAGCCGCCCGGTTCGCGCCAGCATGTCGCCATAGGTGATGCGCTCGCCCGCGGGGGTCTCGATCAGGGTCTTGCCCTGCGACGGGATGCGGGCGCGGACGAGAGCGAACAGGCTTCCTGACATGGCGGGCGGTTCCGATCGGGGTTGGCGATTGCGGCAAACAGCGCCGGCGTGAATTCGGCGCCACCGCCGGGCTCGGCCCGGCGATCCATCCATTCGAGAAGGGGTAGGTTTTTCATCGGATGCGGACGCCGGTCAAGCCTGCCCAGGCGAGTCTCGTGACGGCCGCCGTCGTGCCTCGTCGCCTCGGTCACGGTCTCCGGCCCAGCCAAAACCTCTCTCCGTCCCGCGGCGCCACTTCGCGCCCGGGGTGTGCCCATGACCCGTGCCCCGGCCGTTTCAAAAATGGCCGAGGGAGGCGGAGCGCCGGGAGGCGCTGCACCTGAACGTTCTGCGTCCGACGGGACGCAGCGCGCGCCGAAGCGTCGGCACGCGCGCCTCCCGGCGCT
>NZ_NPEX01000140.1:11757-14639 GCF_003258865.1 Rhodoplanes roseus | reverse complement strand
CCGACGGCTTGTTGGTGGGGCCAGGCCCCGACGGAGTTCAAAGTCACGTGGCCAAGACCGGTCCCGGTCGATCGAAGCGGAAGCGGTCCCGCCGTCCGGCGGCCACGACCGCCCGACCGTCCACGACCACCTCGACGCGCGCCTTCGAGCGCCTGCTCGCATCGCTGGCCCACGAGATCCGCACGCCCCTGACCGGCATCCTGGCGATCAGCGAGCTGCTGGCGATGTCGAAGCTCGGCGAGCGCGAGCGCGGCTGGGTCGAGGCGCTGAAGAGCTCGGCCGAGCACCTGACGGCCCTCACCTCGCTGATCGTCGACGGCGCCCGGGCCGGAGAGAAGGGCCTGGTGCTGCGCCGCGAGGCGTTCGAGCTCCGCCGCACCCTCACGGACGCCGGCGCCTCGGCGGCGGCACGGGCCGAGGCCAAGGGCATCGGCTTCACGTCCGTGATCGCCGACGATTTCCCTGCGGTGGTGACGGGCGACCAGGTCCGGCTGCGCGCCGCGATCGAGAACCTGCTCGACAATGCCGTGAAGTACACCTCGGCCGGCGGCGTGCGGCTGGTCGTCGAGCGCGAGCCCGCCGGCGACGGCCACCGCCTCACCATCGCCATCAGCGACAGCGGCATCGGGCTGACCAAGCCCGAGATCCGGCACCTGTTCCGGCCGTTCTCGCAGGGGAGCGACCGCATCGCCGAGAAGTTCGGCGGCTCGGGGCTCGGCCTCTCCTATGTGAAGCGCCTCGCCCGCGCCATGGGCGGCGACGTCACGGTGACGAGCACGCCGGGACGCGGCAGCACGTTCCGGCTGGTCGTGGTGGTCGACCCGGCGCCGCCGGTCGCGGACGGCGAGCCGCAGGCGGCCGAGCCGGGCTCCGCCCCGCCCCTGCGGATCCTCTGCGTCGAGGACAACCCCTACGGGCGGATCATCATGCGCACCGTGCTCGGCGAGCTCGGCCACCCGACCGACTTCGCCGAATCCGGCGAGGCGGCGCTCGCCGCGCTCGACCGCACGCCCTACGACCTGGTGCTGATGGACGTGGTGCTGAGCGGCGCCGACGGCTTCGAGACGACGCGCCGCATCCGCGCGCTGCCGGGCGAGGCCGGCCGCACCCCGGTGATCGGCCTGTCCGGCCAGGCGACCCGGACCCACGAGGACCAGGCCCGGGCGGCCGGGATGACCGGCTATCTGCAGAAGCCGATCAGCCCGCGGGCGCTCGCCCGGGCGCTCGCGACGGTGCCGCGGCGGAGCTGAGCGGCCGGACGAACGGCGTCGCCCGCCGGACCAGCAGCCCGGCCGTCACCAGGCTGGCGGCGAGGCCGACCTGCACGGGCAGGACCGGGTAGACCAGCAGCAGCACGACGACGAGGGCGAGGCCCGCGGCCTCACCAGGCCGAAATCCCCGCTCCAGATCACCGCGCAACAGCACCGCGACCGGGATCACCAGGAGGGTCATGTCGTAGATGTAGGCATAGGGCGTGACCAGCAGCGCCCCGGCCGCCAGCCCGGCCGCCTTGAGCGGATGCGGCGCCGGGCTCCGCCACAGGACCCACAGGCCGGCCGCGACGGCGGCGCCGACCCCGCCCTGGACGGTCCATGCCACGAGCTCGCTGCCGCCGAGCGAGCGCACCAGCCCGAACACGCTCTGCAGCTTGGTCCAGTTGCCGAGCCCCAGCGTCAGGAAGGTCTCGCGGGCGGCCGGCATGGCCTGGACGAAGGCGACCCAGGCGGCGCCGCCCAGCACCAGCCAGGACACGGCCACCAGCGCCGCCGTCACGGCCGCGGCCGCCGCGATGGCGCGCCATTGGCCGCCGGCGACCAGCACCAGTGGAATCAGCACGCCGTATTGCGGCTTGTAGGTCATCAGCCCGATCAGGCAGCCGGCCAGCACCGGACGGCGCGGCAGTGCCAGCATGGCGCCGCCGAGCAGCGCCGTGGTGAGGAAGGCGTTCTGCGCCGTGGTGACGTTCCACAGCGCCGCCGGGAACGCGAAGGCCAGGATCGTGCCCTCCCGCCCGGGCAGGAAGCCTCGCACCGTCGCGACATAGAGCGGCGTCGTGACGGCGAGCCACACCGCCATCGCGGGCAGCCAGGGCAGCGCGGAGAACGGCGCGGCGAGCAGCAGGAAGTGCGGGGGATAGAAGATCGGATAGCCGTCCGGGAACGGCCGGCCGAGCACCGCGACCGTCAGCTCCTTGGCGGCCGGCCAGTCCCAGGCCGCCGTCGGCGTGCCGGCCAGCGCCGTCAGGCCGGCCGACCACATGGTCACGAAGTCGTTGATGATCGGATGGCCGCTCGCGTCGACCAGCCACTCGCCTCTCAGCGCGCTGCCGATCAGCAGCACCGGATAGGCGCAGGCGAGCGCCAGCCCCACCGCCGCGACGAGGCGGCGCGCGGAGAGTCCGGCCGTGGGGACGGCCGAGGCGGCATCGGACGCGCTCATGGGGCCGCGATCCTCCGGCGAAGGCGGGACGATCCTAGCGGCGCGGCCCTTTCGGAAGGCTTAAGCGCGCCGCCGCGGCACGGGATGTGCTAGGGCGCGGCCATTGGAGTGTGGACCGACATGCAGCGACCCGACCGATACGTCACGTTCAAGAACATCGATTGCGAGGGCATGACCCGGACCGTGATGGACCACGTGCTCCGTCACGTCGCCGCCGGCGACAGCCCGTTCTGGGCCTATTTCGAGGCGCAGCGTACCCTCGCCCACGGCCGCGGCCTCGACGACCTCCGCGTGCTGCACAACTTCCTCCCGACCCTGAAGGAGCTGCTCGAAGACCTCGACGACCCCGAGACTCTCGCTTTGCTGGAGGAGCTGGAGCGCCAGTGCATGTGAGAGAGACGCCATCGTCACCCTCCCCTGGAGGGGGAGGGTCGGGGGGGGGG
>NZ_NPEX01000140.1:0-11747 GCF_003258865.1 Rhodoplanes roseus | reverse complement strand
GATGCCGCGTGTTCTTCAAGATCCTCGGCTCGGCGTCGCGGCCGCCGTGGAGGGCCGCGTAGATAACGTCGAGCACACCCTCGACGTTACCGATCACGTCGTTGTTCCAGAAGCGCATGACCCGGTAGCCTTCGGCCTGTAGCCACCGCGTCCTCACCTCGTCGCGACGGCACCCCTCGTCTTCACCGTGCTGAGAGCCATCAACCTCGATGACGAGGCGCGCCGCCATGCAGGCGAAGTCGACGACATAAGCTCCGATCGGCACCTGCCGCCGGAAGTGGCTTCCCTTGGCCTCCAAGCGGCGCAGGTGACGCCAGAGGATCAGCTCCGCGTCGGTGGCATTCTTCCGAAGCCGTCGGGCGGTCTCGCGTCGAAACCGGTCTATTGGAGTCTGGGCCATCGCCGCTTCACCCCACCCCGGTCGCAGGCTTCGCCTGCGCCCGACCCTCCCCCTCCAGGGGAGGGTAACGGGCGTGCTCCATCACGACCACCCTGCCGTCTTTCACGCCGCCTTGTCGGACGCCGCCTCTTCGACGATCCGCACGACGTCGGTCATGATGCGGTTGAGCTCGAAGTCCTTCGGCGTGTAGACGGCGGCGACGCCGGCCGCGAGGAGGGCCTTGGCGTCGTCGGGCGGGATGATGCCGCCGACCACCACGGGCACGTGCGAGGCGCCGGCCTCGCGCAGCTTGGCCAGAACCTCGGCGACCAGCGGCATGTGCGAGCCGGACAGGATCGACAGGCCGACCACGTGCACGTCCTTGTCGCGCGCCGCCGTCGCGATGTCGGCGGGCGTGAAGCGGATGCCCTCGTAGACGACGTCCATGCCGGCGTCGCGGGCCCGCACCGCGACCTGCTCGGCGCCGTTGGAATGGCCGTCCAGCCCCGGCTTGCCGACCAGGAACTTCAATCGCCGCCCGAGCTTGCGCGAGACGCGGTCGACCTCGGCGCGCAGCTCGTCGATGTTCTTGGCGTCGTTGCGGGCGGCGTGCGAGACGCCGGTCGGTGCGCGATACTCGCCGAAGCCTTCGCGGAGCACAAAGCCCCACTCGCCCGTGGTGACGCCCGCCTTGGCGCAGGCGATCGAGGCCGGCATGATGTTCTGCCCGCTGCGCGCGGCGCGGCGAAGCTCGGCCAGCGCCTCGGCGACGGCCGCCGCATCGCGGGCCTCGCGCCAAAGCTTCAGATTGGCGACCTGCTCGGCCTCGATCTCGGGCGGGATGGTGATGATCGAGCCTTCGCCGGTCGGCAGCGGCGACGGCTCGGTCTCGACGAAGCGGTTGACGCCGACCACCACCTGCTCGCCCGCCTCGATCTGCTCGAGCCGGCGCGAGTTGCTCTCGACGAGCTGGGCCTTCAGATAGCCGGTGTCGATCGCCCCGACGGCGCCGCCCATCTCGAGAATCCGCCGCAGCTCGTCCTTCGCCTCGACCTTCAGCTCCTCGACCTTTTTCGCGACCTCGGTCGAGCCCGCAAAAATATCGCCGTACTCGAGGAGATCGCTCTCATAGGCGAGAATCTGCTGGGCGCGCAGCGACCACTGCTGATCCCACGGCGTCGGCAGGCCGAGCGCCTCGTTCCAGGCCGGGAGCTGCACGGCCCTGGCCCGCGCCGACTTCGACAGCGTGACGGCCAGCATCTGCAGGAAGATGCGGTAGACGTTGTTCTCGGGCTGCTGCTCGGTGAGGCCGAGCGAGTTGACCTGCACGCCGTAGCGGAACAGCCGTTGCTTGGGGTCGGTGACGCCGTAGCGCTCCGCCGTGATCTCGTCCCACAGCTCGCAGAACGCCCGCATCTTGCAGATCTCGGTGATGAACCGCATGCCGGCATTGACGAAGAACGAGATGCGGCCGACCACCTCGCCGAACGTGTTGCCCTCCATCTCGCCCGAGGCCTTCACGGCGTCGAGCACGGCGACGCCGGTGGCCAGCGCGAAGGCGAGCTCCTGCACCGGCGTCGCGCCGGCCTCCTGCAGATGGTAGGAGCAGACGTTCATCGGGTTCCACTTGGGCATCTCGCGGGTCGTGAACAGGATCACGTCGCGGATCAGCCGCATCGAGGGCGCCGGCGGGAACACATAGGTGCCGCGCGACAGATACTCCTTGATGATGTCGTTCTGCGTCGTGCCCGAGAGCTTGGCGCGCGGCACCCCCTGCTCGTCGGCCACCGCGACATAGAGCGCCAGCAGCCAGGCCGCCGTCGCGTTGATGGTCATCGAGGTGTTCATGGCGTCGAGCGGGATGCCATCGAACAGCGTGCGCATGTCGCCGATATGCGAGATCGCCACACCCACCTTGCCGACCTCGCCACGGGCGAGCGCGTGGTCGGAGTCGTAGCCGGTCTGGGTCGGCAGATCGAAGGCGACCGACAGGCCGGTCTGCCCTTTGGCGAGGTTCTTGCGATAGAGGGCGTTCGATTCGCGGGCGGTCGAATGGCCCGCATAGGTCCGGATGATCCACGGCTTGTCGCGCATCGAGGACGCTCCCTGAGAAAAGGACGTTTCTTGACTGTCGGCAATGATTGCGTCACGCCGGGCCGGAGCCCGCGCGGACGAGCGCGGCCGCCGTCCGGCTAACGCCGGATCAGTCCGGCCAATACGAGCAGAATGACGGCGCCGATCACGGCATGGAAGACCGCGCGGAGAAAGCCGCCGCCGGCCGCGATCCCGAGCAGCGGCAGCAGCGACCCGGCGATGGCGGCGCCGACGATGCCGATGGCGATGTTGCCGATCAGACCGAAGCCCGCGCCATGGACCAGCTTGCCGGCGATCCAGCCGGCCAGCGCACCCACGATCAGCCATACCAGCAAGGACAAGCCCATTGGTCGGTCCCGGTCCGAAGGCGCGCCGCGCGCGTTCCGTGTTGCACCGCAGAAGCGAGCATAACGTGCCGGTCCGGCACTGTCAGCCCGGTACCGCGCAGAAAAGCTGCGACTTTAGGCGACAGGCCGGACGGACGGGAGCACGCCGAGCCGGCGGGCGATCAGCATCAGCGTGATCACGGCACCGAGCATGCCGACCGGCACGCCGGCGACCGGCAGCACCACGAAGGCGATGGCGATGACGGCGAGGCCGGTCCGCTCGAGCGGCAGAAAGCCCGATCTCAGCGCGGCGCGCAGCACGAAGGCCAGCGCCACCGCCAGGATCGTGAGGTCGTAGAGATAGACATAGGGCGTCGCGAGCAGCACGCCGGTGGCGAGCGCCGCGGCCTTCATGTCATACGGAATTCTCTCATTTCGCCAGATCAGACAAATAACCACCGCCGTGAGACCGGCGAGCCCGATCTGCAGGCTCCAGGCGAGGCCGGCATTGCCGCCGAGCAGGCGCACCAGTGCGAACAGGCTCTGGAACTTGTGGAATTCCTGGTTCGTGCCGGACAGCAGGGCGTCCGATGTGAGCGGCAGCCAGTGCAGGAAGGCGGCCCACGGCGCGACACCGAACACCATCACGGTGACGATACCGAGCACGACCGCCGTCGCGGCTGCCGCCGCGATCGCGGTCCACCGTCCGGTGACCAGCAGAACCAGCGGAAACAGCACGCCGTATTGCGGCTTGTAGGTCAGCAGCCCGAGGCAGACGCCGGCCGCGACCGGGTGCCGTTCGAGAGCGAGGAGCGTGCCGCCGACCAGGGCGGCGGTGAAGAAGCCGTTCTGCCCCGGCACCAGATTCGGCACGATCACCGGAAAGGCACCGGCGGCGAGCCAGCCGATGCGGTCGCCGACGATCGCCCGCACGGTCGCGGCATAGAGCGGCAGGGTCGCGGCCATCCAGGCGACGAAGGCGGCCCAATAGGGCAGCATCGCCAGCAGCGCCGCGACCAGCAGGAAGGGCGGCGGATAGTGCCAGCCGTAATAGGCCGGCACGGGGCGGCCGAGCAGGGTATCCTCGGCGGCCCGGTGAAGCGTCCAGTCCCAGGCCGCCGCCGGGTCGCCGGCGAGCGCCAGCTTGCCGGCCGCATAGACCATCACGAAATCGGTGTGGACAGGCGCGCCGGACGGGTCGACGATCCAATCGCCGGAGGTCAGCACCATCGCCATGTAGCTGAGATTGGCGATCAGCAGCGCGAAGCAGACCAGCCGCACGGCCTCCAGCCCGGCGACGGGGGGCACGGCGGTCGGTTCGGAAACGGGCGAGGCCGGAGCGGCCATGATCACATCCATATGACGGGCACGCGCGGGGCCGGCTCCGGACCATGCCCCCTCCGAATTGACGAAGCCCTAAGCCCTGCGCCGGGCCTTGCGACCATGCTACTTATTGCGACGCGATATCCGGTGATGCACACTCGTCCGGTTTACGGGCGGACCAGCTATTTTTGACCGGCGGAGGACGTCCCATGGCGGCCGTGACGAAGCTCAGATCATCGAACGAGCCCAAGGATCTGTACGAGATCGGGGAGATCCCGCCGCTCGGCCATGTCCCGGCCAGAATGTACGCCTGGGCGATCCGCAAGGAGCGCCACGGCCCGCCCCAGGACGCCATGCAGATCGAGGTGGTGCCGACCTGGCAGCTCGGCGACGAGGACGTGCTGGTCCACGTGATGGCCGGCGGCATCAACTACAACGGCGTCTGGGCGGCGCTCGGCCAGCCCGTCTCGGTGCTCGACGTCCACAAGAACCCGTTCCACGTCGCCGGCTCGGACGCCTCCGGCATCGTCTGGGCGGTGGGCAGCAAGGTGCACCGCTGGAAGGTCGGCGACGAGGTGATCGTCCACTGCAATCAGGACGATGGCGAGGACGAGGAGTGTAACGGCGGCGACCCGATGTTCTCGCCGACGCAACGCATCTGGGGCTACGAGACGCCGGACGGCTCGTTCGCCCAGTTCTGCCGGGTCCAGTCGCGCCAGCTCCTGCAGAAGCCGACCCATCTCACCTGGGAGGAGGCGGCCTGCTACACGCTGACGCTCGCCACCGCCTATCGGATGCTGTTCGGCCACCCGCCGCACATCCTCAAGCCGAGCGACAACGTCCTGGTGTGGGGCGCCTCGGGCGGCCTCGGCGTGTTCGGCGTGCAGATCTGCGCGGCCGCCGGCGCCAACGCGATCGGCGTCATCTCGGACGAGACCAAGCGCCAATACGTGCTCGACCTCGGCGCCAAGGGCGTGATCAACCGCAAGGACTTCAAGTGCTGGGGCCAGATGCCCCAGGTCAACACGCCCGAATACGAGGCCTGGACCAAGGAGGCCCGCAAGTTCGGCAAGGCGATCTGGGACATCACCGGCAAGAAGGACGTCGACATCGTCTTCGAGCATCCGGGCGAGGCGACCTTCCCGGTCTCCTGCCTAGTGGTGAAGCGCGGCGGCATGGTGGTGTTCTGCGCCGGCACCTCGGGCTTCAACATCACGTTCGACGCCCGCTATGTCTGGATGCGGCAGAAGCGCATCCAGGGCTCGCACTTCGCTCATCTCAAGCAGGCCTCGGCGGCGAACAAGTTCGTGCTCGACCACCGCATCGACCCGTGCATGAGCGAGGTCTTCCCCTGGGCCGAGATCCCGCTCGCCCATCACATGATGTGGCAGAACCAGCACAAGCCCGGCAACATGGCCGTGATGGTCAACGCCCCGTCGCGCGGGCTGAAGACGTTCGAAGACGTGCTGGAGGCGGTGGGGCAGTAAGGGCAATTCGCGCGCCTGATCGTTTCCGACGATCGATATTGGACGAGAGACCAGTCATTACGACCTCCGACGCGTCATGCCGGGGCCCTGCCTTTCGGCACAAGGTCGTGCGGCGCGAATGCGGGGAATTAGAAGACTTCGTCATTCCGGGGCGCGGGCGAATCCCGCGAGCCCGGAATCCATAGTCCCGGTGCCGTTTGCTTCAAGAACACAGGGCTTATGGGTTCCGGGCTCGGCCCTGCGGGCGCCCCCTGAACGACGAGTGATTTTACAAAGTTTTCGCGACGGCGAAGCACCGCCACCTTGGATCACCATGGACAATCCCGAGCTCGTCCGCGACGATTTCGCCAAATGGTCGGCTGATTTCGCCGACCTGCTGGCGCTGTTCTGCAAGGTCATCGACGAGTATCGGCCGGCGACCGGCGTCGCCGATTTCGTGCGCTGCTGCTTCACCCCCGGCCGGAGCGTGCAGCCACCCGGCCCGGACGGGTTCGGCTCGCTCGAACGCTGCCAGGGCCTGTCGATCGCCTTCCAGCTCCTCAACATCGTCGAGGAGAACACCACCAACCAGATGCGCCGGCGCGCCGAGGCGCGCCGCCACGAGCGCGAGCCGGGCTTGTGGCGCAACGATCTCGCCGATCTGGTCGCGCGCGGCTGGTCGGAGGAGCGGATCCGCGACGCGATCGCCTCCACGGTCTTCGAGTCGGTGCTGACCGCGCACCCGACCGAGGCCAAGCGGACCACGGTGCTGGAGCATCACCGCGCCATCTATCTGCTCCTGCTGGAGCGTGAGACCCGCTCGTTCACCGACATCGAGCTCGGCATCCACCAGCAGCGGCTGGAGGCGGCGCTGCAGCGGCTGTGGCGCACCGGCGAGATCCAGCTCGACCGGCCGGCGCTCGACAGCGAGATCCGCACCGTCATGCACTACATGGGGTCGGTCTTCCCGGACGTGGTGGAGCTCCTGGACCTGCGCTTCCAGCGGGCCTGGCGCGACGTCTTCGCGTCGGCGCCGCCGCCGCTGCCGCGGCTCGGCTTCGGCACCTGGGTCGGCGGCGACCGCGACGGCCATCCCGGCGTGACGCCGCAGGTGACGGTGGCGATGCTGGAGCGGCTCCGCGGCGGGGCGCTGACCCTGCTGCAGTCCCGCCTCACCGGGCTCGCCATGAAGCTCAGCCTGGCGGGCTCGACCGACGACGTCCCGCCGGTGTTGCGGGCGCGGCTGGAGACGACCGCCGCCCTGCTCGGCGAACCGAGCCGCGCCGCCTTCGAGCGCAATCGGCACGAGCCGTGGCGCCAGATGGTGAACCTGCTGATCATGCGGCTCGAGCGGACCAAGACGGGGCCCGATACGCCCGGTGCCTATCGTTCGCCCGACGACCTGGTCGACGACCTCGGCGTCATCGAGGCGGCCCTGGTCGAGGCGTGCGCCCCGCGTGTCGCCGAGACCGACGTGCGGCCACTGGCTGCCCAGGTCCGCACCTTCGGCTTCCACTTCGCCCGCCTCGACATCCGCCAGAACAGCGCCTACCACGATCGCGCCATCGCCGGCCTGCTCACCGCCGCCGGCTGCGCCCGCAGCGATTTTCCGGATTGGAGCGAGGCCGAGAAGCTCGCCTTCCTGGACGCCGAGCTGAAGAGCCCGCGGCCGTTCACCGGCATCCACATGGCGCTGAACAGCGAGGCCGACACCACCGTGAGGCTCCTGCACGGGCTGCGGGAGCACATCCTGCGCTACGGTGCCGACGGGCTCGGGCCGCTGGTGGTCAGCATGACGCGCGGCGTCGCCGATCTGCTCGCCATGTATCTGTTGGCCCGCGAGGGCGGGCTCCTGGTCGACACGCCGGACGGCCGCGCCTGCCTGCTGCAGGTGGCGCCGCTGTTCGAGACCATCCACGACCTCGACGCCTGCGACACCATCCTGGACGCCTTCCTGGCCCACCCGCTGACCAGGGCGACCCTGGAGCTGACCCGCAAGCGCGACGGCAAGGCCGAGCCGGAGTTCAGCGTGATGCTCGGCTACAGCGACAGCAACAAGGACGGCGGCATCTTCGCCAGCCACTGGGGCCTGCATTTCGCCGAGAAGCGGCTCGCCCGGGTCGGCCGCGAGCACGGCGTGCGGCTGGAGTTCTTCCACGGCCGCGGCGGCACCATCGGGCGCGGCGCCGGGCCGACCCACCGGTTTCTCGACGCGCTGCCGGTCGGCACCCTGCGCGGCCGCCTGCGGGTGACCGAGCAGGGCGAGATGATCTCGCAGCAATACGCCAACCGCGTCACCGCGACGTTCCATCTGGAGCGGCTGCTGGCCGGCGTGGTGCGGACCTCGATGCTGCACGAGGCCGGCCCGGCCCCGCCGCATCCGCTGCGCGGCTTGTGGACCGAGGTGGTCGACCAGAGCCTGTCGGCCTATCGCGGGCTGGTCGAGGCGGAGGGGTTCATCCCGTTCTTCCGCGCGGCGACGCCGATCGACGCCATCGAGCAGGCCCGCTACGGCTCGCGCCCGTCGCGCCGCTCCGGACAGGCGAGCCTCGCGGATCTGCGGGCCATCCCGTGGGTGTTCTCGTGGGGCCAGGCACGCTTCCACCTGCCCGGCTGGTACGGCGTCGGCAGCGGCCTGGGATGGCTGGCGCGGGAGCGTCCCGAGGGCTTTCAGGCGATCCGCGAGGCCCTGCCCGACTGGCCGTTTCTGAACTATCTGCTCCACAATGTGGAGGCGAGCCTGCTGGCCGCGGACCCCGAAATCATGGCGCTCTACGCCTCGATGGTCGACGACGTGCGGCTGCGCGACACCATGCTGACCCGCATTCTCGACGAGTACCGGCGCACCCGCGAGAGTGTCGCGGCGCTGTTCACATTGCCCGTCACGGTGCGCCGCCCGCGCTCCCTGCGCACCCACGAGCTGAGGGCGCGCGGGCTCACCTGGCTGCACCACGAGCAGGTGCGCCTCCTGCGCGCCTACCGGGCCGCGCCGAACGAGACGACCCTCGACGCCCTTCTCCTCACCGTCAACGCCATCGCCATGGGCCAGAAGACGACGGGGTGAGCCTGTTTCCGGTTGATCCCAATGCTGGTCATTCCGGGACGGCGCGACGCGCCGGACCCGGAATCCAGCCAAAAGTGCCGAGTGGACCGCTGGATTCCGGGTTCGCACCTTCGGTGCGCCCCGGAATGACGGCGAACTGACTTTCCGGAACGCGCACGAGGCTTCTCGTCGTCGTCGAGCGGTATCGAGAAGCGAGTTGCTGGCACGACGCCTGCATGTGACGATCCGCCACCCCCGGGCCGCTGCCGTGTCCGAATTCCCTCGGACCGGGCCGCCGCCGCAGACGAGCCCCATGGACGCCCCTGCCCGTCTCCGTGACGACTTCGCCAAATGGTCCGCCGACTTCGACGGGCTCCTGGACGCCTTCTGCGCCGTGGTGGAGGAGCATCGGCCCGCCGCCGGCGTCGCCGGCTTCGTGCGCGACTGCTTCTCGGCGGACGCCGAGGTGCCGCCGCCGGACGCCGGCCAGAACGGGGCGGTGGCGCGCTGCCAGGCCCTGTCGATCGCCTTCCAGCTCCTCAACATCGTCGAGGAGAACACGGCGAACCAGATGCGCCGGCGCGCCGAAGGACGGCGCCACGAGCGCGAGCCCGGCCTGTGGCGCCACGACCTCGGCGATCTCCTCGCCCGCGGCAACGACGAGCCGAAGATCCGCCGCACGCTGGCGACCGCGTCGCTCGAGCCGGTGCTCACCGCGCATCCGACCGAGGCCAAGCGGGCCACGGTCCTGGAGCATCACCGCGCCCTCTACCTGCTGATGCTGGAGCGCGAGACGCGCTCCTTCACCGACATCGAGCTCGGCATCTATCGCCAGCGCCTGAAGGCGGCGATGCAGCGCCTGTGGCGCACCGGCGAGATCCTGCTCGAACGCCCCGACGTCGAGAGCGAGATCCGCACCGTCCTGCACTACATGGAGACGGTGTTCCCGGACGTCGTCGAGCTCCTGGACCTGCGCTTCCAGCAGGCTTGGGAGGACACGTTCGGCAGCGCGCCGCCGCGGCTGCCGCATCTCGGCTTCGCCACCTGGGTCGGCGGCGACCGCGACGGCCATCCGTTCGTGACGACCGAAGTCACCATGTCCATGCTGGCCCGGCTGCGCGCCGGCGCGCTGGCGCTCCTGCACGCAAGGCTGGCGCAGCTCGCGGTGCGGATCAGCCTCGCCGCGGCCGCCGACGAGGTGCCGGCGCTGCTGCAGCAGCGGCTCGACGAGACCGCCCGCCTGATCGGCGAGGAGAGCGGCCCGGCGCTCGCCCGCAATCGCGGCGAGCCGTGGCGCCAGATGGTGAACCTGCTGCTGATCAGGATCGCCCGCACCCGCGACGGCGCGCCCGGCGCCTATGCCGGCGCCGCCGACCTGGTCACCGACCTCGAGGTGCTGGAGACGGCGCTGGTCGCGGCCGGCGCCAGCGACATCGCGGCCGCCGACGTGCGGCCGGTGACGGCGCAGGCGCGCGTCTTCGGCTTCCACTTCGCCCGCCTCGACGTGCGGCAGAACTCCGGCTTCCACGACCGCGCCGTCGGCGGGCTGCTCGCCGCCGCCGGCAACCGGCGCACCGACTATCCGGACTGGAGCGAAGCCGAGAAGCTGTCCTTCCTGGAGCGCGAGCTGGCGACGCCGCGCCCCTTCACGGGCGACCATACGGCGCTCACCGGCGAAGCCGAGGCGACCGTGTCGCTGCTGCGGGCGCTCCGCGGCCATTTGCTCCATCACGGGCCAGAGGGACTGGGGCCGCTGGTGATCAGCATGACGCGCAGCGTCTCCGATCTGCTGACGCCCTATCTGCTGGCGCGCGAGGCCGGCCTGCTGATCGACACGCCGCTCGGCCCGGCCTGCATGATCCCGGTGGTGCCGCTGTTCGAGACCATCGGGGATCTGGCGCATTGCGACACGATCTTCGACGCCTTCCTGGCGCATCCGATCACCAAGGCGACGCTGGAGCATCTGCGCCTGCGCGACGGCAAGGCGGCGGCCGAGTGCATCGTGATGCTGGGCTACAGCGACAGCAACAAGGACGGCGGCATCCTGGCCAGCCATTGGAGCCTGCACCTCGCCGAGGAGCGGCTCGCCACGGTGGGCCGCGCCCACGGCATACGGGTCGAGTTCTTCCACGGCCGCGGCGGGACCATCGGGCGCGGCGCCGGGCCGACGCACGCGTTCCTGGAGGCGCTGCCGGCCGGCAGCCTGACCGGCCGGCTGCGCGTCACCGAGCAGGGCGAGGTGATCTCCCAGCAATACGCCAACCGCGTCACCGCAACGTTCCATCTCGAGCGCCTGCTCGCCGGCGTGGTGCGCACCACCATGCTGCACGAGGCCGGGCCGAATCCGCCGCACCCGCTGCGCGGCCTGTGGCAGGAGGTGGTCGACCAGAGTCTGTCGGCCTATCGGCGGCTGGTCGAGGCCGACGGCTTCATCGACTTCTTCCGCGCCGCGACGCCGATCGACGCCATCGAGCAGGCCCGCATCGGCTCACGGCCGAGCCGGCGCACCGGCCGCGCCACGCTCGCCGATCTGCGCGCCATCCCGTGGGTGTTCTCGTGGAGCCAGGCGCGCTTTCACCTGCCCGGCTGGTACGGCGTCGGCAGCGCGCTGGAATGGCTGCAGCGCGAGCGTCCGGACGGTTTCGAGAAGATCCGCGAGGTGCTGCCGCGCTGGCGCTTCCTCGGCTACGTGCTCCACAATGTCGAGGCGAGCCTGCTGATGGCGAACCCGCTCGTGATGAAGCTCTACGCCTCGCTGGTGGACGACGCCGACCTGCGCGACCGCATGATGGCGACGATCCTGGCCGAGCAAGAGCGCACCCGCACCGCCGTGGCGGCGCTGTTCCCGGCGGCGGCAGAGGAGCGCCGGCCGCGCTTCCTGCGCACCATCGAGATGCGGGCCCGCGGCCTCACCTGGCTGCATCACGAGCAGGTCGCGCTGCTGCGCCGCTACCGCAAGGCCCCCGACGAGCCGACGCTCGACGCCCTGCTGCTCACCGTCAACGCCATCGCCATGGGCCAGAAGACGACGGGGTGAAAGAGGATCTGCGATTCCGTGCGCTGCGGCTGACGCGGCACACCTCCCCCTGGAGGGGGGAGGTCGGCGGACGAAGTCC
>NZ_NPEX01000139.1 GCF_003258865.1 Rhodoplanes roseus | reverse complement strand
GACGCGCTCCGCGCGTCGACCTCTCGCCAAAGGGGAGAGGTGCGCCAGAGGATGCCGCGCCGTTCGGCCGAGCCGATCACGAGCGCCCCTCGGTCGGCGCTGCCAGCAGGTAGCCGAGGCCGCGCACCGTCTGGATCACGTCGACGCCGAGCTTCTTGCGGATGCGTCCGACGAACACCTCGATGGTGTTGGAGTCGCGGTCGAAGTCCTGGTCGTAGAGGTGCTCGACCAGCTCGGTGCGCGAGACCACCCGGCCAGAATGGTGCATCAGGTAGGAGAGCAGCCGATACTCGTGCGAGGTGAGCTTCACCGGGGCGCCGTCGACCGTGACCCGGCCGGTGCGCGAATCGAGCCGCACCGGGCCGCACAGGAACTCGCTCTTGGCGTGGCCGACCGAGCGGCGCAGCAGCGCCCGGATGCGGGCCAGCACCTCCTCGAGATGGAACGGCTTCGCCACGTAGTCGTCCGCGCCGGCGTCAAAGGCCTGCACCTTGTCGCTCCAGCGGTCGCGCGCGGTGAGCATCAGCACCGGCATCACGCGGCCCGCCCGGCGCCAGGATTCCAGCACCGAGAGGCCATCCATCTTGGGCAGGCCGATGTCCAGGATAATGGCGTCGTAGGGCTCGGTCTCGCCGAGATAGTGCCCCTCCTCGCCGTCGGAGGCGCGGTCCACCACGTAACCGGCGTCGATCAGCGCGGTGGCGAGCTGGCGATTGAGGTCGGGATCGTCCTCGACGACCAGGAGCCGCATGGTCTCGGTTCCTTTCGGAGCGTCGCCGGCCGGTTCCGGATCCGGACGGCGGCGGCCGCGTGTTCCTTAATGCGAGTGGGGAGGCGTGTCCAAGTGTTCAGTTCGTTCGATGTGGCCGTGCTCGGCCGGCAGCGCGGCTCACGGCCCGCCGACCAGGGTGCCGGTGCCGGCATCCACGGTGGCGCGGACCAGCTTGCCGCCGCGCGGCAGCACGGTCAGCAGGTAGACGAGGCGGCCGTTCTGCTCGCACAGCCGCGCCCGCAGGAGCTCGCCCTGCTTCGCCTTCACGGCCTGGGCCGCCTTGGCGAGCGGCACCACCTGATGGGCGGCGCTGCGCGCCCGCTGCTCGGCCCGGGTGAGGCAGCGCAGCCCGGGGGGCGTCGCCGTCCCGGTGGTGCCGTTGCCCTCCGGCTTGGCCGGAGTGGCGACGGACTGGGGCCGCATCTCGGGCCGCGGCTCCGGGTCGGCCGCCACGCAGGGACCCACCCACGCCCCCAGGGCGGCGGCCGAGACCGCCGTGCCGAGCGCAACCAGAAGTGTTCGCGGCGTCATGTCGTGCCTCGCCGGACCGTCAAGGTCCCGCCGTGTGGACGGTGGCGGGAGATGTGCACCCGGTCCGCGTCGACAATAGGGTCGGCGGGCGGATCGTTCGTCCCGATGTAGGTACGGCGGTCCCCACCGCAATGCCCGGTCGATGCCGGATGGTCCACGGCACCGGCCGGACCGAGCGTCGACGATTCGTGCGAGCCTTGTCCAGCCGGGCCCGCCGGGCCTGCTCATTTCCGGCCCCGGACCGCCTTGACCACGGCCCCGACGACGCCCGGGACCGGCTCCCCGGTCAGCGCCGCCTGCTTTTCGCGCGAGCGGCCGTTGACGTAGACGCCGAGCACGGCGAACCGCGCGCCCCAGTACAGCGTCAGGAGCCCGGTCGCATTGATGGCGGCGTTGAGCGGGGCGGTGTCGCTGCGGGCCAGCGCGACGGTCAGCACGGCCCAGAACGCCGCGCATTCGAGGGTCAGCTCGAAGGCGTAGAGCGGACGCCACCAGCGCTGCACCACGTCGCCGGACGCCTGCTCGGCCCGCATGGTCGCGTTGGTCTCGGCGAGCGCGCGGGCCTGCGCCTCGGCCTCGGCCTTGGCGATTTCGGCCAGCGCCGGCCAGCGGGCCTGCGCCTCGCTCTCGGCCGCCGCGAGCTTGTCCTGGATGGTGGTGGCCGGGGTGTTGCGGATCGCCGTGTCGACCGCCGCCGGCGTCGCCTCGACGCCGAGCGCGTCCGCCACGACGCCGCCGATCGCCTGGCCGATCAGCCCGCCGAACGGCCCGCCGAGCGCCGCGCCGATGATCGGAGCTCCGGCTTTCGCCAAGGCCCCGCCGAGATCACGCCAGTCCATGTCGGCCTCCCTGTGCGGGTTGAAGGTCCGGCTCCATCGCCTTGCCGGTCGGCGTGCGGCCGGCCCGCCACCGGCGCACCAACCAGATCGCGCCGGCGGACATCGCCGCGAGCACCAGGACGGCGACGATCGCCTCGATCGTCACCCCGTGCTGATGGGCGAGACCGCCCGCGCCGCCCACCGCGGCCCCGCCGGCCGCGATGGCACGGCCGGCGCGCCTGGTGTCCGCACCGGCCGGCCGTCCCGTCACCATGCGGAGCGCCACGCGCCGCACCTCGGCGACGCGGCGCCCCCAACCTGCCCCGAACACCGGCCAGGTCCGCAGCGATTTCAGGAAACGCAGCCGCTCGTCGCAGATCGCCTGCACGAGCCGGGCCGGATCGCGCGCCGCCGCGGCCGCGATCACGGCATCGGTCACGGCATGACCGTCGGCCGGCAGACCCAGCAACCGCCGCAGCACCCGGCCCGACCGGCCGACGCCCGAGTTCACCCCGTAGTCGAAGACCGCGTAATCGACCCCGGCCGGCAGGGCATCGCAGCGCTGCGCGTCCCAGTAGCGCGCCCGGTAGATCGCCTTGGCCTGATCGACCGTCATGGCCCGCACGTCGGCCGCCGTGCCGCGCGCGTCGATGTACTTGCGATAGTCGAAGATCGTGATGCCGTACTTGGTCGGCCCACCCGGGTCGCTCGGATGATCGCAGTAGCCGCCCTCGTGCACGAGCAGACGCCGCAGCGCCTCCTCATAAGTCGCTTTTGCCATGTCGGATCTCTCTGAACGACGCCGGAGATCGGCGGGTGGTGGTGTCGAGGTAGCGACACCGGAACACGTCTGCTAAGTTGCGGCCGAGCACAGCCCACCGGGAAAACCCGATTCAGTGCTCCCCCAGACAGGACGATTTGGCCGTGCCGAGCCGATCCTGTCGGCAGCGCGACAGTGACCGATGTGGTGGGGAGCAGACGCGATGGAACTCAGGGTGGCACCGACGCCGAGCCGGTCGGAATGGATCGGACCGACATGCATGATCCTCGTGACGATCGGCTTCGTCGTATTCTCGATCGTTCCGTTCCTCGCTGCAGGGCGCGACGACACTTTCATCATGCTCTGGGCCGGTCAAACCTTCACGTTCACCAAATGGTTTGTGAACTACAATTTCGAGCCCCAGGAAATTGCCTCGTCGCACTTGGCCGCATGGATCGCCGCGCCCACCCGATGGCTCACGCCAGAACAGGCTCTTCTGGCTACCAAGCTGATCGGACTGTTAGCGAGCTGCGCCACCTTATGGGTGATCTGGCGGAGCCGCGTGCGATTTTTTGGGACCATAGCGCCGGATCCACTTGCCATCGCCGCCGTCGTCGCCACAGCAGCGTGCCCATCGTTCCGCTATTGGACGCTCGGCGGTTTAGAAACGCCCTATCACGCACTCTTTCTCACCTTGTTCGGAATCGCGTTGGCCCGCGTGATCGAGGAAGCGGCCATTCTCGCACGTCCATCGATCGGCTTTCTGGCGCTGTGGTCCGCGATCCTGGTTCTTACGAGGACAGAGGGATTCTGGCCGATCGGGGTGACCTTTTTTGTATTGGCTTTGAATCGGCCTATCGCCGGACGGCTCCGGCTCATTCTGATCGGCTGCGGCGTCCCCTTCGTCGTGTTACTGGTCACGATCGGCTTGCGCTGGTGGTTCACTGGACTGCCGTGGCCCAATCCCGTCTATGCGAAGGTCGCAGCAAACCCGGAGGCGCTCCGCCGGGGCGTCTCCTACCTCGCGGACTACTACTCGTCCTCACCCTGGGGATATGTTCAGCTCGTCGCGCTGGCCTGCTCAGCAGTCGCGACCGGCAAGATGTTGGTTGACGGCATCCGTGGCCGCAAGGGCGCCAATGGCTGGACGATGCTCGGCATCATCGGCGCCATCGCCGCCGGACAAAGCGGGTTCGTCATTCTCTCGGGTGGAAACTGGATGGAGTATTTCCGTTTCGAGGTCGCGGTCATCCCGCTCTTGAACATCGCCGTGTTCCTGATCCTTGCGCGCCTCGTCGCCCGGTTGAATGGGCGTGCCTTCACTCGGTGGGTAACTGCATCAGTGGTCGCGCTGACGGTGCTTGCGGCCACGCAGGTTCGGGCTACGAGTCCACGTGATTGCGCGACTCCCGTACCGGTCACAACGCTGTTCGACCTCCACGCACTTCTGGATCACATGCTGTCCGGGAACTGTGCTCACGATCGGGATATGCGGGACACGGCACCACTCATCGCGGGTCCCCTCGCCGATATCGTGCACTCCACACCTGGACCTGTCACTGTGGCCAGTGGTCAAGCCGGTTTCTTTCCGTATTTTCTTCGGCGCTCCTTCGGGCCGGATCAAGTCATCTTCATCGACCTCGCAGGCATCGCGGAGCAGGCGATCGCGGTTCTTCCAGCGTCGCGGTCCAATTATGGAGTCTCCTTCGACCTCGTCGCCGCGATCGAAGGCAAGGTCAACGGGCCATTTGCCAGTTATTTCGCAGAACGGCCACCCTCGGTCGTGTATCGGCTGCGCATGGACGAGCGGAACCGCGCCGGCCTGGCGCGCCTCGGTTACGAGCTGATCTGGGATCGTCCGGGCGCTGTGGTTTTCGCCAGCCGCTCCGCAGTCGAGCCGCAGAAGTAACGGGTCTGTCACTGAATCTGGAAGCCGGTCGCGGACGTGTTTCCGGACCCCGGAATCAGGGTCGCGCCGTTGATCAGGGCGCTGTTGGTATCACCCGAATATTGGAGACCCGTAGCTGCTCCGGTAAAGGCGGCGCCGACACTGATCACCTCCGAAATCGCCGATACGTTGATAAAGGCCGTGAAGGCCGGAGACCCGACGAGAGAGACAGTCGCGTTCTGAGCCGATACGATCGAGTTGTTGGTGGCCCGGAGATGGTAGAGGCCGCCTCCTGAAATGGTGTAGCTCATGCTGCCCAGATCGATGTAGCTCATCCGACGTCCGAAGACATGGACGTTGGCGGTGCTCCCGAATTCCATTCGTCCCGTGACTCGGATCCCCCCGAAGTTCAGTGCGTCCAGCAGGATGCCGGAGGTGGAGGTGAGCTTGAAGCCGGCGATGGAGAATTGGGCGCCCTGGTAGGCGCGGACGACCGAGAGGGCGTCGGTGGTCTGCAGCACGACATTGGCGGGCGTGGTGGTGTCGCCGAGGAGGACGAGCGCGTCCATCCCGCGGGCGCCGACCAGCGGACCGTTCACCGAGACGCCCCCCGTGAAGGTTCCGCCGGCACCTCCGGCCCGGATGGTGACCTGGAAGCCGGCGAGGTCGAGGGTCTGGCGCACCACGTCGACGGCGCGCTGGAAGGTCAGGAACGCGCCTGCCGGCGTGTCGCTGCGACCGTCGTTGGCGTTCGATCCATCGGTGCGGACCCAGTAGGTGCGGTCGGCGGTGAGCACCTCGCGCGGCCCGCCGAAGGCCGGATAGGAGACGCGGCCGGTGCCGCGATCGATCCGGATCGCGTCGAGCCAGGTCGCGCCGTCCGGCGAGACCTTGACGCGCAGATCGTCGTCGCCGGCGAGGCCGATCTCGGCGCGGCCCGACCAGCCGTCCTGGAACAGCAGCGACGCGGTCTTGTCGGCGCTCTCCTTGTCGAGCTTCAGGCGCAGCGAGCCGTCGCCGCCGTCCGAGCTCCGCCTGGCGGCCAGCAGCGCGTTGTTGAGCTTGGCGGCGAGCGGATTGGCCGCGTCGGCCGTGGTGCCGATCCCGAGCCGCGCCAGATTCTGCAGCGCGGCGCCGCTGCCGATCACCTCGGGGAGCGACAGCCACGCGGTGCCGGACCACACCAGCAGCGCCGCCTCGTCGGCGACCCAGCAGATCCAGCCCGGGCCCGGCGCGAGAAAGTCCCAGCCGCCGTCGACGACATGCGCGACGTGATTGCCCCGGCCGGCGAAGCCGCCGCTGCCGGGAGCCTTCACCAGATAACGATCGCCCTCGGAGGGCGAGGCCGGCGGCGCCGTCAGGTCGCGATCCAGGACCGCGAGCATCACCAGCGCGTCGAGGCGCTGCAGCGCCTCGTTGTGGGTGACGTGCTTCTGGGCCTGCGCCGCGGCGAGCAGCGGCAGGCCGAGATGGACCGTGTCGGTCATCGGCGTCTCCAGAGCTTGGATTGTCAGAGGGCGAGCACGGCTTCGGCCGCGACGCCGCGGCCCACCGCCGCGGAAACCTGCGCGATCCGGACCGACAGGCCGGCCTGCGGCGCGCCGAAGTCGGCGATCTCGTCGGCGGCGGCGTAGAGCACGGCGGGCCCGGCGGTCGCGAGGGTCCGCACCACCGTGCTGCCGGCCAAGATGTCGACCGCGTAGGATTCGCCGTCCTCGCCGAGCGGCACGTCGGCGACGTCCCAGGAATCGCCGTCGCGGCGCGTGCGGCGGATCCAGGAGAGCCGCACGCCTTCGGCGGAGCGCCGGGCCCGCACATGGACCGGCGACAGCGGGCGCAGCGCGGTCGGCTGCGGCGTGATCACGATCTCGGTCGCACTGGCGTCGCCGTGAGAACGATCCGCCGCGACGACGCGCAGCGTCATGGTGCGGCCGAGCAGGTCGATGCCGCGCGCCACCGGCAGCAGCACGTCGTCGAGCTTCACCAGGGTCGCACCGGCGGCGAGCGGCGCGGCCACCGCATGCTCGGTGCCGGCCTGCCCACGCAGCAGCCGCGACAACCGCCAGGTTCGCACGCCGACCAGCTCGGCCGCGGCGAACTGGAAGACCTCGCAACGCCCGTCCGGCCCGACCAGCACGGCGGCGTTGCCGCCGGCCAGAAGCGCCGCGTCGCCGATCGCGGCGAGGACGCCGCCGAACAGCCGCACCCGGAACGCGGTGCGGCGATCGATCCGACCGGTCGGCCCGGCCGGCACCGGATCGAGCGTCTCGCCGATCACGGCGGGCGCCGCGGCGGTGGCGATCCGCTCGAACGTCGCGCCGTCGAAAGCACGCCACACCGCGAGCGGGCCGGGCCACGGATCCGACAGCACGGCGACGCGGGTCAGCACCGTCCCGCTGTCGCTCGGCAGGGTCGGCAGGTCCAGCGCCACGACGGCGGCCGGGCCGACCGGATCCGGCAGGCGCGGCGTCGGACGCGGGCGCACCGGCAGCGGCAGCGAGAACACCTCCGGATCGATCGACTGCGCCGTCACGGCGCGGGTGCCGGCATCGACCAGCTCCTGGATCTCGACGAGCCGCCGCCGGCCCGCGACCGTGAGCGCGACGACGTCGCCGGGCATCAATGCCAGGCACGACGGTGGCAGCGCGAAGCTCACGCGCTCGCGCCCGGCCCACATGTCCTGAAGCCGGATCTCGGCGCGGCGCTCCGCCTCGCCCCGCTCCATCACAACGGCGAGGTCGGCCTGCAGCATGCGGGCGGCACCGCCGACCAGCCGGCGCGACTGCACGGCGGCACGCCGATAGTCGGACGCAGCCTCCGTGAAGCCGAGCGACACGGCGACCGGCAGCTCGGTCTCCTGCGCCCGCACCAGCTTCGCGGCGGCGCCACGTTCCGGCGCGACCAGGTCGTCCTCGAGAATCTCGGCGACAGGCGCACGGCCGCGCGGCCGGAACAGCAGCGTGTCGCCCTGCGCGACCGCATCGAAGCCGTAGGCCGCGGCGAGCGGCTCGATCGCGGCGCGCGGCGTCATCGGCCGGTCGATCACGGCGCCGTCGGGCCCCTCCCCGAGCCGACGCGTATCGCAATCCGACACGCCGGCGTCGGCCAGGATCGCGGCGACGAGTCCATCCAGCGGACAGGCGCCGAGTCGTCCGGTCAGCCAGTGGCCGGTCTCCCAGTTCACCGCATCGCTCCACACGTCGGTCGCGGCCGGGAACTGCGGCCAGGGCCGCGCGTCCCAGGTCCACAGCGTGATCGACGCCGGATCGACCATGCGGCCGCCATAGAGCGGCGACACCGGGTTGGTCTCCTGACTCGCCCCGTGCGCCGGATCGAAGGTCGCGAGCACGGCCTCGAGGAACCGGCGCTGGATCAGGTCGTCGCGACGGCCGGTCGAGAACCACGGCCGGCCGCCCTCGGACGATTTCGCGTCGGGAAACACGCTCGGCTGGTTGGCGCCCTTGTCGACCGCCGGGCAGCCGACCTCGGTGAGGCGGATCGGCTTCGACCGCGGCACGAAGGCGGTCGGGCTCGCCAGCGCGACGCCGCCGACGCGCTCGTGATGCGGGTTCGGCCAGAAGCTCCAGAGATCCTTTTGCCGGAACATCCACGGCTGGCCGAGACCGTCGGTGATCGGCGTCCTGATCTGGAGGAGGCGCGCGGTCTCGTCGGCGTAGAACCAGTCGAAGGCCTCGCCGGCCCGCAGATTGCGGGCGAGGTAATCACGATCGTGGATGTCGTCCGCGAGCGCGCGGTCGAGATGGTCAGCGGTGTCGCGCCAGTCGGCGAGCGGCGCGTACCAATCGATGCCGATCGCGTCGATCGCCGGCGAGGCCCACAGCGCATCGAGCGGAAAGCGCACCTCGGTCGCGGCCGCGTCCACCACATGGGCGCCGTACTCGGTCCAGTCGGCCCCGTAGGTGACGCAGGTGCCGGGGCCGAGGATTGCTTTCACGTCGGCGGCGAGCGCCGCCAGCGCCGTCACGCCCGGGTAGACGCCGGACGCGCTGCGCAGCCGCGTGAGGCCGACGAGCTCGGAGCCGATCAGGAATGCAGCGACACCGCCGGCGGCCGCCGCCAGCTCGGCATAATGCAGCACCATGCCGCGGTAGCACCACGCGTCCTCATCGGCGCCGGAGAAGAACGCATCGATCTGCGCCTGCACGGCCGCGGTGCCGTCCGGCGAACCGGTGCGGCCCGGCGCCGGATCGCAGGTGATCCGGCCGCGCCACGGATAGGCCGGCTGCGACGCGGCGCCGGTCCACGGATCGGGCCGCCCGCTGCCGGCCGGCACGTCCATCATCACGAACGGATAGAGCGTGACCTTCAGGCCGCGCGCCTTGAGCTCGGCGATCAGGTCGCGCACGCTCGCGTCCGACGGGGTGCCGCCGAAGGCGGGGCGCCCGTCGACCTGCGACACGACGCGGGCGGCGCCGCGCGAAAGTCCGGCGACCGACCAGGAGACCGGGTGCGTCCGCTTGATGGCGGAGTCGACGGCCGGCACGATCTCGCAGGCGCCGGCGCGCAGATCGGTGCCGAACCACGCGACCACGACGGCGACCTCCTGGAGATTCGGGCACGTCGCCTGCAAGTCGTCGAGCGCCGCCTCGACATCCGAGGCCGCCGTGGTGACGTGGCGGTTCTCCGCCGCCGTCTGCCCGGGCCCGGTGAGCTGCACCACGGTGGCGGGCGCGTAGCCGAACTCGGTCGAGCCGGGGATCAGCGTGACGGCGCGCACCATCGTCTCCAGCGCACCGACTGGCCGCATCACCTCGAAGGCGAGCTGCGGGATGCGGTTGCCGTAGCGTGCCAACGGCAGCCGCTCGAACACCACATAGGCGAGGCCGCGATAGGCCGGGGTGCCGTCGCTCCCCTGCTTCGCGACGATCAGCGGATCGGCCGTCTGGTCCTCGTCGCCGCGATGGACCCGGATGGTCAGGCCGGAGACGTCCAGCAGATCGCCGTCCGCCCAGATGCGGCCGACGCGGCCGATCGGCCCCTCGCACAGCCCGACCGCGATGTCGGCGAAATAGCTGTAGGTGGTCGTGGACGTCGTGCCGCCCGAGGAGCCCATGCCCTTGCCGCCGGACGACTCCTCGGTGGTGCTGGCGGCCTCCTCGATGGGCGTCGCCCAGATCACCTGTCCGGCGAGGCGCGCGCGGCCGTAGACGCGCGGGATCGGCGCGCCCTCGGTGGACGCCATGACGTCGAGATCAGCGAGGCGCGGACCTTCGATCACGCGATCGCTGCCGCCGCCGAGCAGCGCATGGTCGAGCGTGTTGCCGACCACGGCTCCGGCGATGCGGCCGGCGATCGCGCCGACCGGACCGAACACGGCACCGCCGACCGCACCGCCGGCAACCGAGAGAACGAGGGAGGCCATGGGAGCACCCGACCGAGAGAGACCGAGAGAGAGCGTGTCGTCACCGCTCCGGGCGCGGTGGGGACAATCAATCGCGACGTGATCAGCTCACGCCCGGAAAGCGGAACGCGCCGGCGATGCGGCGACGCCACCAGGGCGCCAGCGCGACCTCGGCGACGCAGGCGCCGTCGTGGGCGTGGACCATGGTCGCGGTCGACACGACGATCGCGGCATGCTTGGCCGGCAGGCCGGCGCGCCAGCGGAACAGCAGCACGTCGCCGGGCCGCCTCGCGACCGGATCGATGGTGATCAGATGGCGCGTCGCAGCGGCGAAGAGCGTGTCCCGCCCGGTCGCCTCCGCCCAGTCCGGCGTATAGGGCGGCACCGCTTCGGGCTCATCGCCCCAGATCGCGCGAAACACCCCGCGCACCAGCCCAAGGCAATCGCAGCCCACCCCTTTCAGGGAGGCCTGATGCCGGTACGGCGTGCCGATCCAGCTCCGCGCCTCGGCGACGATGTTTTCACGCGGCATCGAGGCGTGGAGCGTGGACACGGCGAGTCTCCATATGCTGTTCGTGATCAGTTCGGCCTGAAGAGCCCCCCACCCCCGACCCCTCCCCATCACGCACGACGTGCGTGGGAGGAGGGGAGCCGCAGCGCCGTGTGCGAACAGAGAGAGTCGAGGCGGCTCGACTCCCCTCCCCCCGTTCGCGAAGCGAGTGGCGGGGAGGGGTCGGGGGTGGGGGGCTGCCACGAGCACTGAGCTCGGAAGAGACTCTCGATGACATTCACGCGTGGCCGATGACGTAATCGTTGCCCGGGATGTGCGGGAAGCCGCGGAAATTCTGCGCATTGGCGAAGCGGTCGCGGCAGGTGGCGAACTGCTTGTCGCAGCCGGCCGTGATCACGAAGGCGTCGCCCGGCGCGATCGGCTCCGGCATCGCCTGCCACAGCGTCACGCCGACGCCGACCGCATCGACGGCATGCAGCTTCACCTCGCTGGCGAGCCCCGTATTGGCGCCGCTCGTGAAGGCGAGCCGGCCGGCCGTGAACCAGCCGTCGGCGAAATCGCCGAGCCCGTCGGCCCGAAACGTCGAGGTGCCGGCGAGCGTGGCGACGCTGCCGCTCGCCTGGAACGCCGCACCCGAACGATCCACCCCGCACCGCGCGTCGCCGAGATCGGCCGTGCAGGCGGCCGTGTAGAGGCGCCCGCTCTCCTGCGCCAGCTTCTCGGCGAGCGAGCGCAGCTCCGCCGTGAAGGCGCAGTCCTCGCGCCGCACCTCGCCCAGCGTCGCGACCGCGAGCAGCACGCGCAGCCCGGGCTCGCTCCAATCGACCAGCCAGGTCTCGACGGTGGCGCCGTCGTAGCGCCCGGCGGCGAGATCGGCCTCGGAGAGCGCCTCGTCGGCGAGCGCGCCCGACACCTCGCCGCCGTCGACCTGCAGCCCGAACCGGGCGGTCGCCTCCGAGGCGTCGAGGCCGCTGCCGGCCCGGCACGGCATCGCATCGAGGACGAGATCCTCGTCGTGGTCCGTGAAGCCGAGCACGACGCCGTCGGGACGGCGAAGAACCCAGCAACGGCACAAAGTGGTGACGCCGGAGTCGAGCTTGTCCTGCAGAGCGGCCGGGATCTCTCTCATGATGGGCTCCACGTCCCGCCCGAGCGTCAGGGGCGGATCTCGATCAGCGGAATTTTCGGGATCGCACCGGCCTCGAAGGCGGTGAGGTCGATCTCGAGATAGTCGGTGTCGAACCGCACCGGCACGTCGAACAGGAAGCCGGCCGTGACGGCGGCGCCGCTCGCCGGCACATGGCCGGCCAGGAACGTCACCAGCCCGGTGGTCGGATCGCAGGCGAACTGCGTGCCCTCGGCCTGCACGAGGCCGCCGACCGCGATCCTCACGCTGCCGGCGACCGGCTTCTCGATCGGCCGGCGATACGGCGCGTGCAGCCCGCCATAGGTCTTCACCAGGGGAAAGCGCGCCGTGGTGCCGTCGCCGGTGCCGATCGGCTGGTCGAGCGGGCCGGGTGCCGCGGACGCGGCCGAGGAGTGGTCGAGCCGGTCGCGCCAGCGGAAGCCGTGGAGGCGTCCGCGCCGCTCCTCGAAGAAGGCGATCACGGCCGACAACGCCGCGACCGTCTTGGTGCCGTAGCCGGCGTCGTATCGTCGGCGCGAATGCGCCCAGCGCGCGTTGCGCTCCTCGCGGCCGGAGCCGAGCGTCACGATCTCGGTCCGGCGCTCCGGCCCGCCGGCGCTCCTCAGCGCGATGTCGAGCGGGAACAGCACCTCGTGGAAGGTCGCCATGGGTCGCTCCTGCCGGTCACAGGCCGCGGCGGCCGCGGGCGACCGCACGGGCGATCTGGCCCGTGAGATAGACCTCCGAGCCGCGGAAGCTCGCCGCGTCCTGGGCCGCGATGTTGATGGTCACCCGGGTCGGCCCGGCGCCACCGCCGGCGACCCCGAGCCGTCCGTCCGAGCCGCGCGCCAAGGGGACGATCGCCTCGGGTCCGGTTTCACCGGCGAGCCCGAGCCCGCCGGCGGCGAGCGGAAAATAGGTCGGCGTGCCGATCACCCCGCCGGCCGCGAACGGCTTGATCGCGCCGGTCGCGGCGGCGAGGCCGAGCAGGGATGACAATCCTCCCGACGAACTGCCGGCCGAGCCCCCGGACGAGCCGCCCACCAGCTTGGAGATATCGGTCGCGATCGCATTGGTCAGCGGCGTCAGCGCCGCCTTCAGGGTCATGTCGGACAGACGGAGCGCCAGCGACTTCAGCACGTCGTCGAGCTGCTTGCCGCCCGTGACCGCGCTCGCCAGCGCGCTCGACATCGCGCTGGAAAACGCCTTGGCGTTGATCTGCATCTCGAGCAGACCTTCGGAGGTTTTCCTGGCCTTACGGTCCGTTTCGTCGAAGCAGGGGCACTCGGCCATGCATTCGCCGTCGCAGCTCTCAGCCATCGGGGTGTCTCCTGATCAGGTCGTCGAGGGTCGCGCGGGTTAGCGGCGCCGCGACGCCGAGGCCGCGGGCCTGCAGCGCCAGCGCGAGCTCGCGCGGCGTCATGGTCCAGAACGCGTCGGGAGAAAGCCGCAGGACACCGAGGCCGATGCCGATCGCCTCGTTCCAGGGAAACGGCGCCGCCGGGGATCTCACCCGCGCCGCGGATCCTGCGGCATGCGAGGGCCCGGGTGGCCCCCTGCCCGGTCCGGCGGCCCCCGGCCCTGCGGGTCGGCGTCGCCGAACGTCACGGCCAGAAGCTCGGCCGCGATCCGCACGAAGCCGGCCGCACCGCCCGGCGCCGTCATGGCCGCGACCTCGTCGTCACTGACGCTCTCGCCGGCCCCGCGCAGCCCGGCCGCGACGACCCGGACCAAGTCGCGGGCCGCCAGCCGCCCCCCGGAGAACCGCTCGGCCAGCGCCGCGAGGTCGTCGACCCCGAAGGCGGCCTCGAGCTCGGCCAGCGCCCCGAGCGTCAGCACGAGGCGCCGCCGCGTGCCTCCGATCTCGGCGTCGATCTCGCCGCGGTGACGGTTGGCCATGACGCTCCTCCTGACGGACGGCCGACGGCGCCCACGACGGCTGCCGCCCGCCTAATACGAAGTGGCTGGTTTTGGGATGAGGCTAATTCTGTCTCCAGGCGGCGGAGAATACGTTCCGCTGTACAGATTTTCCCATCTTTCACGGCCGGTTAACACGAACAGCCGACAGTATTTTCCGCAACTCTCATGCCGAGCAGGGTCCGATGTTCAATCGCGTGTCCTCGAATATCCTTCTGAAGTCCATCATCCTCGTCATGTCGGCCGTCGTCGTCCTGGTCCTGGCGGCCGGGGCCATGGACGCCTGGCGCAATCTGCGCACCGCGACGCGCCTGGCGGACGTCGCCGAGGTGTCGAGCGACCTGTTCCGCGGCCTGTCCAATCTCCGGCTCGCGCGGGCCCTGACGCCGCGGGCGCTCGCCTTCGACGGCGTCGTCGACGCCGCCCAGCTCAAGCAGATCGAGGACGCGCGGGGCTCCGGCAATCCGGCGCTCCAGAGCGCGGCGCGGCTGCTGCCGGACGTCGAATTCGAGGGACGCGACGCCGTCGCGCGGGAGTTCGGGCCGCTGGTCCAGCGTTATCTCGCCCTCGACAAGGAGGCGGCCGCCGAGGTGCTGAAGCCGAAGGCGCAGCGCCGGGCCGATCTCGGCAAGGAGATCGTCGCCAGCGCCGACGCGCTGATCGACTCGATGCTGCGGACCAGCACGGCGATCGACGCGGCGACCCGCAACCGCGACGCCTTCATGGACCAGATGATGATCCTGAAGGACGCGGCCTGGCTGGCCCGCCTCGACGGCGGCGAGATTTCGGTGGCGATCTCCAATGCGCTCGCCGGCAAACGGCACCTCGCCCCGGAGGCGCAGCAGACGCTCCAGCGCAACATCGGCCATGCCGGGGCCGGCTTCGACATGATGGACCGCGTCACGCTCGGTGTCGCGGCCGGCTCGCCCGTGCGCGCCGCCATCGAGAAGGCCCGCACCGGGTTCTACGCTCCGGAGTTCGTGGCGAAGCGC